>NZ_JBWKRS010000004.1:81277-263805 GCF_059419385.1 Pseudomonas sp. GW821-FHT05H12 | reverse complement strand
CCCCCCCCCCCCCCCCCCCCCCCCCCCCCCCCCCCCCCCCCCCCCCCCCCCCCCCCCCCCCCCGGCTCCTACAAAGGGTCGGTGTATGTCCTTGGGTTCTCATGCCAACACCTGGCGCATACGGGTCAGGGTCTGTTCCAGGTTACTCGGCTCATCCGCGTTCTGGCGCAGGAAGGCTTCAATCGCGGCGTGGCGGTTGATGGCTTCGTCAGCCAGAGGGTCGCTGCCGGCGGAGTACTCACCCACGCGGATCAGCATTTCGATCTCGCCATAACGCGCCATCAGCTCGCGGATGCGCATGGCCAGGCGCTTGTGCTCGGCACCGGCGACCTGTTCCATCAATCGGCTGCGGCTGCGCAGCACGTCCACCGCCGGGAAGTAGTTGCGCTGGGCCAGTTCGGCGCTGAGGGCGATGTGCCCGTCGAGAATCGAACGTGCCTCTTCGGCCACCGGGTCGCTGGCGGCATCGCCTTCGGTGAGCACGGTGTACAACGCGGTGATGCTGCCAGTCGGCCCGGGGCCGGCGCGCTCCAGCAGGCGCGGTAAGGCCGAGAAGAAGGACGGCGGGTAACCGCGACGGGTCGGCGGTTCACCCACTGCCAGGCCGATTTCGCGCTGGGCGCGGGCGAAGCGGGTCAGGCTGTCCATCAGCAACAGCACGTTGCGGCCCTGATCGCGGTGATATTCGGCCAGGGTGGTGGCGACAAATGCTGCCCGCACACGCTCGGCGGCCGGGCGATCCGACGTCGCGACCACCGCCACCGTGCGCGCCCGCGCCTTGGCATCCAGTTGCACGTCGAGCAGTTCACGCACTTCCCTGCCCCGCTCGCCGATCAGGCCGATCACAATCACATCGGCCTCACTGTTGCGAATAATGCTGGCCAACAACGACGACTTGCCCACGCCCGGCTCGCCAAAGATGCCCATGCGTTGGCCCTGGGCCAGGGTCAGCAAGCCGTCAATGGAACGGATCCCCAGCGCCATCGAACGCACGATCAGTTGCCGGGAAAACGGCGCAGGGGGTTCGGCGTGCAACGGGTAATGCTGCAGGGCCAGGGTTGGCGCCAGCCCGTCACCGTCGAGAAAATCACCCATGGGGCTGATCACTCGACCCAGCTGTGCATCGCCCACGGCGACGCCCAGGGTTTCGCCGGTGGCGGTGATTTGCGTGCGGGTCGACAGGCCTTCCATGGAGCCGATGGGCGACAGGATCGCCTCGTCGCCATCAAAGCCGATCACCTCGGCACTCAAGCTGCGGCCGCTGCCCGGGTCACGCAGCTGGCACAGCTCACCGATGCTCGCCCCGGCCACACTGGCGCGCAACAGCACACCCCGGATGCTCAACACGGTGCCGTGCATCGGCCGCAGGCGGGCCTGGGCCAAGCGCTCATGCAGGCGTGGCAACAGGTGCTGCAGGTTCATGCCACACCTTCTTCGGCAAACGGCAGCAGGCTGCGGCGCAGGTTCTGCAACTGCGCTTCCAGGCCCAGCTCGACGGAGCCTGCCGGGCTGTTGAGACGGGCCTGGCCGGCGCCCAGTTGCTCATCGGCGTCCACGGCAATCGCCAGGCCTTCGGACTTGAGACGTTGACGCAGGCTATCGACATCGGCGGGCGGCACCCACAGGGTCAGCGCCTGGTCCTGGCGGAACGCGCTCAGTGCTTGGCGGGTGCAGCGCGCGATACGCTCGGCGTTGTCCAGCTCACCCAGCACTTCGCGCACGATGCCCAAGGCCAGGTCGGCCAGCGACGCCTCCAGGCCGCTCAAGTAGTGCTGCACCTGGGATTGAGTGTCTACCAGCAGTTGCGCCACTTGCTCGGCACCCTCCAGGCGTGCGCTTTCAAAGCCTTCGGCACGGGCGGCTTGCAGCCATTGGTCGCTGTCGGCCTTGACCTGTTGCGCTTGCTCCTTGGCCGCTTGCAGAAACGCAAAGCCTTCAGTCCACAACGCCGCTTCTTCGGCCCGCAGGATGCGCGCCGTGGGCCGGCTCGGTAATTCACTCATGGGGTGGTGTCCTCGGCAGCCAGGCACGCAGCGGCGGCCTGCACGATTTCCAGGTCGCGGGGCAACCGGGCGCTCTGACCCTGGGGGAAGACAAAGCGCAAACGCAGCCAGCCTTGCAGGTCTGCCTGCTGGGCGTGCAACCAGGCGGCTACGCAGCCCTGGCCGTCGCGATCGATGGCATCGATCAGCTCGCCGGGGTCGCGCAGCAAATCCGCCGCACCGCCCAGTTGGCGCATTGCCAAGGCCTGGCTGAACACATCGGCGCCAAGGCCTTCGCGCAGTTCGTTGACCACGTCGCGGCGAATCTCGCGGCTCAAGGTCGAGGCGTGCCAGATGGCGCCGCACAACCTCGGCAAGCGGGCGAACTGCGCCGGCGACAACAGCAGCACCGGCAAATCAGCAGCCAGGGGCGTCACCAGCTGGTCCAGCGGGGCCAATTGATAATGGCTCACCAGCAACTGTTCCAGGCGCTGGCGAAACCGCGGCTGGCGGTGCATGGCGTGCAGCACCTCGTCCGGCAGCTCAGCGGCAAAACACGCGCCCAGGCTGGGCCCGCGCACAAACTGCAACGGCTCGGCGATCAGTCCTTGCCAACGTTCAAACACGCTCATTCACCCTCCTTGAGTACATACAACGCCTGGGCCTGGCGCCTTGCCCATTGCTGGCGAGCCAACACACCGAGGGCGCCAAGGGCGATCAGCAACAGGCCGCCGAACATCAGGCGCGCCTGGGGCAGGTTGTCTTCCAGCAGCCACAGCCCCATGAAACGCGCCAACCGTGGCTGCGCGGGGTTCTGGCTGATGGCGACGGCCGCTTTTATCGCCGTGACCGACACGCCGTCGTAGCTCAGGCCGGAGATGCCGTTGGCCACCAGGGTCTTGATCTGCGGGATCAGGGTGTTGATATCGGTGCCCGGGTCATAGCGCACCAGCACCGAGGCCGACGACGGCGAAATCACGCGCTTGAGCAAGTCGTTGTCCGGCAGCACCACGTGCACCCGCGCCGCCACGATGCCGTCGATCTGCGACACCGAGTGCGACAGTTCTTCACTCAGCGCATAGATCATCTGCGCCCGTTCCTGCACCGGCGACGACACCAGGCCGTTGCCCTTGAACACCTCGCCCATATTGGAAAAGCTCTGCTGCGGCAGGCCGGCGTTGTCGAGCAGGGTCATGGCTTCGGCGAAGCGTTCTTCGTCGACCACCACCTTGAGTTGGCCGTTGTCCTGGGTCTTGCGTTCCGCCGGGATGCCACCGCGCAGCAGCACCGCGACCATGGCGTTGGCGTCGCGCTCGCTGAGGTTGGTATAGAGGTCGGTGTTGCACGCCTGCAACAGGCTGGCCAGCAGGCCGATCAGCAACAGGCGCAGGGCGCGGTTTGGGCTTGGCATGGCGTTATTGACCCTTGAGCAGCGTGTTGGCGGAACCGGAAATCTGCGTCGCACCGCGCACCACCATCTGGGTTTCGATGGAGTAGTCGAACATCTTGCCCAGGGAGTGGACGATCTGGTCGACCTGTTGCTCGCCGACTTTCTTGCCCGGCTCGCCCTGGGGCGAAGCACTGGCCGTACGAATTTCCGCCGAGGCCGGAGGCGGCGCCGACGGGTTATTGGTGAGTACGTCGGCACGCTCGGAAAACGCCCGCGTGCGGTCGATAAAACTGTTCATGCGCTCCATCAGGCCCGAGCCGATCTGGTGCGGGCTCGCGCCTTCGGGCATGCCCTTGGCGGTATTGGCCATGTGCTCGAACAGATTCTGCGAGGCCCCTGCGGGCCCCGCGCCAGCAGACGGCGGCAAGGCCGAAGCGCCAGCGGCGAGACTGATAGTCATAAGGGTTACCTACTCGTCGTCGTCATCGGACATGGCGTCGTTCAGCAGTTCCTGCATCTTCGGCATGATGATGAACTGACCGCCGATGGTGACCGCCTGGGTGATCAGCGCATCGTTGAACTCGGCATCGCTGGTGTCGGAGGTGTCGGCCGGTTTATCGGCAGCCTTGGCGTTGTTCACCGCGGCATTGAACTTGGCTTCGGGGCTTGGGCCACCGGTGCCGGGCGTACTGTCGATCGGGGTAACGGACATGGTGCTGCTCCTTTACTGGGTTGGGGTTTCGGTACTGACTTGCGCGCCACGGAACACCCGCACACCGCGCTCGCGCGCCACCGGGGCGGCCACGACCTTGGGTTGCAGGTGATCCACATGCTGCTGCACCAGCGCCAGGTAAGGCGGTGGGCCGGACACGAACACTTCATCGCCCTCGGGGCCATTGCGCATCGACAGCTGCTGGCCGAACACGTCCAGGCTGTTGAGGTAGGCCTGCAACTGGTCCAGGTTCAGGGCACTGGCCTTGAACAGCTTGGTGGTGATCTCGTCGCTGGTGTTGAGGTACAGCAGGTTGCCGTCGAAGTACCAGGTCAGGCCGTTGGTGCTGCACAGGGTCTGCAGGAACTCACCGGCGGTGGCCGCGCGAATCGTGCTGCGGGCCTTGCCGCGCACCTTGTCGGAGAGCACCAGCGGCACGTCGAGGTTGTGGCCGAATTCTTCCAGGGCGCTGCGCACATCCTGGTCAACCAGCACGTAGGCGTACGGCTGGGAGAACCACGCCGGCTCTTCGGCAGCGCGGGCGAAACTGCTGCCGAACAGGCATAGGACGGCCATCAAAAATATGCTTACATGGCGTCCGCCTTCGCCCAACGAGTCGTGACGATGTCCAAGAATTTCCTGCTCGCCAGTACCCTGCTTTTGGCTGCCTGCTCCAGCAAACCTGCGACCGATTCCGACAAGTCGCTGCAACTGGCCAATGACCTGAGCAAACGCGGCGACTACGCCAGCGCGGCGGCGCTGTACGAACGTGCCACTGCGCAACCGGGAGCCGGCATCGACCTGTGGCTCAAGCTCGGCCAGGCCAAACTCGACGCCAAGGACGCGCTCGGCGCCGAACGCGCCTTCCAGCAAGCCCTGGGTTTGGACGCCCGCAACGCCGACGCCCTGCTTGGCCTGGGTACCGCGCAATTGCAATTGGGCAAGACCCAGCGCGCCGTCACGGCCCTGAGCCAAGCCGCAGACCTCGGCGGCTTGCCGGTGGCCTACACCCGCCTGGGTGTCGCGCAAGTCCTCAATGGCCAGGCCGCCGCGGCGCAAACCGCCTTCGCCAAGAGCCTGAGCCTCAAGCCCGACGACCTCGACAACCGCTGCAACCTGGCCCTGGCCTACGCCCTCGGTGGGCAATCGCAACAAGCGCTGGACGCCATCGCCCCCGTCACCCAATCCCCCCGCGCCCTGCCCCGGCATCAGCGCAATGTGCTGTTGGTGATGGTGTTGGCCGGGTACGAACAGCGCGTTGCCACACTGCCGCTGGATGATATTCCCGCTGCCGAGCGTGAGCGATTGGTGACGGAAGCGAAACGCATCAAAGCCATCAGCGACCCGGTGGCGCAGGCGAAAGAACTGGGGTTGGTAGCCTCCAACTGACACAACACCGCCCTGCTTTTGATCTGCTTTTGATCTCAGTCGCCCCATAAAACCACGCTGGCCGAACGCAGGCTTGAATCCGTGGGTAACCCGGCAGGACGCCGGGTTAGCCGTCCTGGGCCAGGGATGGCCCATGACGGCGGCCCACGGATTCAAGCCTGCGTTCGGGCACACCGAGCCTAGGCGAGGTGCCGAGTGGTGGGGCGAAGGCCTTTTGGTTACTTTTGGGCCTTTCCAAAAGTGACCCGCTGTAAGAGCGGAACCATAAGCCGCCGTTACCGCAGCAACGGATATGCACACAGACATACCGCTATCGCTGGCAAGCCAGCTCCTACAGTTGGAATGTGGGGTGTCAGGTAGTGTTGGGGTGGCTGGATGGGCGTCATCGCAGGCAAGCCAGCTCCCACAGTTGGAATGTGGGGTGTCAGGTAGGGTTGGGGTGGCTGGGTGGGCGCCATCGCTGGCAAGCCAGCTCCTACAGTTGGGATGTGGAGAATCAGAGAGATACCGGGTGCCAGTGAAGGAGGTCATTGTTGGCCCCCCGCTGCACCAGCCTTGGCCTCTTGCTGATCCTTGCGCCGCTGCAACTGCTCACGATCAAACCCCTCGATATACACCTGCGCCGCCCGCCCAACCGGCGCCGCCATGGCCGGGCCCGTCGCACGGCCCTGGGTCAGGTCCTGCTTGCGCTCGACCATCTGCATCAAATTCAAATTATTCGCACACCCCAACGCCAGGGTCGGCTTGAAATCCTCGCCCAGGCCAACGGTGTCCGTCGCCGGCGGCTGCTGACATTGCGTCGGCAAACCATCCGCCCGGTATTCAGAGGAGTAATACGCCGGTGCCAAGTGGGTCTGGCAGCCCATCATCGCCAGGGGCAACAGCATCAACACACGCAAAGCAGTCATCGCAGGCCCCCTCATCAATTCATGTAGAAACCGAACGCCCCGCCGCTGCGCGGTCCGGTGGCCGCTGCGGTAGCCGGTTGTGCGTCCAGGGGCGTGGCGAGGGTGCGACCGCGCACCGGCTCCACGAGGTAAGGCGTGATCAAAATCACCAGTTCGGTTTCATTGCGCTGGAAGCGCTTGGAGCGGAACAGGTTGCCCAGGATCGGCAGGTCGCCCAGCAACGGCAGTTTCTCGATGTCCTGGCTGCTTTCACGCTGGAACAGACCGGCGATGGCAAAGGTCTGCCCGCTGCCGACTTCTACCCGCGTATCGGCACGGCGCACGCTGAAGGACGGCACGTGGAAGTTGCCGAAATCCACGGTGCCGCCGCTGACCACGCTGCTGACTTCGGGGCGTACTTGCAGGGCGATGCGGCCGTTGGGCAGCAAGGTCGGGTTGAACAGCAGCGACACCCCGAACGACTTGTATTCGATGCCCACCAGGTCACGGTTGACCGGCACCGGGATCGCCACCTCGCCACCGGCGAGGAAGCTGGCGGTCTGGCCGGTCATGGCGGTGATGTTCGGCTCGGCGAGGATCTGCAGAATGCCGTTGGCCTGCAGCGCGTCGAGCATGCCGTCGATGTTCACATTGCCGGAGCCGGTGCCCGCCGTCGCCAGGCCACCGGCCGTCGCGGCCGCCAACGGGCCACCGGTGATCAGGCCGAACGAGAACGTGCCGTTGTTGAACATCGCGTTCCAGTTCACGCCGTAATGCAGCAGTTCCGAGCGCGACACTTCGGCAAACCGTACGCGCAGGTTCACCTGGGCGGCGCCGGTGTATTCGGTGGTGTTGATCGCACTTTGAAAGCCCTGGCCCTGGGGGTTGAGCAGCGCATTAAGGTCGGTGGCTTCAGCGACAGAGCCAACGGTGCCCTTGGCGATCAGGCGGTTACCGGCACCCGTGATCTGCGCGCCATTGCCGGGGTGCAGTTCCTGCATCGGTGCCGTCACCGCCTGGGTGCCACTGCTGACCGACAAGGTCAGGCTGGCAACCTGTTTACCGTCGTTGCCCAAGGCAATCAGGCTGGTATTGCCCGGTGCCTTGCCGAAGATGTAGAGCGTGCCGGGTGACACCACTTGCAGGTCGGCCACGTTCGGCTCGGCCACCAGCACCGAATCAACCGGTGCCACAAAGTGCAGGATGCGCCCTTCACCGGACGCCAGGTTAAGGGTGCCTCCGGCGCCGGCGGCAATTTCCTGGGCCTGACTGGCAGTGCAAATCAACGCGAACAACAGCACACAAAAACGCATCATGAGGCAGACGCCAGGGAAGTGACGGAAGCCGCGGCAGGCGCGCGACGGTTGGAGATATCGGTGAGGCTGATGGTCACCAGCGCTTGCAGGTTGTACTCGGTGGCCAGCTCGCGGAACGACAACACCGCCAGGTCCAATTCGCCGCGCAGCACCAGGCGACGCAGGCTGCGGCGCAGTTCCGGGTGCACCAGCAATACCGCGCTGTTGACCTCGCGGGTGTTCTCACAGGCCTGGCGCAACTGGGCGAGCAAGGCGCGGCTGATGTCTTCGGGGATCAATTCACGCTGAGGCTCCTGGCGGCGCAGGGATGCGCGCAACTGGTCTTCCAGGCCCGGCGCCAAGACCAACGCACCGATGACGCGGTTGCGGTCGGCGTACTGATGGCTGATCTGGCGCGCCAGTGCGGCACGCAGGTGTTCGGTCAGGCGCCCGGCGTCGGTTTCGCGAGCGCCCCACTCCACCATGGCTTCGAGCAACGCACGCTGGTTGCGGATCGACACGCCTTCACCCACCAGCAAGCGCAGGGTTTCGGCCACCCGTTGCAGGGGCACCAGGCGCAAGGCTTCCTTGACCAGTTCGCCGTAGGTGGCTTCGGTGCGTTCCAGCAGCAAGCGGGTTTCCTGGATACCGAGGAAGTCAGCGGCATAGCGGCGCAGGCTGCGTTCGAGCACACCGCGCAGCACTTCATCAGGTAGCAGGAAACCGATGCCGGCGTTGCGCAAGGTGTCTTCGTGCTGGCGCTCGATCCAGTGCGCGCTCCGGCCGTTGAGCGGTGAATCGGCCTGCTCGGTGGCGATGTCCAGCAACTGCACATGCACCGGGTCGTCCTGCAGCAACAGGCAGTTGATCGGCAACTCGCCTTCGCTCACCGGCACGCCTTCCAGGGACACGCGGAAGCTGCCGGGCGTGGCCTTGGCTTCCATGTAGATGCCTGGCACCGGCACATCCACGCCCAGGTCGGTGCGAATGTCGTGACACAACGCCTCGACCCGCTGGCGCAGCAACTGGCGTGGCGCGCTCTGGGACAAGCCGCTGCCAAGGGTCAGCAGCACGCGGGTGTCGGGCAGCAGGTTGTCATCCAGTTCGGCTTGCACGTCAACCACCGGCTCCGGCAGCTCGGCCAGCACCTGAACCTCGTCCTCGGGCTGGCGGTTATGGCGGCGATACATCATGAACGCTGCGCCACCAAACACCGCCGACAAGCCGATAAACACCCACGTCGGGAAGCCCGGCAACAGGCTCACGCCGATCATGATCAGCGCGGTCAACCCCAGCGCACGGTAGCTGGCGCCGAGTTGCTTGATGATCTCGCTGCCCAGGTCGCCGGCTTCGCCGTCGCTGTTCACACGGGTCACCACCGTGCCCGCCGCCACCGAAATCAGCAGCGCCGGGATCTGTGCGATCAGGCCGTCACCCACGGTCAACAGCGAGTAGGTGTGCACCGCGACGCCAAAGGGCATGTCGCGCTCGATCATGCCGATCAGCATGCCGCCCAGCAGGTTGACCGCCAGGATCACCAGGCCGGCGATGGCATCGCCTTTGACGAATTTCATGGCGCCGTCCATCGCGCCGAACATCTGGCTTTCACGCTCCAGGCGCGAACGACGACGACGGGCTTCGGCCTGGTCGATATCGCCGTTGCGCAGGTCGTTGTCGATGCTCATCTGTTTGCCGGGCATCGCGTCCAGGGTGAAGCGCGCGGCCACTTCCGCCACGCGCTCGGCGCCCTTGGTGATCACCACGAACTGCGCCACGGTGATGATCAGGAACACCACCATGCCCACCACCACTTGGCCTGCGATCACGAAGTCGCCGAAGGCCTTGACGATGTGGCCGGCGTCGCCGTGCAGCAGGATCAAGCGTGTGGTGGTGATCGACAGCGACAAGCGGAACAGCGTGCTGAGCAGGATCAGCGGCGGCAGCGCGGAGAACTCCACGGAATGGCCGATGTAGAACGCGACGATCAGGATCAGGATGCTCAGGGCAATGTTGAGACCAATCAGCGCATCCACCAGGTAGGTGGGCAGCGGGATGATCATCATCACAATCGCCATCAGCATAAAGGCGACAATGATCACGTCGGTGCGCTGCGCAGCGAGGCGCGCCAGGTTGTTCAGGCGGTTGAGTGCACTCATGCTCCGGCCCTGCGTGCGGCCAGGTAGCGTTTGAAGCATTGGCGCGCCTCGTCCTTGCGCTCGCCGTACCACAGCGCACGGGCGCGCAGCAGCAACAGGCTGGCGGACTCGCCTTCCAGGGCGACCAGACGGTCCAGGGCACCCAACGCACGGGTGGCATCGCCGCTGTCGGTGAAGGCCAGCACCAGCGAACGCAGCAGCACGCCGTCCTGGGGCGCGACACTGACGGCGATCAGCAACATCACCAGGGCGCGCTGGGACTGGCCATTGCGCCGGTACAGCTCGCCAATGCCCTTGAGCAGTTGCACGGCGTCGTCGTTATCGCGGGCCATCAGGCATGTACCTCCGAGCGTTGCTGTTCGAGGTTGCGGCGCATCTCGATCTCTTCGCCGATCAACTCGGTGGCCAGTTCCTTAATGTGCGGCTCGGCGTCCAGGGTCGGCAGGATGTGTTCCATCACGTGCTCCAGCAGCTCCAGGGAACGTGCGCTGCCAAACAGCAGCGAGTCGACGCCGGCGGCGCTGGTGAGTTCTTCAAGGTCACTGCGCAGGGAGCGGCGTGTCTGGGTCTTGCGGGTCTTGAGGACCGCTTCGAATGCGGTCGCCTGGCGCGAACTGACCGGACGAATGGCTTCGACCGGCGCGCTGCGTACGTCACTTTGGATGAGCGGGCGGGGTTCGACTTTCATGCATGGGCTCGTATTGGGCGTAGGGCGCTCCTACGGTTGGATCGTGTGCATTCCATGGACGTGCTCATAACGTGAAGGTAAAGCGCTCCTCGCCTCGGGCGAGAATCACTTGGTTGTTCTCGATGCGCTCCAGCACCCAGTTGTCCGCCAGTGCCGCGCCGGGGTACAGGCGCTTGCCGCTGTCGTTGATCACATAAGGGTTGGTGCCGAACCACACGGCCTGGAACCGCACACGCGGCCGCGCAGCATCCGCGCGCGCGGTGACCCGGGGGTTGAGTACCACTTGCTGGCCGTAACGCTGGTCAAAGGCTTGTTGCAAGGCCAGCCACTGCGGTTTCTGGGACTGCTCGAAGGTGCCCACGGCGCTGAGCTGACCGTTGCCGTTGCTGACCTTGATGCCGTCCAGACGGGCTGCCAGCAATTGCTGTTCAAGCCAGGTTTTGGCCTGCTCGCGGGAAGGTTTTTTCACGGCCGGCGTCTCGGCCACGGCGGCTGCGGGAATCAGCGGTGCTTCGCTGCGAAACGCCAACGCGCCCGCACAGATGAACAGCAACGCCGTGGCGACGATCCACGGCGTCCACTTGCGCGGTGCGGCCACAGGCTGTTCTGCGCCCGCCGGCAGTGCCAGGCTCACGCCTGCCGCGCCAATACGCAGTTGCAAGGGCAGCCGCGCGCGATGGCCGCTGCCTTGGGGAATACGCACCAGACCGGCGATCAGCACCTCACCACCCAGGGCCTCGACCGCCACGTGCCCGCCTTCAAAACGCAGGCGCAGGTGCAGGCCGGCAATGCCGGGATCGCTGAGTACAAGATCGGCCGCCAGGTCGGCGCCGATGGTATAGACCGGCTGGTCGAGCACCAGGGAACTGCCCTGGTGCAAACCACCGGTCACTGTCAGGGTCGGTGCGCCAATACCGGCGACCGGACCCAAAGAAATCAAGGCTGTCATGTTCGGGTTTGCCCCCTTGAGAATCACAGGCCGCAGGCACGCCTGTGCCGATCAACAACGGTGCAACGGGGTCAACAATCAGGAGGTAAACGGGCAGCGCCGGCGCCGCCCGTTTTGGCGAATCAGTTCTGCGGACGCTGTTTGGTGGCGTCGAGCTCCGCTTTTTTCGCGGTGCTGATTTCGGTGATCTTGGCCGACTTCTCGATAGCCATGTTGAAGGTCGCTTCCATCTTCGCGATAGCGTCGTCGGCGCCGCCTGCTTTTACTGGTGGGACATCAGCCATGTTCATCTCCTTGCATCGATAGGGAAGTTATTCAGTTGCGCAACAGCAAACTGAAAGTATGCAAACCGGTGAATGCCCAAAACGTCAGACAGTGAGCTTTCGAACCGCCGTTGGTTTGCATGGGATCCATACTACTCAGGATCAAAACGCCTTCGCTGTGAAAGCTTGTGAAACGTTTCAGATACAGCGTGTGAAAGGTTTGGCTCAACGTTGCGTTGAGAAAAACTCACCAGACCAGGGTCATGGAACTTTTATAAAAAATTCAAGACACGCCAGAACCCCCTGTTTACGGGGCTCTCACTCTGACTCATCGAGCCTTGCTGCCCAGCAAACCTGCACCGAAGTGACTGATAGGTCACACCTTCACAACTTTTTTCGGGACAACTTCACATTTTTCGCTAATAGCCTTTTGCCCAACTTCCCAGATATTTCCATTTGTAACAAAAGCGACTTAATGATCGCGTTTGATAGCTCGGCGCGAGTGACCTTAAACCTCGTGGGCAACTAATTTTTCCAAGAAAATTAGTACAGTTGCACTAATAGCCAAAACCCTTAGTTCGCAGGCGCCGCTATATGAAAGAACTTCCAGGTGCTCCATGACTGCACATTCGATCCCTGCAATCACTACCTGACCCTCCCCTGCAACCCGGCGCAAAAGGGAGCCGCACCGGGCTGTGATTCCAACGCATAAAGGTTAAATGACATGACGTACCCGACCCGCAGCTACCTCACCGATGACGCTTCCTTCGAGATCCACTTCGGCCCGTTTCGCCTGCTGCCCCAACGTCATCTGCTGCTCAAGCACGGGCAACCCGTGGCGTTGGGCAGCCGTGCCCTGACCTTGCTTATCGCCCTCGCCTCACGGCCCGGCAAACTGCTGGAGAAAACCGAACTGCTCGACATCGCCTGGCCAAAACTGGTGGTGGAAGAATGCAACCTGCGCACGCAGATCAAGACACTGCGGCGTGCCCTCGACGACGATGATTCGTTCTACATCGCCACGGCGCCGGGCCAGGGCTACCGTTTTGTGGCGCCGACGTGGTTCGAGCAGGCGCCTACGCCCAAGCCCGTGGTCAAGGAGCCGGTGGTGCTGGGGGTGTATGGCTGCCGCCACTGCCGGGGCGCCGGGATGATGCCGCTGTTTGCGCAGCGCCAGGCGGCGCACAGGGATATGCAGAACAACTGATCGAGAGGATGGGGGGCACGACGCACCCACTGTAGGAGCCGGCTTGCCGGCGATCGCGGTCTATCCGTTGCAGCGATGCAAGCTGACGCATCGCCATCGCTGGCAAGCCAGCGCCTACAGGTTTGGCGCTGTGGCGCATATCCAAGGTAGGAGCCGGCTTGCCGGCGATCGCGGTCTATCCGTTGCAGCGATGCAAGCTGACGCACCGCCATCGCTGGCAAGCCAGCTCCTACAGGTTTGGCGCTGTGGCGCATATCCAAGGTAGGAGCTGGCTTGCCGGCGATGCAGGCGGCTCGGTATGTCAGGTAGATGGAGCTACGCGAGTGCGCTCAGGTCCAGGTGCCCGTCCTTGATCGGCGGGCACCAGTAGTAGCCACCGGTCAGCGGTGTGCTGATGCGGTACAGGCCATCGACAATCCCGTCTTCCAGCCCGCTCATGCGGCGCAGTTGTGCTTCGAACGCGTCGAAGGAATGGCCAAACGCGAGGAACATCAACCCCGCCTGGCCGTTCTCGGCCCATGGCATCGAACGGCGCACCACGAAGGCTTCCGGGGTGAAGCTTTCCTGGGCCGTGCGCTTGGTGTGGGCGGACGCCGGGGCGTCGTCCAGTTCTTCGTTGTCGCCATGGCGACGGCCGATGATGTGGTCGCGCTCCTGGGCTGGCAGCGCGGCAAAACCGTCAAGATCGTGCTGCCACTGCTGGATCGCGGCGAAGCTGGCGCCGCTGTCGGTCAGGGCGGCTTCGACGGCGGCGTCGTCGTGGGGGTTTTCGGTGCCGTCTTCGTAATCGGTCAGGTCAAAGCCGGTCTTGTAGCGGAAGCCTTCGGTCATCTGCACCAGGCGAAACGCCGGGGCCAGGGCTTTTTCAAACGCGCGGCTGCGCAGCAGCAGTTCACCGCGATCCACCCCGTGCAACCACACCCACAACGCCTGCTGCGTCGACGGGTTGTGCGCGCCCGGGCCGCTGACGGCCGGGAATGGGCGCAGGCCATCAATGTGAACACCCAAAGCGTTTACCAGCGGCTCACCGAAACCGACCACCGCCGCCGAATCGGTCAACTGCACCAGTGCGTCCAGCGCTGCGGGCACGGCGGCCAGGCTTTCCACGGCAAAAAACAGATGGCGTGCCTGCAACGGCACCGGTGCGGCAAGAATGCCCGGCTGGTACTGACTCATGTGAACTCCTTCTGAAAAGCCGCGCAGTTTACCCGCAGGCGTAGAAGAAAGCGCGCAAGCCTTGCCATAGAGCCTGTTGTTGGGTGACTCTCTAGTCATGTTTTGCAACTATTCCAGGGGTAGCGACATGACCACCAGCAACCTGCTCGCCCAGCTGTTTCCCGCCACCGCCGCCGAGATTCCCGCGCAATTCCAGCTTGGGGCGCCCATTGAACAACGGGATTACCTGGTCGATGGCCAGTTGCACGTGTGGAACGGTCCCTTGGCCCGGGTACAAAGCCCGGTGCAGTTCGGTGAAGAACGCGTGCACATTGGCAGCACGCCGCTGCTGGACGCCGAAACCGCCCTCACCGCCCTGGACGCCGCCGTGCGCGCTTACGACCGGGGCCAGGGTGAATGGCCGACGATGCGCGTGGCCGATCGGATCCAGCACGTAGAAGCGTTTTTGCGGCGCATGCGCGAGCAGCGCGAAGCGGTGGTCAAGCTGCTGATGTGGGAGATCGGCAAGAACCTCAAGGACTCGCAAAAAGAATTCGACCGCACCTGCGACTACATCACCGACACCATCAACGCCCTCAAGGAACTCGACCGCCGCAGCAGCCGTTTCGAGCTGGAACAGGACACCCTCGGCCAGATCCGCCGCGTGCCCCTGGGCGTGGCGTTGTGCATGGGCCCCTACAACTACCCGCTCAACGAAACCTTCACCACGCTGATCCCGGCGCTGATCATGGGCAACACCGTGGTGTTCAAGCCGGCCAAGCTTGGCGTGTTGCTCATCCGCCCGTTGCTGGAGGCGTTCCGCGACAGCTTCCCGGCCGGGGTGATCAACGTGATCTACGGCAGCGGCCGCGAAACCGTCAGCGCGCTGATGGCCAGCGGCAAGATCGATATCTTTGCGTTCATCGGCACCAACAAGGCCGCCAGCGACCTGAAAAAGCTGCACCCCAAGCCACACCGTTTGCGTGCTGCCCTGGGCCTGGACGCGAAAAACCCCGGCATCGTGCTGCCCGACGTGGACCTGGACAACGCGGTGAGCGAAGCCGTCACCGGTTCGCTGTCGTTCAACGGCCAGCGTTGCACGGCGTTGAAAATCCTGTTTGTGCATGAAGCCGTGGTCGACAGTTTTATCGAAAAATTCAATAAGAAGGTGGCCACGCTTAAGCCCGGAATGCCGTGGGAAGACGGCGTGGCGCTGACGCCCTTGCCCGAAGTGGGCAAGGTGGATTACCTCAACGGGCTGGTGGCGGATGCCGCGCAGCACGGCGCCAAGGTGGTGAATGAGCACGGCGCCGAGAGCCGTGGGTCGTTCTTCTACCCGGCGGTGCTGTACCCGGTGAACCCGCAGATGCGCGTGTACCACGAAGAACAGTTCGGCCCGGTGGTGCCGATCGTGCCGTACCGCGACCTGGAAACCGTGATCGAGTACGTGCTGGACTCGGACTTCGGTCAACAGCTGAGTCTCTTCGGCACCAACGCCGTGGAAGTCGGGCGCCTGGTCGATACCTTCGCCAACCAGGTCGGCCGCATCAACATCAACGCCCAGTGCCAGCGCGGGCCGGACACCTTCCCGTTCAACGGGCGCAAGAATTCGGCCGAGGGGACGTTGTCGGTGCATGACGCGTTGCGGGTGTTCTCGATCCGCACACTGGTGGCGACCAAGTTCCAGGAGAGCAACAAGGCGCTGGTCAGCGACATCCTGCGCAACCGCGATTCGAGCTTCCTGACTACCGACTACATTTTCTGACACTCCCCCTGTAGGAGCCGGCTTACCGGCGATGGCGCCCGCAAGATCGCCATCGCCGGCAAGCCGGCTCCTACAGGGTCCTGGCTTGAAGTTAGACCTCATGAATATGATCTTCCGGCGCCTGTTGCGCCCTCTGCTCGATCCCTACCGCCGCTACCGCCACGCCAAGCTGATCCACGCCGTGCGCGTGTCCATCGGCTTGCTGGCGACGATCCTGCTGACCACCGGCATCAACCTGCCCCACGGTGAATGGGCATCGGTGACCATGCTGATCGTGATCGGCGGCTTGCAGCATCACGGCAATATCGGCAAAAAAGCGGTGGAGCGCGCCTACGGCACCTTGATCGGCGCCAGCGTCGGTTTGTTGCTGGTGCTGCAACAGGCTTATTTCGGCGAGCCGCTCTTGACCTATCTGTTGATGTCGGTGGTGTGCGGGTTCTTTTCCTATCACGCCATCGGCAAGGGCGGGTACATCGCGCTGCTGTCGGCAATCACGGTGTTTATCGTCGCAGGCCACGGGGACAATCCGATCTCCGATGGCCTGTGGCGTACCGTGGACATCCTGATCGGTATCGTGTTGGCGCTGGCTTTCTCCTTCGCCCTGCCGCTGTATGCGGTGTATTCGTGGCGCTACAACCTGGCCAGTGCCTTGCGTGACTGCGCCGAGATTTATAGCCGGATCATCAGCGGGCGGTCAGTGACCGACGATGAACACCTCAAGCTGATGAACCGCCTCAACGCGGCGATGCTGCAATTGCGTTCGTTGATGCCGTCGGTGTCCAAGGAAGTGCGCATCTCCATGACCGAACTGGATGCGATCCAGCGCCACCTGCGCATGTGCATCAGCACCCTGGAGATTCTGGGCAATACGCGGCCGGACCCGCGCGATGAACAGGCAAGCGCGCGGATGCAGGTGATGTTGAAGGCCGAGCACCGGCAGATCCGCGTGCAGTTGGTGGGGATGGCGCGGGCGTTGAAATCGGGGGTGACGGAGCGTTTGGAGCGTACCAGCCACATCGGGGTAGAACCCGCACTGGACGCGCCGGTTTATAGCGCTTTGGATGGTTATCGCTTGTTGACCGTGCAATTGGCGCAGAACGTGGACGCAATGCGCCAGCGGCTGGCGAAGAGCGCCGGCCACTGGAAAATCTGAATTCGGCGGGCACAATAGGAAAATTCAGAAACGTTTACACATCTCAACGTTTTCACACTTTCCCTTACAAACTTTTCACGTTTTATTCACATCCCGAGCCGTAGTGTGAAGCCTCATCCGTTACAAATGCTTCACATCAAACCCGCCGCCCCAGCGGGTTTTTTTTGCCTGGAATTCGAGCTAGCGCGAGGCCTTGGCAACCGGTTCATTGGCCTGTTCGCGAATGGCGCGCTGGGTGTCCAGCACCTTGGCCAAGGCATTCTCGGCCTCCGGGCTCTGCTGCGGCACACGAATCGCCGCTGACACCAGGGTGATCAACTTGGCCATCACCTCGGCATCCGTGGCTGGACGGCCCAGGCTCATGGAGTTCATCAACAGGCGCAGTTCAGTGCCGGCCATGACCCCGGAAATCGCCTTGAGGGCAAATTGCAGGCGCACCCCCAACTCATTGCGTGGCAGGTCGGGCAAGGCCAGGGCGAAGGCTTCGAAGAAACGCTGGAACACCGGCTGGTAATGCACCTTGAGGTATTCCTGGATAAACGGCGAGGTGTCGCTGTAGACCCGGCCCAGGAACCGGATAAACGAACGCCCTTCCCCGCTGGCGCTGGCCGGGTCACTGCGCTCCAGGCCCATGGCCGGGGCAAACAGCACGCCGAGCAAGGTATCGCAATCGAGCGGGCCGTCGGATTCGGCTTCGCAGCGCGCGAGCAATTCCAGGCGCTGCTCGTTGAGCGGCTCCAGGCGTTGCATCAACAGGGTTTTCATCAGGGAATCCTTGTCCCCGAAGTGGTAGTTCACGGCGGCCAGGTTCACCTGGGCGCGCTCGGTAATCTGCCGGAGCAGCACGGCGTCATAGCCGTATTTGATGAAGAGAGCCTCTGTCGCATCCAGCAGTCGAGTCTTGGTAACGTTTGGAGCGCTGAGTTTCTTCGCGACCATAGGGGTTCCACGTGGGAAATATTGTTTTAAAAAATAATTTGATTTTTTATACCGGGGCGGCCTTTCGAAAGCAAGTAGTGACACTGCGCCATACTACTAAAAGCCTGTATAAACGGGCACATCGCCGCTAGCTGAGACGTTTTTTTGCCCCTCGGAACGGCCGCTGGAAAAATCGTTTCAAAGGGTAAAACCGCTCTACATCCATGGCTGGCGGAGCGCCTGGAACACGGTTACTATTCAAACAATATTTTAAAAACAAGAAATAAAACCAGTCCGTGACGCGTACCAGGCAGCTCCCGAACTTGTTACAAGGATTTACCGGGGGCATGGAGGCACCGTCGAGACTGCAGGCGTAGTCATGATGACAGATATCCCCGCGCACCCAGGCTTGATCTCCCTGCAAGGCATCGGCAAGCGTTATCAGCTCGCCGGGCAAGAACTGTCCATTCTCAATGATGTGTGCCTGTCCATCGCCAGTGGTGACAGCTGCGGCATTCTCGGTGCTTCCGGCTCCGGCAAAAGTACCCTGCTCAACATTCTCGGCCTGCTGGACCTGCCCAACTGCGGCGAGTATCACTTTGCCGGTCACGATATCTTCAGCGCCAGCCCCGACCAATTGGCCGCGATCCGCAATCAGCAGATCGGTTTCGTGTTCCAGAGCTTCAACCTGCTGCCGCGCCTCAGCGCCCTCGACAACGTCGCCCTGCCCCTGAGCTACCGGGGTGTATCACGCCACGAGTCGGTGGAGCAGGCCCTGCGCATGCTCGACCAGGTTGGCCTGGCCGAACGCGCCCATCACCGCCCCGCCGACCTCTCCGGCGGCCAGCGCCAGCGTGTAGCGATTGCCCGGGCGCTGGTGGGCAAGCCCTCGGTGATCCTCGCCGACGAGCCCACCGGCAACCTCGACAGCACCACCGCGCAAGAGATCATGGACTTGCTCCTGGCCCTGAACCGCGAGCAACAGGTCACCCTGATCATCGTCACCCACGACCCTCACATCGCCGAACGCCTGGACCGCAAGATCCTGGTGCGCAACGGCGTGGTGCAAGAGGCTGGAGGCCTATGAGCCTGCGGGTCGAACAGAGCCTCAGCCAGTTGCTGCATGAAGCCTTCGTGAGCCTGCGCACCCTGGGCAAACGCTCGGTCCTGGCGCTGCTGGGCATTGTCATCGGCAGTTCGTCCGTGGTGGCCCTGATCAATATCGGCCACAACGCGGCGGTCGACGCCGCGATGATTTTCAAGGACATGGGCACCGACACCCTGGTGGCCCAGTTCCCCCCGAAAGGCAACAGCACTGCCCCGATGCGCGCCCGCCTTGATCTGGAAGCCGTGCGCGAGGCCGTGCCGGGCATCGCTCACATTGGTGCGCTCACTTTGTTCAGCGGGCCCATGGTTTTCCATGGCCGCACCACCAATGCGAACTTTGTCGGCACAACACCGGACATTAAAGACGCTATGCGCATCGTCGTACGTGAAGGCCGCTTCCTGTCCGTCTTCGACGCCAATGAAACTTATGGCGTGATCGGGGACCAACTCGCCCAAGCCTTGGGCGCCCCCGGCGACCCGATCAAACTGGGCGACCGCGTGCGCATCAATGACTATCTGTTTCTGGTGGTGGGCATTCTCCAGAGCCAGCCGCGCGCCATATTGATGCCCGTACAAGCCAACGAATCACTGTTCATTCCCGCCGAAGGCATGCGCCGTATCTACGCCACGCCGCAGATCGGCAACGTCATCATCCGCGCCACGCCCGGCCAGGACATGGAACGTATCGCCCACAACGCCGCCACCGAACTCCAACGCCAACTCACCGACCACACGGTCGACATCCAGGTGCCTCAGCAAATGATCGACGGCATGACCCGGCAAAGCCGCACCTTTGCTTACCTGTTGCTGGCCCTGGGGGCTATCTCGCTGGTGGGGGGCGGCGTGGGCGTGATGAACGTGATGCTGATGAATGTCTCGGAGCGCCGCCGCGAAATCGGTATCCGCATGGCGCTGGGCGCGCGCCAGCGAGACATCCGCAACCTGTTCCTGCTCGAAGCGGTCACGCTGACCGCCGTGGGCGCACTGTGTGGCGCGGTACTGGGCATGACAGCCGCCTGGCTCTATGCGTGGATGTCGGGCTGGGCATTTGTGCTGGCGGCCGCCGCCTTGCCCCTGGGGGTGGGCAGTACTTTGCTGGTGGGGTTGTTCTTCGGGATCTACCCGGCGGTGTCGGCCTCCAAGTTGCAGCCGGTGGAGGCCCTGCGCGATGAATAAAGGCCTGTTGCTGGCCCTCGCCCTGGCAAGCCTGCCCTGCGCGGCGGCCGACGTGGTGATCAACCCATCGGCCCCCAGTACCACACGCAGCGGCTACGACCGCAGCGTTTCGCTGAACGCCCAGGTCACCACCATGACCCTGGGTGATGCGGTGTACCTGGGCCTGCGCAACAACCCGGCGATTCGCAGCGCGTACCTGCAGCGGGTGGCGCAGAAATTCGACCTGCGCGTCGCTGAAGACACGTTCAACCCCAAGCTCACCCTCAACAGCTACTACCGCAACACTCGCGGCTCGGCGGACAACTCGCGCAACGCCAACCTGGCGCCGAACGCAACCCTGCTCGGCGAGTACGGCACGCGCTTGAGCATGGCCTGGACCCAGCAACTGAACAACGCCGACCGCGCCGGGCGCTACCGCAGCGATGGCCTGGACCTGGCGATCATCCAGCCGCTGATGCGCGGCGCCGGCTGGGACGCCACCACCGCACCGCTGCGCCTGTCACGCCTGTCGGAACAGGCCAACCGCCTGAACCTCAAGGCCACCGTGGCGCAGACCATCAGCCAGATCATCGCCACCTACCGCGAACTGCTGCGCGCCCAGGAACAACTGAGCATCGTGCAGGACGCCCTCAAACGTTCCGGGACCTTGCTGGAGGTGAACAAGGCACTGATCGCCGCCGGGCGCATGGCCGAGTTTGAGATCGTGCAGACTGAAGCCGATATCGCCACCCAGCAACTGGGCGTGGAAGAGGCCCAGAACCAGCTCGACACCAGCCGCCTGGCCCTGCTGCGCCTGCTGGCACTGGACTTGTCGACGCCGATCCGCGCCAGTGAAGCCCTGGAGGCCAAGCCGATGGTCATCGACAAGCGCCAGGCCTTCAACCTGGCGCAGACCCAGCAGCCGGAATACCTTGCCGCCCTGCTCGGCAGCCAGCAGGCCGACCTCAACCTGGTAATCGCCAAGGACTCCGGACGCTGGCAAGTGGACCTGGTGGCCGGGGCCAACCAGATACGCGATGCCTACAACAACGACGCCGGCAATACCAACAACCGCACCTGGGACAGCTACGCTGGGGTGCAGGTACAGATCCCCATCGGCGACATCAGCACGCGCCAAGCCGAAGTGCGCGCGCGGGTCAATGTGGAAGACCAGGAGATCCGCATCACCGACGCACGCCAGGAACTGGAGCGCAGCGTCAACGACGTGGTGCGTGACCTCGGCACTCGCTGGCGCCAATATGAAATCTCCCAGCGCGCGGTGGAACTGTCGCGGCGCAAGATCGAGATCGAACGGGAAAAACTCAGCGCCGGGCGCTCCACCAACTTTCAGGTGTTGAGCTACGAAACCGATTTGCGCAACGCCGAAAACGCGCAGCTTAATGCGCTGATTGCTTATCTGAACGCCCAGACCCAGCTCGATTTGACCCTGGGCATGACGCTGGAAAGTTGGGAAATCGCCCTCAATGACTACTAAAAACAAACGCCTGCTGGGTGCTGTGTTGATCGTGCTGTTGGCGGGTGCGGGCATCGCCCTGCTGAGCGTGCGCAGCCCTGCCGCCAACCAGACCGCCGCAGCCGAACAGTGGCTGGCAGTGAAACCCGACCCCCTGGTGCATCAGATTGGCCTGGTGGGCAAGATCGAACCCGACACCACCATCACCCTCACCGCGCCCTTCGACGGCAATGTGCAGGCCAACCTGGTGGAACAGGGCCAGCGTGTGGAGGCCGGCCAAGTGCTGTTGCAGATGGACCCGTCCACTCTCGAAGTGCAATTGCGCGATGCCTTGTCTGCGCAACTCAAGGCCCGACGCACCGTGCAGGAAATGCAGGATTGGGACAGCGGCACGACGGTCAGCCGCGCGCGTCGCACCCTGCGCACGGCGGAGATGACCGCCGGCAATAACCAACGCAAACTCACCGAAAGCGAGAACCTGTTCAAGCGCGGCATCATCCCGCGCAATGAGCTCGACGACCTGCGGCAACAAACCCAACAGCAGCAACTGGACCTGGCCTCGGCACGCAGTGAACTGCAACAGGCACTGGATCAGGGCAAAGGCGAGTACCGCCAGATCGCTGACATGGAGCTGACCAACGCCACGGTGAAATACGACGCCCTGCACAAACTGCTCGATGGCCGCGAGGTGAAGGCGCCGTTTTCCGGCATCGTGGTCCCGGCTCCCGGCAACAGCAGTTCGTCCCAAGGCGGCGGCAATAACAATGCCCCCGTGCAGGCTGGCAGCAAGGTGAGCCAGGGTCAGGTGCTGTTCGGCCTGGCCAATATCGAACGGCTCAAGATCGTCGCCAGGGTTTCGGAGCTGGACATCAACCAGTTGCATCAGGGCCAGGCCGTGGAGGTGATGGGCGACGGGTTCGACGGTGAACGGCTGACCGGTTCCGTCAGCGTGGTCAGTGGCCTGGCAATTGCGGGCGATAGCCAGGGCAGCGCTCAGTTTCCGGTGACCCTGTCGATTCCCAAGCTCACGCCGCAACAGTTACAGCGGGTGCGGCTGGGGATGAGTGCGCGGTTGACCATTGTGACCTACAACAATGAGCAGGCGATTGTGGTGCCGGCGCAAGCGATCAGCGGGGGTGAGGTGGAGTACCGGGAGGCGATGGATAAGCCGGTTGAGCGGGTGAAAGTCACCACCGGGCAGTCCACGCCACAAGGCGTGGAAGTGTTCGGCCTCAAACCCGGCTTCGTAAAGACCGGAAGCTAACCCACCCTTCCTCTGTGGGAGCTGGCTTGCCTGCGATAGCGGACTATCAGTTAATGCGATAGTGACTGACCCAGCGCTATCGCAGGCAAGCCAGCTCCCACATTTAGAGTTGTGTCAGCCTTGCGGCCAGGGCTTTGGCTTGCAGCGCCACATCGGTGACCGCCGTGCTTTCCCACCACAGGCCACGCAGCGGTGGGCCCATGGCGAACAAGCGCTGGCTGACCTGCCCCTGCGCATCCACCACAGCACCTGACTTATCCGCCGCGATCCCCAACGCCAATGGCCCTGGCTTGATCAGCCCACGCTTGAGCAACTGCTGCGGCAACGGCCGGGCCACGCGACGCCAGTCGTATTCGATGCCGCTGGAGTTGATCAACGCCGCGCCCGACACCTGGGTCACAGCTTGCTCGCCCCGATAGCGCAAGCGAATGGTCACGCCACTGGCCGACACTTCCAGCCCTTTGTACGACGCCGCCTGAATGCGCAGGCGCCCTTCCCCATGCAAGCGCGCCACCAGTTGCGCGCTCAACGGCGGCGAACGGTGGTGATGGCTTTCCCACCACGGCCGCACATGGCGCACGAACTGGCGTTTTTCAGGTTCGCTGGCCTGGCTCCACAAGCGAGCGATATGCGCCCGCACCGTGTCCAACGGCGCTTGCCAATCGATGCCCTGGGCCATCGCGATGCGGCACTGGCGGCGCACCTCGCGCAGCAATTGCAGCGGGCTGCGCAGGCGGTGATCTTCGGCGAGAAAATCCACCCAGCTCGGCGGTTGCCGGCGCACGTG
Source organism: Pseudomonas sp. GW821-FHT05H12 (assembly GCF_059419385.1). NCBI lineage: Bacteria > Pseudomonadati > Pseudomonadota > Gammaproteobacteria > Pseudomonadales > Pseudomonadaceae > Pseudomonas > Pseudomonas sp. GW821-FHT05H12. The sequence goes on along the minus strand of NZ_JBWKRS010000004.1, from coordinate 240,109 downwards.
GGGCAGTAGCCCATGACGCGAGAACACCTCGATCGGCCCACGGTGCCCGGCCTGCTCCAACGAGACCACGGCGTCCACCATGGTCAGCCCCGAACCGATGATCAGCACCGGCGCCTGCGGGTCGATCTGGCGCATGGCCTTGACGTCCCAGGGGTCAACCGACGCCGCGTTCAAGCCGCTTGACTCGGTTTGTGGCGTGCGCGCCGCCGGGAACATCCCGGTGGCCAACACGGCATAGTTGCCGCGCAATTGCTGGCCGTTGTCCAGCGTCAGCAACGTAGAGGCTTGATCCACTTGCAGGTCGACCACTTCCCCGCGCACATGCTCGACCGTCGACGCCGACAGCGCCCTGGCCTCGCTCAGGCGTTGCTGCGCGTACAAGCCGAAAATCCCGCGTGGCGGGAACAGTTCACAGATGGGCACGTGCTGCTGGTCCGACTCCGGCCAGCCACCGGCGCCGATGTAGTCGGTGAGCCATTGGGTCAGGTCGTCGGCATTGTCCGGGTCAACGCTCATGCGCGCCGCATTGCCGTTCAGGGTGTGACCCAGCTCGACGGCGCTGTAGGCCTCGCCACGGCCGAGTTCGGCACGCGGCTCGATCACCAGGATCTGGCGTTGGCCGGGCAGGCGCAGCAGTTGCACCGCCAGCATCGTGCCGCTCAGCCCGCCGCCGATGATCAGGACATCAGCGTTGCGGATGGATTCAGTCATGCAAATTCGCCCTTACTGTTTACCCAGATAAATGGTGTGCAAATCGCCCCGCGCCAGCAGTTCGGCCGCGCTGCCACTCAAGGCCACCCGCCCAGTATCCAGCACGTAGCCATGGGTCGCATAGGTGAGCGCGACGTTGATGTTCTGTTCGGCGATCAAAAAGCTCACCTGCTGCTCGCGATTGAGCTGCGCGATGATCTCGAAAATCTCCTGCACAATCATAGGCGCCAACCCCATGGACGGCTCGTCGAGCAGTACCAACGTCGGGCGCGTCATCAAGGCTCGGCCAATGGCGACCATCTGTTGCTCGCCACCGGAGGTCAGCCCGGCCCGGGTGTGGCGCTTGGTCTTGAGCCGGGGGAACCAGCTGTAAATGCGCTCCAGGTCCTGCTCCATGGCCTTGCGGCTCAGGCGCCGCACAAAGCCGCCGCTGCGCAGGTTGTCTTCCACGGTGAGTTGGCCGAATACATGGCGGCCTTCCAACACGTGGACCATGCCCTGGCGCACGCGCTGGCTGGGATCGATGCCGGCGAGGTCGGTGCCGGCGTATTCGATGGAACCTCGGCTGACCTCGGCCCGCTCGGCGCGTACCAGCCCCGAGATCGCCTTGAGCGTGGTGCTCTTGCCCGCGCCATTGGCCCCCAGCACCGCGACAATCGCGCCCTTGGGCACCTGCAGCGACACCCCGGCCACCGCGAGGATCGCGCCGTCGTAGATCACTTCGATATCGTTGACCGTCAGCAGCGACGGGCTCCCAGGCTCAATGGCGGGCTGGCTCATGGCTTATTCATCCCCGGTACAGGTGCGCGGCGTCAGGCCTTTTTCCTTGGCGAACGCGGCGGACTTTTCATCAATCAGCGGGCGCAGCAACGCGCGGTCGGCGGCGATCCAGTCGCTGATCAGCGTCCAGTTGGCGCCGTCCCACTGTTGCACCCGCGCTGAACCACCGCCTTCGTGGTCGCGGCACGACAGCTTGAGGTTCTGCATCAGGCCGAAGTAGCCCATGGCCTTGAGACGTGCGTCGTCGATATTCAAGTGTTCCAGACCCCAACGGCCTTCTTCGCCGTTGAGCGGGCGCTTGCCGAACTTGGCCTGGGCGGTGCGGATCGCTTCCACCGCCACGGCCGCGTTCACCAGGCCGGAGTTGTAGTAGACGCTGCCGAAGTTTTTCAGGTCCTTGAGGTCGCTGTGGCCCTTGTCGAGGATGTATTGCTTGAGGCGCTTGTGGATCTCGAAGTCGGCACCGGCCGGGTACGGCGTGAGTGCCAGGTAGCCTTTGGCGGCGGCGCCTGCGGGCAATACGTCTTCGCTGGAACTGGCCCAGATATCGCCGATGATGTGGTCCACCGGGAAGCCGAAACGCGCCGCGGTCTTCACCGCCACCGGGGTGGACACGCCCCAGGTGCGCAGGAACACCCAGTCCGGATTGGCCTGGCGTACCTGGCGCCATTGTGCGGACTGCTCGTTGCCCGGGTCGGCCACCGGAATCTGGATGTTCTCGAAACCGTATTTCTCGGCCAGTAATTTCAGCGGGCCGAGGGTTTCACGACCGTAGGCCGAGTCGTGGTAGACCGTGGCGATCTTCTTGCCCTTGAGCTTGTCGAAACCGCCCTCGCGCTGGGCGATGTAGTTCACCAGCGTCGAGGCCTCGCTGTAGAAGGTCAGCATCACCGGGAAGTTGTAGGGGAACACCGTGCCGTCGGTGGCTTCGGTGCGGCCATAGCCGAGGGTGATCAGCGGGATCTTGTCCACTTCGGCCCGCTCACTCAAGGCATAGGCAGCCGGGGCACCGTTGGGTTGGTACACCGCGACCGGCGCGCCATCCAGGCCATTCTTGAAGCGCTCATAGCACTCGATGCCCTTCTCTGCCGTCCACTCGGTCTCGCATTCCTGCCACACCAGTTTCACGCCGTTGATGCCGCCTTCGACTTCGTTGATGTAGCGCAGGTAGTCGATCATGCCGGCCCACACCTGCACACCGCTTGAGGCGTAGGCGCCGACGCGGTAGGTGGCCAGGGGAATGAATTGCTGGTCGGCCGACGCCACGGCCTGGGGCACAGCGCCGGCCAATGCCGCCAGCGCAAAGGCCGCGCCGACCAGGGATCGTTTCAAGGATGCACGCATGGAAGATTCTCTTAGGATGTTAGAAACGCAGCGGCCACTGCCGCACACGGTCACGCAGGTTGTGCAACAGGCGAATCAAGCCCTCGGGTTCCCTAATCAGGAACACGATGATCAACACGCCAAAAATGATTTTCTGCAGGTTCTGCAACTGTCCCGCGTCCACCGAACCGCCGAACAGCGCCTGCCCGGCATGGCTGAGAAAGATCGGCAGCAAACTGATGAAGGCCGCGCCGACAAAGTTGCCAGCGATGCTGCCCATGCCGCCGATAATGATGATGAACAGGATCTGGAACGACCGGTTGATATCAAAGCTGCTGGCGCTGGCCGTGCCCAGGTAGGCAAAGGCCCACAGCGCGCCGGCGATACCCAGGTAGAACGAGCTGACCGCAAACGCCAGGCGCTTGTAGCGCGCGACCGGAATGCCGACCACGGCGGCGGCGGTGTCCATGTCGCGAATCGCCATCCAGTTGCGCCCCACCTGGCTGCGCACCAGGTTGACGGCGGTCCACGTCAGCACCAGCACGGTGACCAGGGTCAGCAGGTAGCGGCCCAGCGGCGTGTTGAGGTCCTGGCCGAACAACGAGAGTTTCGGTGCGGAAATGGTGCCCGACGAGCCGTAGTTGTAGAACCAGGGGAATTTGACGAACAGCCACTCCAGGAAAAATTGTGCGGCCAGGGTGGTGACCATCAAGTAGAAGCCCTTGATGCGCGAGCTGGGCAAGCCGAACAACAGCCCGACCAGCGCACTGATGATCCCGCCACCGAGCAGCGCCAGCGGCAAGCCCAGCTCCGGCAGGCGCAGCAAGAACCCGTAGGTGGCAAACGCGCCGACCGCCATGAAGCCGGCAGCGCCCACTGAGGTTTGCCCGGTGTAGCCGGTCAGCAGGTTCAGCCCCAACCCAGCCAGGGACAACACCAGGAACGGGATGAGGATCGCATTGAGCCAATAGTCATTGCCCCACAACGGCACCACGGCAAACGCCAGCACCAATAGGCCAATCAGGCTCCAGGGCACGCGCCGCTGGATCAGCAGCAACGGCGCGGTTTCTTGAACAACAGGGATCGACATGGTTTCAGACTCGCTCGATAGCACGCTCGCCGAACAGGCCAGCGGGACGGATGTACAGGAAGGCCAGGGCCAGCACGTAGGCGAACCACGGCGTGATGCCGCCACCGATCAGCGGGCCGATGTACACCTCGGCGAGGTTCTCCGCCGCACCGACGATCAACCCGCCGACAATCGCCCCGCCAATCGAGGTGAAACCGCCGATGATCAGCACCGGCAAGGCCTTGAGCACCACCAGCGACAACGAAAACTGCACGCCCTGGCGCGCGCCCCAGAGCAAACCGGCCACCAGCCCGACGATGCCAGCCACGGCCCAGACGATCTGCCAGATGCGGTTGAGGTTGATGCCGATGGACAGCGCCGCCGTGGTGTCATCCGCCACAGCGCGCAGCGACACACCGATGCGGGTCTTGTTGAACAGCAGCGCCAGTACCGTCACCAGCACCACGGCAGCGGCGGCCGCAATCAGGTCGAACTGGCTGAGCATCAGCGGGCCGACAAACAACGGCACATCGTCGATGCCCAGGTCCAGGGCGCGTACCTGCGAGCCCATCAAGCCCTGGGCGAGGCCTTCGATGATGAACGACAGACCGAGCGTGGCCATGAACAAGGTGATCTGCGAGCGGTTCACCAACGGCCGCAACACCAGGCGCTCGATCAGCAAGGCGCCGACGATCATCACGATCACGGTCAGCAGCAACGCCAGGGCAAACGGCACACCTTGATCATGCAGGCTGACAAAGGTCAGGGCCGCGAACAGCAGCATCGAGCCCTGGGCAAAATTGAACACGCCGCTGGCCTTGTAGATCAGCACAAAGCCGATGGCGACCAGCGAGTACATAGTGCCCGCGAGCAAGCCGCCGAGCAGGGTTTCAAAGAAGAAGGTCATGGGTGCACCGCCCCCAGGTAAGCTGCGATCACCTCGGGGTTGGCCTGGACGTCGGCGGGCGTGCCGTCGCCGACCTTGCGCCCGTAGTCGAGCACCACCACGTGGTCGGACATGCCCATCACCACGCCCATGTCGTGTTCGATCAACACCACGGTGGTGCCGAGGTCGCGGTTCACGTCGGCGACGAAACGCGCCATTTCCTGTTTCTCTTCGGCATTCATCCCGGCCATCGGCTCATCCAGCAGCAACAGGCTGGGCCCGGCGATCAGCGCCCGGCCCAACTCCACACGTTTTTGCAGGCCGTAAGACAGGTTGCCCACCAGCACGTCGCGGTGGGCTTGCAGTTCAAGGAATTCGAGGATGCCCTGGGCGCGCAGGCGGAAGGCTTCGGCCTCACGACGTGCGCGAGGCAGGCCCAGGGCCTGTTCGATGAAGGTGCTGCGCGTATGCCGCGACAGGCCAGTGAGAATGTTGTCGATCACGCTCATCTTCTTGAACAGCGCGTTGTTCTGGAACGTGCGGCCGATGCCCCGGCGCGCTGCACCCAGCGGGTCGATGCGGTGGAAGCGCTGGTCTTCGAACACGATCTGGCCAGCGTCAAAGCGGTACACGCCGTTGAGCACATTGAGCAGCGAGCTTTTGCCCGCGCCGTTGGGCCCGATCAGCGCGCAGATTTCCCCGCGTGCGACCTCGAAGGACAAGGCATTAATCGCCTTGACCCCTTTGAACGACAGCGAGATATCCCGCACCTGGAGGATGGCTTGGCTCATGCGATGTCCCGTTTGAATTCGGCCAGCCAGGCGGGCTCGGGGGTGGTTTTGAGGGGTTGCCAGATATAGGCCAGGCGCTGGAAACCAAGCAGCTTGCGCACGCGGTTTTTCAGCAGCCGGCGCAGGCCGCTTTGCGGGTGGGCGATGGCCCAGTCGCACAGGCGCCGGCGCCAGGTGCCGTGGGGGGCCAGGCGGTGTTCGATTTCATCGGCCAGGTGCTGCAAGCGCGCGGCAGACAACAGCAGGCCAGTGGGGGCGACTTCGCGGCGATCGCGTTGCGCCGAGGCCAGGCTCTCCGGGAACGCCAGGCCGTGACCGCTGTTGAGCCATTGCTCCAGCAACACCGCCAGGCCGCCCTGCCAATGGGTACCCTCCTCGCTCCACAACGCGGTTTCACCGGTGGGTTGCCACCAGCGGGCGAGGTGCTGGGCAGGGTCCACCGGGCCCAGCAGTTGGGCGAAATCCAGCAGGTTGGCAGACTGCCAATGCTTTATCTGCTGGCGGTTTTGGGTGAAAGAATGGGTGGGGTGAATGCGCCACAGGTGCTGTTGCAGCGCATCGGGTTCCAGGTTGTCCGCCAGGGTCAGCACCTGCCCGCCGATGGATTGGGCGGCCAGGGCCAACAGCAACAGGTTGGGTTCGAACGCACCGCTCAGGGCCAGGCGCGATTGCTCGCCGAAACCCTGCTGGCGCAAGCCATCGGCCAGGCGCTCGACATCGCGCAGAGCGTCGATCCAGCGCCAGGCGTACCACTGGCCCTGGCGCTTATGGCGCAGGGCCGTGTGCAACGGCGTGATCTGCGCCCAGTGGTGCAATTGTTCCAGGGCCTTGGGCAGGTGGCCGAGCAGTTCTGCGGGCCATTCCAGCACCAGCGGCCGTTTGAGTTCGTGCACGCTCATAGGGAGTACTCCTATTTAGGGTTAAGCGTGCGGTGGTCCGCTGGCTAAAATCGATCAAACAATGAAGATCAACTGTAGGAGCCGGCTTGCCGGCGATGGCGGACTGTCAGTTAATGCATTTCTGCCTGACCCACCGCTATCGCCGGCAAGCCGGCTCCTACATTGGTTGGGGTGTTTCAGTTAGATTGAGTGGGCCTTGAGGTCGCGGTAGCCGGCGCCGGGGTGGTTCGCGCCCAGCCGGGCACCGTCGCCAAACAGCTTTTCGCGCAAGGTGCCCTGGGCGTACTCGGTCTTGTACACGCCACGCTTCTGCAACTCCGGCACCAGCAAGTCCACGGCGTCGATGAAGGTCTCGTGGGTCAGCGCGTAGGCCAGGTTGAAGCCGTCCACGTCAGTGTCTTCCACCCACTCCTGCAACAGGTCCGCCACGGTCTCAGGGCCGCCCACGAACAGCGGGCCAAAGCCGCCGATGCCGACCCAATCGGCCAGTTCGTTCGGCGTCCAGACCTTGTTCGGGTCCGCCGTGGAGAAGGCTTCCACCGCCGATTGAATGGCGTTGGTGTGCACATGTTTGAGCGGCTCGTCGGGCTTGAACTGGCTGAAGTCGATGCCGGTCCAGCCGGAGATCAGCGCCATCGCGCCTTCGTAGCTGACGTAGGATTTGTATTCCTCGAACTTGGCCTTGGCCTTGGCGTCGGTCTCGCCAACGATCACCGTCTGCAGGTTGAAGATCAGGATTTTCTTCGGATCACGCCCGGCCTCGGCCGCGCGGCGGCGGATGTCGGCGACAGTCTTTTTCAGCAGCACCTTGGACGGCGCGGCAACGAACACGCATTCGGCCTGTTCGGCCGCGAACTGCTTGCCACGGCTGGACGCCCCGGCCTGGTAGAGCACCGGCGTGCGCTGGGGCGATGGCTCGCACAGGTGGATGCCAGGCACCTGGAAGTGTTTGCCGACATGGCGGATCTCATGGATCTTGCTCGGGTCGCTGAAAATCTGCCGTTCGCGGTCACGCAACACCGCGCCCTCCTCCCAGCTGCCTTCCCAGAGTTTGTAGCAAACCTCCAGATACTCCTCGGCGTAGTCGTAGCGCGCGTCGTGTTCGGTCTGGGCTTTCTGGCCAAGGTTCTTGGCGCCGCTTTCCAGGTAAGACGTGACGATATTCCAGCCGATGCGGCCCTTGGTCAGGTGATCGAGGGTCGAGAGACGACGTGCAAACGGGTACGGATGTTCGAACGACAGCGAAGCGGTCAGGCCGAAGCCCAAGTGCTCGGTGACCAGCGCCATCGGCGCGATCAGCGACAGCGGGTCATTGACCGGCACCTGCGCCGCCTGGCGAATCGCCGCGTCGCCATTGCCGTTGTACACGTCGTAGATGCCGAGCACGTCGGCGATGAACAGGCCGTCAAACTTGCCGCGCTCGAGGATCTTGGCCAGGTCGGTCCAGTATTCCAGGTCCTTGTACTGCCACGAGCGATCACGGGGGTGCGCCCACAGGCCGGGGGATTGGTGGCCGACGCAGTTCATGTCGAAGGCATTCAAGCGAATTTCACGGGCCATTAAAGCACTCCGTTGAGGTGGTAGTTGCCGACGATCTGGTATTTGGCACGCAGGGGATCATCAAGGGTCGACGGCAGTTCGGTGCGTTGGCCGGTCAATTCGAATTCGGCGTTGCTCGCGGCGATGAGCGCCTCGGCGGCAGCGATCTGCGCTTCGGTCGCGGCGACAGGGCTAGGGTGGGTTTCGGCGCGTTCCAGCAACGCGGCGGCCACGTCGACGCGGATCTGCAAATCGCCAAAACGGCTGATCACGTAGGGGTCGTCGCTTTTTTCAACGTGGCGGCGGGTGCTGTCCAGCAACTGGCGCGCAAGGTTCAATGCGGTCATAGGTAGTCCTCAGTTCCAGGCATGGCGCGCAGGCTTCACGCCGTTAAGCACGAAGTTGCCGATCAGGTGGTATTTCCAGCGCGCTGGGTCGTGCAGGGTGTGGGTGCGGGCGTTGCGCCAGAAACGGTCGAGGTTATGTTTGCCGGTCACCGAGCGCGTGCCGGCCAGCTCGAAGAGTTTGCTGCTGGCGAGCAACGCGGTTTCGGCCGACAGCACCTTGGCCTGGGCGACCACTAACGAGGCATGCGCCACGCTGTCTTCGCTCGGCTCGGCGAGGGCGCGGTCTACGGCCAGGCCGGCTTTGGCGAGGATGGCTTCGGTGCCATGTACGCGCCATTGCAGGTCGCCGATGGCGGCAATGGTGAACGGGTCTTGCCAACCGTGATCCTGTTGGCTGTCTATCCAGGGCCGCGCCTGGCGGGCGTAGAGCTTGGCGTGTTCGAGGGCACCGACGGCGATGCCGGTATCCACCGCTGCCTGGATAATCTGTGAAATCGGGCCGTTGGCCGTCGGCTGATCGAAGGCCAGGTGGGCCGGTATCACCGCGCTGCGCGGCACCGTGACACCGTCGAGGGTTACGCCGCCGCTGGCGGTGGTGCGCTGACCGAAGCCGTCCCAGCTGTCGATCACGTTCAAGCCCTGGGCGTCGCGCTCGACAAAGGCAATGAAGGCCTGGCCGTGTTCATTGTTGCCGACCGTGGGCACCAAATGAGCGAACAGCGCGCCGGTGCAGTAGAACTTCTCGCCATTGATTTGCGCGGTGTCGCCGTGGAAGCGGATCTGCGTGTCAAAGGTGCCAGCGTTTTTGCTCTTGGCCTCGGAGAAGGCGTTACCGAAGCGATAGCCTTGCAGGACTTTGCCGAAGTAATACTGCTTTTGTTCCTCCGTGGCCGTTTGCAGCAGGATGTCCACCACGCCCAGGTGGTTCTGCGGAATCTGCCCCAGAGAGGGGTCGGCAGCGGAGATCAACTTGATCACCTCGGCCACCGTCACATAGGACACCTCGGCGCCGCCGTAGGCCTTGGGAATAGTGATGCCCCACAAGCCGCTGGCAGAGAACTCATCAAGCTCGGCCACCGGCAGGCGCCGCTCGCGGTCGCGCACGCTGGCGTCGACGGCAAAACGTGCGGCCAGCCGCTTGGCGACCTCGATGGCTTCCGCGTCCGAGCGGATGATATGGGCAGGGTGTTGAGGGTGGGCTGACATGGGCCGACTCCAGGCTCCGATGGGATATCGGAGGGATTGCAGGAGTCGTGCCTGAATTTAATACCCAATAAAATCAGCCAGTTGCTGGCTAATCAGGTGTTGGGGTGGCGTTTCAAACCAGCAAAGTGTCCATCCACTGTTGCCGGGCGAACAGTTAGATCACCACGTTGCGCACAAACCGCACCGGCACGTCGCCGTCGTTGCGATAGCCATGCACGTGACGGCTGGCGAACATGTAGAACTCACCGGCGGCGACGCGCTTGTCTTCCTCGCCCACCAACAAGGTGAGGCAGCCTTCGAACACAAACAATTGCACGCTCCAGCCATCCGGATCGGGATCTGGGCTGTAGCGATCGCCCGGCTCCAGCTGCATCTCCCACAACTCAACCTCGCGCCGCGCCGTGGCCTTGGCCAGCAACACCGCCTTGCTGCCTGGAATTTCACCGGCCCAGGCCAGCTCGTTGATGCGGCTGTGGTCGGGGGCGTCCGGCGCCTGGATCAGGTCGCTGAATGCCACGTCCAGCGCTTCGGCCACACGGTCGAGGGTGGACAGGCTGACGTTCTTCTCCCCCGCCTCGATGGCCACCAGCATGCGCCGGCTGACCCCGGACTTTTCCGAAAGCGCGGTCTGGCTCAAGTCGGCGGCATGGCGCAGGCGACGAACGTTCTGGCTGACGTGCTGCAGGACCGAGGCCCGTTGTGGATTTTCTTTGTGCACTATATTGCTCAATGGGTGGGTGTGCGCAGTATACTGCCCAGCGTGCGGCGCATTGTGCGGTCCGTGCCTTTCCCTTGCAAGACCGAGCCGCCATGACCACCCCGAACGCCTCACCCCGTTTCAACCGTTTCAGTAAAGCCGAATGCATCCTGGTGGTGATCACCATGATCTGGGGCGGCACGTTTTTGCTGGTGCAGCACGCGATGACCGTCAGCGGCCCGATGTTTTTCGTGGGCCTGCGATTTGCCGCGGCCGCCATCGTGGTGGGCTTCTTTTCCTTGCGCACCCTGCGCGACCTGACCTTGTTCGAATTGAAGGCCGGTGTATTTATCGGCGTGGCTATCATGTTTGGCTACGGGCTGCAGACCATCGGTTTGCAGACGATCCTCAGCAGCCAGTCGGCGTTTATCACCGCTTTATATGTGCCATTCGTACCGTTGCTGCAATGGTTGGTGCTGGGTCGTCGCCCGGGCTTGATGCCGAGCATTGGCATCATGCTGGCGTTTACCGGCTTGATGCTGCTGACCGGGCCGGCGGGCGCATCGCTGAATTTCAGCCCGGGCGAAATCGCCACGCTGATCGGCGCGGTGGCGATTGCCGCTGAAATCATCCTGATCGGCGCCTTTGCCGGCCAAGTGGACGTGCGCCGGGTGACCGTGGTGCAACTCGCCACCGCCTCGGTGCTGTCCTTCATGATGGTGGTGCCGATGGGCGAAGCGCTGCCGGGGTTCTCATGGTTGCTGCTGTTCAGCGCAGTGGGGTTGGGCCTGACCAGCGCGGTGATCCAGGTCGCAATGAACTGGGCGCAGCAAAGCGTTTCGCCGACACGCGCCACGTTGATCTATGCCGGTGAGCCCGTGTGGGCAGGCGTGGTTGGGCGAATTGCCGGTGAGCGCTTCCCGCCGATTGCAATGCTGGGGGCAGCGTTGATTGTGGCGGCGGTGATTGTGAGCGAGATGAAGACCAAGGGGCAGAGGGCGGCAGAGCGAGAGGATGCGTTGGAGCAGGAACGAATAGGTTGATGCCCACCGACCACCCCGGCTTTTGATCTGCTTTGCTTTTGATCTTGATCCAAGGCGCCCCGTCAACCACGCTGGCCGAATGCAGGCTTGAATCCGTGGCTAACCCGGCAGGACGCCGGGTTAGCCGTCCTGGGCCAAGGATGGCCCATGACGGCGGCCCACGGATTCAAGCCGGAGAGAGGGTACACCGAGCCTAGGCGAGGTGCCGAGTGGTGGGGCGAGGACCTTTTGGTTACTTTTGGGTCCTTCCAAAAGTGACCCGCTGTAAGAGCGGAACCATAAGTGGCCGTTACCGCAGGAACGGATATGTACACAGACATACCGCTATCGCAGGCAAGCCAGCTCCCACATTTGACTGATTTACACCTGATAGAACCGGGTTGGCTGGATGGCCGCCATCGCGGGCAAGCCCGGCTCCCACAGGGATCGCATTTCAATATTGACGCCGGTGCAACAGTGCCAAGTAGGCATTTTCGGCCTACCTTGTAGGATCCTGCCACATGTTGCCGTTTGGTGATCGTGAAAGCGGCACGTATGATGCATCCCAAACTCCCGCAGATTAGAAGCCTATGTCCCTGATAGTTCTACTGCTTCTGCCGTTCATTGGCAGCTGTCTGGCGGCCATGCTGCCGCACAATGCACGTAACACCGAATCCCTGTTGGCCGGCCTTGTGGCCCTGGTCGGCACCATTCAAGTCGCCCTGCTCTACCCCCAGATCGCCCACGGTGGCGTGATCCGCGAAGAATTCATGTGGTTGCCCAGCCTCGGGCTGAACTTCGTGTTGCGCATGGACGGGTTTGCCTGGCTGTTCTCGATGCTGGTGCTCGGCATCGGCACGCTGGTGTCGCTGTATGCGCGCTACTACATGTCGCCGGACGACCCGGTGCCGCGTTTCTTCGCGTTTTTCCTGGCGTTCATGGGCGCCATGCTTGGCCTGGTGATTTCCGGCAACCTGATCCAGATCGTGTTCTTCTGGGAACTGACCAGCCTGTTCTCGTTCCTGCTGATCGGCTACTGGCACCACCGCGCCGATGCACGGCGTGGCGCCTATATGGCGTTGATGGTCACCGGCGCGGGCGGCTTGTGCCTGCTGGCGGGCGTGATGCTGCTGGGGCATATCGTTGGCAGCTATGACCTGGACCAGGTGCTGGCGGCGGGCGATCAGATTCGCGCACATTCGCTGTACCCGGTGATGCTGGCCCTGGTGTTGATCGGCGCGTTGAGCAAAAGCGCGCAGTTCCCCTTCCACTTCTGGCTGCCCCACGCGATGGCGGCCCCCACGCCGGTGTCGGCGTACCTGCATTCGGCGACGATGGTGAAGGCCGGCGTGTTCCTGCTGGCCCGCCTGTGGCCGTCGCTGTCCGGCAGCGAAGAATGGTTCTACATCGTCGGCGGTGCCGGCGCGCTCACCCTGCTCCTCGGCGCTTACTGCGCCATCTTCCAGAACGACCTCAAGGGCCTGCTGGCCTATTCCACCATCAGCCACCTCGGCTTGATCACCTTGCTGCTGGGCCTCAACAGCCCGCTGGCTGCCGTCGCGGCGGTATTCCACATCCTCAATCACGCCACCTTCAAGGCTTCGTTGTTCATGGCCGCAGGCATCATTGACCATGAAAGCGGCACCCGGGATATCCGCAAGCTCAGCGGCCTGGTCCGGCTGATCCCGTTCACCGCCACGCTGGCGATGGTTGCCAGTGCGTCCATGGCCGGGGTGCCGTTGCTCAACGGTTTCCTGTCCAAAGAGATGTTCTTCGCCGAGACCGTGTTTATCTCCTCGACCGCCTGGGTGGAGTTCGCCCTGCCGGTGATCGCCACCATCGCGGGCACGTTCAGCGTGGTGTATGCCCTGCGCTTTACCGTCGATGTGTTCTTCGGCCCCACCGCCACCAACCTGCCCCACACGCCGCACGAACCGCCACGCTGGATGCGCGCGCCGGTTGAACTGCTGGTGTTCACCTGCCTGCTGGTGGGGATCTTCCCGGCCCAGGTGGTGGGCTCGATCCTCGCCGCTGCGGCCTTGCCGGTGGTCGGCGGGGTGCTGCCGGACTACAGCCTGGCGATCTGGCACGGCTGGAATGCGCCGATGATCATGAGCCTGGTGGCCATGAGTTGCGGCGTGGTGCTGTACCTGGTGCTGCGCAAGCAACTCAAGCGCGGCCGCTTCAAATACCCGCCGATCATCAGCTACTTCAACGGCAAGCGCATGTTCGAGCGTTGCCTGGTGGTGATGATGCGCGGCGTGCGCAAGATCGAGAAACGCATCAGCACCAAGCGCCTGCAGACCCAGCTGTTCCTGCTGGTGCTGGTGGCGGTGGTCGGCGGCATGATCCCGATGCTCAACAGCGGCCTCAGCTGGGGCGACCGCCCGAAAATCCCGGGCTCCATCGTGTTCGTCACCCTGTGGCTGCTGGCAATCGCCTGTGCCCTCGGCGCCGCCTGGCAAGCCAAGTACCACCGGCTGGCAGCCCTGACCATGGTCAGCGTGTGCGGCATGATGACCTGCGTGACCTTCGTGTGGTTCTCGGCGCCGGACCTGGCGCTGACCCAATTAGTGGTGGAAGTGGTCACTACTGTGCTGATCCTGCTCGGCCTGCGCTGGCTACCACGGCGGATCGAAGAGGTCTCGCCACTGCCCAGCTCCTTGCGCAAGGCACGCATCCGCCGCCTGCGCGACTTCCTGCTGTCCACCGTGGTCGGTGGCGGCATGGCGTTGCTGTCCTACGCGATGCTGACGCGCCAGACCCCCAACGACATTTCTTCGTTCTACTTAAGCCGCGCCCTGCCCGAAGGCGGCGGCAGCAATGTGGTGAACGTGATGCTGGTGGACTTCCGGGGCTTCGACACCCTCGGCGAAATCACCGTGCTCGGCGCCGTGGCGCTGACGGTCTATGCGCTGCTACGACGATTCCGTCCATCCAAAGAGAGCATGGAGTTGCCGCCACAACAGCGTCAGCTGGCACCGGACGTGGCCACCGACCTGGTCAACCCGCGCCAGGCCAGCGACACCGCGCTGGGCTTCATGATGGTGCCAGCGGTGCTGGTGCGCCTGCTGCTGCCGATTGCGCTGGTGGTGTCGTTCTACCTGTTCATGCGCGGCCACAACCAACCGGGCGGCGGGTTTGTCGCCGGCCTTGTGATGTCGGTGGCGTTCATCCTGCAATACATGGTCGCCGGCACGCAGTGGGTCGAGGCGCAGATGAGCCTGCGGCCGATGCGCTGGATGGGCTTCGGCCTGCTGTCTGCAACCCTCACCGGGCTCGGCGCGTTGTTGGCAGGTTACCCGTTCCTCACCACCCACACCTGGCATTTCAGCCTGCCGCTGCTGGGTGATATCCATATCGCCAGCGCGCTGTTCTTCGACGTCGGCGTGTACGCGATGGTGGTCGGCTCGACGCTGTTGATGCTCACCGCCCTCGGCCACCAGTCGGTGCGCGCGCACAAACCGAGCAACCAGGCCAAAGCCGTGGCCGCCACAGAAGGAGCCGCCTGATGGAAGAAGTCATCGCAATTGCCATTGGGGTCCTGGCGGCCTCCGGCGTGTGGTTGATCCTGCGCCCACGGACCTTCCAGGTGGTGATGGGCCTGTGCCTGTTGTCGTATGGGGTGAACCTGTTCATCTTCAGCATGGGCAGCCTGTTCATCGGCAAGGAGCCGATCATCAAGGACGGCGTGCCGCAAGACCTGCTCAACTACACCGACCCCCTGCCCCAGGCGCTGGTGCTCACGGCCATCGTGATCAGCTTCGCCATGACCGCCTTGTTCCTGGTGGTGCTGCTCGCCTCCCGAGGCCTGACCGGCACGGACCATGTGGACGGCCGGGAGCCCAAGGAATGACGTGGATGAATCAACTGATCGTCGCGCCGATCCTGCTGCCGCTGATGACCGCCGCGCTGATGCTGATGCTGGGCGAAAAACGCCGCCCGCTGAAAGCACAGATCAACCTGGTCTCCAGCATCATCGGGCTGGGCATTGCGATCCTGCTGCTGTACTGGACGCAAAAAGGCGGCCCCGGCTCGATTGGCGTGTACCTGCCGGGCAACTGGCAGGTGCCGTTCGGCATCGTGTTGGTGGTGGACCAACTGTCGGCGCTGATGCTGGTGCTCACCGGCATTATCGGCGTGAGCGCGCTGCTGTTCGCCATGGCCCGCTGGGACCGCGCGGGCACCAGCTTCCACGCGTTGTTCCAGGTGCAGATGATGGGCTTGTACGGCGCCTTCCTCACCGCCGACCTGTTCAACCTGTTCGTGTTCTTCGAGGTGCTGCTGGCAGCGTCCTACGGTTTGATGCTGCACGGCTCGGGCCGGGCGCGGGTGTCGGCGGGGCTGCATTACATCGCGATCAACCTGCTGGCGTCGTCGCTGTTCCTGATTGGCGCGGCGATGATCTACGGCGTCACCGGCACGCTGAACTTTGCTGACCTGGCATTGAAAATCCCGTTGGTGCCGGAAGCTGATCGCGGTTTGTTGCACGCAGGGGCGGCGATCCTCGCGACGGCCTTCCTGGCCAAGGCCGGCATGTGGCCGCTGAACTTCTGGCTGGCACCCGCCTATTCTTCGGCGAGTGCGCCGGTGGCGGCGATGTTCGCGATCATGACCAAGGTCGGCGTGTACACCGTGCTGCGCCTGTGGACCCTGCTGTTCTCTGGCCAGGCCGGTGCCTCAGCGCTGTTTGGTGGCGACTGGCTGGTGTACGGCGGCATGGCAACCATCATCTGCGCCGGCTTGGCGATGGTGGCGGCGCAGCGGCTGGAGCGCATGGCCAGCTTGAGCATTCTGGTGTCGGCGGGGATTCTGCTGTCGGCCGTCGGCTTTGCTCAGCCAAGCTTGACCGCTGGCGCGCTGTTTTACCTGGTCAGCTCGACGCTTGCCTTGAGCGCGCTGTTCCTGCTGGCCGAGTTGATCGAGCGTTCGCGCTCGGCCAACGACTTGCCGCTGGATGAAGAAATCGACGCGCTGCCCAAGGCCATGGAGTCCCTGCACCCGCGTCCCGGCGTGAACCTCGACGATGAACAGCAAGCCGTGGTCGGCCAGGTGATTCCCTGGACCATGGCGTTCCTGGGCTTGAGTTTTATCGCCTGTGCCCTGCTGATCATCGGCATGCCGCCGCTGTCCGGGTTTATCGGCAAACTCAGTTTGTTGAGTGCACTGGTCAACCCGCTGGGCCTGGGCGTCAGCATCGATGCGCCGATCCGCCCTGCTGCGTGGGGCCTGGTGGCGCTGTTGATCCTCTCCGGCCTGGCCTCGCTGATCGCCTTCGCGCGCCTGGGCATCCAGCGCTTCTGGACCCCGGAAGAGCGCCCTTCGCCACTGCTGCGGCGCTACGAGTGCGTGCCGATCTTCTTCCTGCTCGGCCTGAGCATCCTGCTGACGTTCAAGGCGGAGCCGCTGATGCGCTACACCCAGGACACCGCCGTCAGCCTGAACAACCCGGAACACTACGTGATGGCAGTGATGGCAACGCGCCCGGTGCCGAGCCCTGAAGCCAAGGCCGCCGCGCTGGAGGTGCAACCATGAAGCGCCTGCTCCCTGCCCCGTGGTTGTCGTTGGCGTTGTGGTTGTTGTGGCTGGTGTTGAACCTGTCCGTGAGCCCGGGCAACCTGTTGCTGGGCGCGGTGCTGGGGTTTCTCGCGCCGCTGATGATGGCGCCGCTGCGACCGTTGCCGATCCGCATTCGCCGCCCCGGGGTGATCATTCGCCTGTTCTTCCTGGTGGGTCGCGATGTGATCGTCTCCAACCTGCAAGTGGCCTGGGGCGTGCTGATGTGCGGCTCGCGCCCGCCACGCTCGCGTTTTATCAAGATCCCGCTGGACCTGCGCGACCCCAACGGCCTGGCTGCACTGTCGATGATCACCACCGTGGTGCCCGGCACCATCTGGTCGGAACTGGCGCTGGACCGCAGCATCCTGCTCTTGCACGTGTTTGATCTTGAGGAGGAAGCGCCCTTTATCGAGCACTTCAAGTCCACTTACGAGCGGCCCCTGATGGAGATCTTCGAATGAGCGCCCTGCTCTCCAATGCGATCCTGTTCAGCCTGTTCCTGTTCTCGCTGGCCATGGTGCTGACGCTGATCCGCCTGTTCAAAGGCCCGTCGGCCCAGGATCGGGTACTGGCACTGGACTACCTGTACATCCTGGCGATGCTGATGATGCTGGTCCTGGGCATTCGGTACGCCAGTGACACCTACTTTGAAGCGGCGCTGCTGATTGCGCTGTTCGGCTTCGTCGGCTCGTTTGCCCTGGCGAAATTCCTGCTGCGTGGCGAGGTGATTGAATGATGACGTTATGGGTGGAAGTGATCGTGGCGGTGCTGCTGGTGCTGAGCAGCGTATTTGCGCTGATTGGCGCGATCGGGCTGCTGCGCATGAAAGACTTTTTCCAGCGTATGCACCCGCCTGCATTGGCTTCGACGCTGGGTGCCTGGTGCGTGGCGTTGGCGTCGATTATCTATTTTTCGGTGCTCAAGTCCGGGCCCGTGTTGCACGGGTGGTTGATCCCGATTTTGTTGTCGATCACGGTGCCGGTGACCACGTTGCTGTTGGCACGCACGGCATTGTTCCGCAAGCGCATGGCCGGTGATGATGTGCCGGCCGAGGTCAGCAGCCGGCTCCTACAGTGGGATTTTGCTAGGCGAAGGAGCGGATTTTGGCCGCCAGCTCCGCCAACCCGGCATCATCCGCCCGCGCATGGTCATGGGACGAGATATAGCCTTCATAGGCCTCGAAGAACTTGTCCACCTTCGAACTCAACGGTTTGAACGCACTGTCCGACCCGGTGCCGTGCATGGGAAACAACTTCGCGTGCAGGTGATCCACGCCATAACCTTCCAGCATCATCCCGGTACGCGCCACATCGGGAAACGCGCGGTCGATCAGCAACGCAGTCTTCTTGGTCGCCACGATCAACGCCGACAACACTTCATCCGACTGCGCAAACGCATAGCTGCCGTAATGCTGTTTGGGGATTACCACGCTGAAACCCGGGGTATTGGGGAAGATCGAAAGGAAGGCCATGTGCTGGTCGTCTTCCCACAGGATGTGGGCTGGGGAGGTTTTTTTAACGATGCTGCAGAAAATACAATCCATTTTAATCACTGCCATTTTCGTCGTGGGCCGGGTCGGGAAGTTATCTAAAGCTACGATTGGGCGCACGTCAAAACAAATAGGAAAAAGGAGATTCACCCCCCATGGAAATCAAGTGTTCGGTATTTATCGCAGCCAGCGTTGACGGTTTCATTGCACGGCCTGACGGCGACATCGAGTGGCTTCACCGCCCGGAATATGAAATCGCCACCTTGAATGGCGTGACGTATGAACACTTCATTGCCAGCGTCGATGCCTTGGTCATGGGTCGCAAGACGTTGGAGAAAGTCCTGTCCTTTCCCGAGTGGCCTTATGAGGGTTTGCCGGTCATCGCGCTGTCTCGCCAGGCGCTGGAGATTCCCGCGCATCTACAGGGCAAGGTGGAAGTGCTGGCGGCGGATGTGGGCACACTGGTCAAGCAGTTGGCCGAGCGCGGCATGAAGCATCTGTATATCGACGGCGGGCAGACGATCCAGGCGTTTCTTGAGGCGGGCCTGATCGACGAGTTGACCATCACGCGAATCCCGGTGTTGCTGGGGCAAGGCATTGCGTTGTTCGGCATGATTGGCTGCGAGCACGCGCTTCGCCATCTTGGCACAGAGGTATCGGCAAACGGCTTTGTGCAGAGCCGCTACGCCATCGCAAATACCTGAAACCACACACCTGTAGGAGCTGGCTTGCCGGCGATGGCGGCATAGGAGCCGACTGGGATCTTAATGTCGGCCCAAGTCTAAATGTGGGAGCTGGCTTGCCTGCTCCCACAGTTTGATCGAGTGGGTAATTAAAGTGATGTGCAAAAAAAACGCCCCGAACCAGTCGGGGCGTTTTTTTTGTTCAGCGTTTACCGATCAAGCCTGATCAGCCAAGCGCCAGGTGGTACCACCCTTCCCGTCTTCCAACACCACGCCCATGGCGGTGAGTTGGTCGCGGATACGGTCGGATTCCGCCCAGTCTTTGTTGGCACGCGCCGTCAGACGCGCCTGAATCAACGCATCCACCTCAGCCGCATCCACACGCCCTTCGGCGCCGGCTTGCAGGAAGTCTTCAGGCTTCATTTGCAGAACCCCGAGCACGCTGGCCAGTTCTTTCAGGCGCGCCGCCAAACCTGCCGCTGCGTCGAGATCGCTCTCGCGCAGGCGGTTGATCTCGCGCACCATCTCGAACAGCACCGCGCAGGCTTCCGGGGTGCCGAAGTCGTCGTTCATGACTTCGGTGAAGCGGGCCACGAAGGCTTCGCCGCCGGCAGGCGCTACGCTCGGCAGGCCTTTCAACGCGTGGTAGAAACGCTCCAGGGCGCCTTTGGCGTCCTTGAGGTTGTCTTCCGAGTAGTTGATCGCGCTGCGGTAGTGGCTGGACACCAGCAGGTAGCGCACAACCTCAGGATGGTACTTTTCCAGCACGTCGCGAATGGTGAAGAAGTTGTTCAAGGACTTGGACATCTTCTCGCCATTGATGCGGATCATGCCGCAGTGCATCCAGGCGTTGGCGTAGGTCTTGCCGGTGGCCGCTTCGCTCTGGGCGATTTCGTTTTCGTGGTGCGGGAACTCCAGGTCACTGCCGCCGCCATGAATATCGAAGGTCTCGCCCAGGCAGCAGGTGGACATCACCGAGCATTCGATATGCCAGCCCGGACGGCCCGCGCCCCATGGCGACTCCCAGCTCGGCTCGCCCGGCTTGGTGCCTTTCCACAGCACGAAGTCCAGCGGGTCTTGCTTGGCTTCGTCCACTTCGATACGTGCGCCGATACGCAGGTCTTCGATCTTCTTGCGCGACAGCTTGCCGTAGCCCATGAACTTGGCGACGCGGTAGTACACGTCGCCATTGCCCGGGGCGTAGGCGTACCCCTTGTCGATCAGGGTCTGGATCATGGCGTGCATGCCCGGGATGTGGTCCGTGGCACGCGGTTCCATGTCCGGCTTGAGGATGTTGAGGCGCGCCTCGTCCTCGTGCATCGCGGCGATCATGCGCTCGGTCAGCGCGTCGAACGACTCGCCGTTTTCGTTGGCGCGGTTGATGATCTTGTCGTCGATGTCGGTGATGTTGCGCACGTACGTCAAGTCATAGCCGCTGAAACGCAACCAGCGGGTCACCAGGTCGAAGGCCACCATGCTGCGGCCGTGGCCGATGTGGCAGTAGTCGTACACGGTCATGCCGCACACGTACATGCGCACCTTGTTGCCATCCAGCGGCTTGAAGACTTCTTTGGTCTTGCTGAGTGTGTTGTAGATCGTTAGCACAACGGCTTCCTTAGAGAATCACTGGCCCCACGAATCACGCAAGGTCACGGTACGGTTGAATACCGGGCGACCGGGTTTCGAGTCCTTGATATCTGCGCAGAAGTAACCTTCGCGCTCGAACTGGAAACGGTCTTCCGGCTGTGCTTCGCCCAACGAGGGTTCGGCACGACAACCAGTGAGTACTTGCAGGGAGTCAGGGTTGATGTTGTCGAGGAAGCTGGCGCTGTCTTCGGCCTTCTCAGGGTTCGGCGAACGGAACAGGCGATCGTACAGGCGCACTTCGCACTCGATGCTGGCGGCAGCCGGCACCCAGTGGATCACGCCTTTGACCTTGCGGCCTTCCGGGTTCTTGCCCAGGGTGTCCGGGTCGTACGAGCAACGCAGTTCGACGATGTTGCCATCGGCGTCCTTGATCGCTTCGTCGGCGCGGATCACATAGCTGCCACGCAGGCGCACTTCGCCGGCCGGTTCCAGGCGCTTGTAGCCCTTTGGCGGCTCTTCCATGAAGTCATCGCGGTCGATGTAGATTTCACGGGCAAACGGCAGCTTGCGCACGCCGAGTTCTTCTTTCTGCGGGTGGCGCGGCAACTCGAGGTTGTCGACCTGGTCTTCCGGGTAGTTGGTGATCACGACTTTCAAAGGACGCAGCACGCACATGGCGCGCGGGGCGTTGGCGTCGAGGTCCTGGCGGATGCTGAATTCGAGCATGCCGAAGTCGACCACGCCGTCGGAACGGTTGGTGCCGACCATGTCGCAGAAGTTGCGAATCGACGCCGGGGTGTAACCACGGCGGCGGAAACCCGACAGCGTGGACATGCGTGGGTCGTCCCAGCCATGCACGTGCTTCTCGTCAACCAGTTGCTTGAGCTTGCGCTTGCTGGTGATGGTGTAGTTCAGGTTCAGGCGGCTGAACTCGTACTGACGCGGGTGCGCCGGCACCGGCAGGTGCTCCAGGAACCACTCGTACAGCGGGCGATGGCTTTCGAACTCCAGGGTGCAGATGGAATGCGTGATGCCTTCGATGGCGTCCGACTGACCGTGGGTGAAGTCGTAGTTCGGGTAGATGCACCACTTGTCGCCCGTCTGGTGGTGATGGGCGTGGCGGATGCGGTACATGATCGGGTCGCGCAGGTTCATGTTCGGCGAGGCCATGTCGATCTTGGCGCGCAGCACGCGGGCGCCGTCCGGGAACTCGCCGGCGCGCATACGGGCGAACCAGTCCAGGTTCTCTTCCACCGAACGGTCGCGGAACGGGCTGTTCTTGCCCGGCTCGGTCAAGGTGCCACGGTATTCCTTGGCCTGTTCCGGGCTCAGATCGTCGACGTAGGCCTTGCCGGCCTTGATCAGTTCGATGGCCCAGTCGTGCAACTGGTCGAAGTATTGCGAGGCATAGCGCACTTCACCGGACCATTCGAAGCCCAGCCACTTCACGTCGCTTTCGATGGCGTCGATGTATTCCTGGTCTTCCTTGGCCGGGTTGGTGTCGTCGAAACGCAGGTGCGTGACGCCACCGAACTCCTGGGCCAGGCCGAAGTTCACACAGATCGACTTGGCGTGGCCGATGTGCAGGTAACCGTTGGGCTCTGGCGGGAAGCGGGTGACGATCTGCGTGTGCTTGCCCGAATCCAGGTCCGCCTGGATGATCGGGCGCAGGAAATTGACCGGGACGGCAGGTCCGGCCTTGGAATTCGAGGTAGGGTCGACAGTGGGCTTGCTCATAGGATCCTTGAACAGACAAGTACGTGGCCGGGCTAGGCCGACAAAACAAAGGCGATATCATAGCCGATGCTGTCAAGCACCTGACAGAGCGAGGCCGAAAACTGCTGCATTTATTGCATGGGCGGTAAAAAACCACCTCGAAATTCCTGCAGGTCACGCTAAACTGCGCGCCTTGGCCGCAGTTTCGCCATACCGGTCGTGGTGCCCCGGGCACCCAAACCCACGAATTCCCTGAAAAGAGTAGTGAACATGACTCAAGTCAAACTGACCACCAACCACGGTGACATCGTCATCGAGCTGAACGCCGAGAAAGCGCCGATCACCGTCGCCAACTTCATCGAGTACGTGAACGCCGGCCACTACGAAAACACCGTTTTCCACCGTGTCATCGGTAACTTCATGATCCAGGGCGGCGGTTTCGAGCCAGGCATGAAAGAAAAGAAAGACAAGCGCCCAAGCATCCAGAACGAAGCGGACAACGGCCTTTCCAACGACAAGTACACCGTCGCCATGGCCCGTACCATGGAGCCGCATTCGGCCTCCGCGCAGTTCTTCATCAACGTTGCCGACAACGCCTTCCTGAACCACAGCGGCAAGAACGTGCAGGGTTGGGGCTACGCGGTATTCGGTAAAGTCACCGAAGGCCAGGACGTCGTCGACAAGATCAAAGGCGTGCAGACCACCGGTAAAGCCGGCCACCAGGACGTTCCGGTAGAAGACGTTATCGTCGAGAAAGCCGAGATCATCTAAGCGTGATCCTGCTTATTTCAGATTTGCATCTGGAAGAGGAACGCCCGGACATTACCCGGGCGTTTCTGGATCTGCTCCACGGCCGCGCCCGTGGTGCCCAGGCGTTGTACATTCTGGGGGACTTCTTTGAAGCCTGGATTGGCGACGACGGCATGACCCCCTTCCAGCGTTCGATTGGCGAGGCTCTGCGTGAGCTGAGCGACAGCGGCACCCCGATTTTCATCATGCACGGCAATCGCGATTTCCTGATCGGCAAGGCGTTCTGCAAAGCCGCAGGTGCCACCTTGCTCAAAGACCCGAGTGTCGTGCAACTCCATGGCGAGCCTGTGCTGTTGATGCACGGCGACAGCCTCTGCACCCGCGACGTCGGCTACATGAAGCTGCGGCGCATCCTGCGCAACCCCATCGTGCTGTTCATCCTGCGTCATCTGCCGCTAAGCACCCGCCACAAGCTGGCGCGCAAGCTGCGCAGTGAAAGCCGTGCGCAGACGCGCATGAAGGCCAACGACATCGTCGATGTGACCCCCGAAGAAGTGCCACGGGTGATGCAGCAGTTTGGCGTGCGCACCCTGGTCCACGGCCACACCCACCGCCCCGCCATTCATAAGCTGCAGATTGGCGACCAGGCGGCCAAGCGCATTGTGCTGGGGGATTGGGACAAGCAAGGGTGGGCGTTGCAGGTGGATGAGCAAGGGTTTCAGCTGGCGGCGTTTGACTTCGTCAATCCGCAGCTGGCTTTGCCCCACCCACTGTAGGAGCCGGCTTGCCGGCGATGGCATCACCTCGGTGCATTTGATACACCGCGGTGCCCGCATCGCAGGCAAGCCAGCTCCCACAGGGGTTTGCATTCCAATCTTTGTAGATCAGTGGCCGGAAGCTTCCGGCCCAGCCTTGGCACCAAACGGCGGCTTGGCCAGCCACACCAGCAACATCAACCCCATGAACATCCACCCCAGCAACGTGAAGTAATCCACGGTGGACATCATGTACGCCTGGCTGGTGAGGATCTGGTCCAGCTGCGCATACGCCTTGTGCCCTGCCCCACCCAGCGCCTGCAACGCATCGCGGGTCGCCGAGTCGTAGGTGGTCATGTTTTCGCTCATGTAGGCATGGTGCTGGTCCGCCCGGCGAATCCAGATCCAGGTGGTCAGCGATGCCGCAAAGCTGCCGCCCAGGGTCCGCAGGAACGTCGCCAGGCCAGCGCCGTCGGCGATCTGGTGTGGCGGCAGGTCGGACATCAGGATGCTCAGGGTCGGCATGAAGAACAGCGCCACGCCAATGCCCATGAACAGCTGCACCAAGGCGATGTGCTGGAAGTCCACCTCATTGGTGAAGCCCGCCCGCATGAAGCAGCTCAAGCCAATCGCCAGGAACGCCAGGCCCGCCAGCAGGCGCAGGTCGAACTTGTGCGCGTACTTGCCCACGAACGGCGACATCAACACCGGCAAGATACCGATCGGCGCCACCGCCAGGCCCGCCCAGGTGGCGGTGTAGCCCATCTGGGTTTGCAACCATTGCGGCAGGATCAGGTTGATGCCGAAGAAGCCCGCATAGCCCAGGATCAACACAATGGTGCCGATACGGAAGTTGCGGTAGGCGAACAAGCGCAGGTTGACCACCGGGTGCTTGTCGGTGAGTTCCCAGATCACGAACACCGCCAGGGCAATCACCGAAATCGCCGCGCCAATGATGATGAAGTTGGACTCGAACCAGTCCAGGTCATTGCCCTTGTCGAGGATGATCTGCAACGCACCCACCCCGACGATCAAGCTGAGCAGGCCCACATAGTCCATCGGCTGGTAGCTGGTTTCCACTGGGCGTTTCTTCAGCTGCGAACGCACCACCATCACCGCAAAGATGCCGATGGGCACGTTGATAAAGAAGATCCACGGCCAGCTGTAGCTGTCGGTGATCCAGCCGCCGAGGATCGGCCCGGCAATCGGCGCTACCACCGTGACCATCGCCAATAACGCCAGGGCCATGCCGCGCCTGGCCGGGGGGTAGACCGCAATCAGCAGCGTCTGGGTCATCGGGTACAGCGGCCCCGCCACCAAGCCTTGCAGCACCCGGAAGGCGATCAGCTCGGGCATGGAGGTGGAAATGCCGCAAAGAAATGAGGCCAGCACAAACAGGATGGTCGCCCACAGGAACAGCTTCACCTCGCCGAAGCGGCGGCTCAGCCAACCGGTGAGCGGCAAGGCAATGGCGTTGCTCACCGCAAACGAGGTGATCACCCAGGTGCCCTGCTCCGAACTCACGCCCAGGTTGCCGGAAATGGTCGGCAACGCCACGTTGGCGATGGTGGTGTCGAGCACCTGCATAAAGGTCGCCAGCGACAGGCCAATAGTGGCCATCAACAGGCTGGGTGGCGTGAAGGAGGCGTTATTGCTCATTAGCGTTGCACAGCCTTGGGAGCAGCGAGGCTGTTGTCATGGATCAGCTGGGTGATCATGGCGTCGGCTTCGGCCAGTTGGCGGTCGTACACGTTGGTGGTGAACGAGGCTTTTTGCGGCGCTTGTTGCGCCAGTACCGGGCCGCTCTGGTCGTGCAGGTCAACGTTGACCACTGTCGACAAGCCTACGCGCAGCGGGTGCTTGGCCAGTTCGTCGGCGTTGATGTGGATGCGCACCGGCACCCGTTGCACGATCTTGATCCAGTTACCGGTGGCGTTCTGCGCAGGCAGCAGGGCAAACGCGCTGCCGGTGCCGGCGCCGAGGCTGTCGACGGTGCCGCTGAACTTCACGTCGCTGCCGTAGATGTCCGACTCGATATCCACTGGCTGGCCAATGCGCATGTTGCGCAGCTGGGTTTCCTTGAAGTTGGCGTCGATCCACAGCTGGTCCAGCGGGATCACGGCCATCAAGGCAGTGCCTGGCTGTACGCGTTGGCCCAGTTGCACGGTGCGTTTGGCCACATAGCCGGTCACCGGCGCGATCAAGGTGCTGCGCGCATTGGTCAGGTAGGCCTGGCGCAACTGGGCAGCGGCGGCTTGTACGTCCGGGTGGGACGAGATCACGGTGTCATCCACCAGCGCGCTGCTGGTCTTGAACTGTTGCTGCACGTTGGCCAGGGCGTTTTGCGCCGAGGTCAGGTCGTCGCGGGCGTGGGACAGTTCTTCCTGGGAAATCGCGCCGCCGGCAGCAAGGTTCTTACGACGGTTGTAGTTGTCCTGAGCCTTTTGCACGTTGGCTTGTTGCGCCAGTACCTGGGCCTTCATGCCGTCGACATTGCTGTACAAGCCGCGCACTTGGCGCACGGTGCGGGCCAGGTTGGCTTGGGCACTTTGCAGGGCGACGGCAGCGTCGTTGGGGTCGAAGTTGATCAGCACCTGGCCTTCGTGCACCAGGTCGCCATCGTCGGCGCCGATGCTGACCACGGTGCCGGTGACAAGCGGGGTGATCTCCACCACGTTGCCGTTCACATACGCGTCATCGGTGCTTTCATTGAAGCGGCCGTAGAGTTCATACCAGCCCCAAACGCCCACGACACCGAGGATGACGATCAGCGCCAGGCCGATCAGCATCACTTTGCGCTTGCGTGGGTTGGTGTCTTTTTCTGTTGCGGCGTTGCTGTCGGCAGTGGCCATGACTAATACCTCAGATTATTCCGTACGCGTTGCTGGGGTGGCTGCTGCCACGTTTGCGGCGTTGTATCCGCCACCCAGGGCCTGCATCAATTGAATCGACAGATCGATCTGCGCAGCGTTCAGGGTCGCCAGCTGACGCTGGGCCTGCAGCAATTGCTGCTCGATGCTGAGCACATCCAGGTAGTTACCGATGCCCGAGCTGTAGCGCTGCACGCCGGTGTCGTAGGACTGCTGGGCAATGTCCGCGGCGTGTTGCTGGGCCTGGATCTGCCGGCCGGTTTCGCGCAATTGCACCAGGCTGTTGCCGATATCGCCCAGGGCCTGCACCAGGGTTTTGTTGTACTGCGCCACCGCCAAGTCGTAATCGGCGTCGCGGGCATCGAGGTCGGCACGCAGGCGACCGCCGTCGAAGATCGGCAGCGAGATGGTCGGCGCAATGCTGAAGAAGCGGCTGGCCGAACCGAACATCGCATCCCCCAGCAACGACTCGGCCCCGGCGCTCGCGCTCAGGTTGAGGTTGGGGTAGAAGCGGGTCTTGCTCGCGGCCACGTTCTTGCTCGCGGCCTCTACGCGCCAACGGGCGGCGATCAGGTCGGGACGACGGCCCAGCAGTTCGGCCGGCAACACCGAGGGCACGGCCACGGCGCTGGGCTTGAGCACGTTGGGGCGGGCCAGTTCGCCGCCCCGGTCCGGGCCTTTGCCCAGCAGCATTGCCAGGGCGATCTTGGCGCTCTGCAGTTGTTTTTCTGCGTCGATCAGTTGCGACTCGGAGCTGGCTTCCAGGCTCTCGGTCTGTTGGTACTGGTACTGGCTGTCGATGCCCGAATTCAGGCGACGCTTGCCCAGGTCGAGCATCTGGCGCGTGCGCTTGAGGTCATCGTTAGCCAGGTCACGCACGATGTGCGCCTGGCCCAGGTCGCTGTAGGCCTTGGCCACGTTGGCAGCCAGGGTCAGGCGTGCGGCCTGTTGGTCGACTTCGGCGGCACGCGCCTGGCCCAACGCGGCTTCCCAGGCGGCGCGCTGGCCACCCCACAGGTCGAAGTTGTAGTTGAAGCTGGCGCCGATGTTACGCACGGTAGCGTAGGCATCGCCTTCACCGCGCGGGTCTTGGTCCTTGGCCAGGCGCGAACGGCTGACGCCGGCGCTGGCGTCCAGGGTCGGCATGCGCGCGGCGTCGGCAGCAAAGGCGGCGGCTTCGGCCTGGTGGGCACGGGCGCTGGCCACTTGCATGTCGGGGCTGTTTTGCAGGGCTTCCTGGATCAGGCCGTCGAGCTGAGGGTCGCCGAGGCTCTTCCACCAGTCGGCAGTGGGCCAGGCGGCGGGCGACAGGGTCACGCCGCTCAAGGATTTACCGGTTTGCAGGGTGTTGGCGTCGAGGCGTTGGCCCTGGGTGTCGAGGCCGCTGAAGTTGGCACAACCGGCCATGCTCATCGCCACCAGCACCAGGCTCAGTGCACGCGTTTTCATTCTTTACCTACCCGCAGCAGGGTGATGGAGTCACCTGCGGCTATCAGAATTTTCTTGAGAATCCGCTCCAGCGCTTCCAGCTCGCCGGGTTCCAGGGAGCCCGCCAGTTGGTTCAGGGCGTCGGTGCCGACATGGGGCAAGGTGTCCGCCAATTTCTGGCCTTCGGCCGTCAACACCAGCTGAACCTGGCGACGATCCTGGGCGCTGCGCTGGCGTTCGAGCAGGCCCTTTTGCTCCAGGCGATCGAGCATGCGGGTCATCGAGCCACTGTCCAGCGACAGGTGGCGGCACAGCTCGGCCGGGGTGTCGATGCCATAGAGCGCCATGATCACCAACACCTTGAACTGCGCGGCAGTGATGCCGTACGGCTCCATGTGGGTGTCGATGATGCGGTCTTTGAGCAGTGCGGCGCGGCCGAGCAACAAGCCGAGGTGGCAGTTGTGGAAGTTGTCGGGGGTGAAGTGTTTCATTGGGAAGTCACCTTATTACTGCCTAGGCAGTGAATGTATGACCAGATGTTACTGCTTAGGCAGCGAATGTCAAATGGAATAATTAGCTTGCTTGGTATTTGCCGGATGAATGGTGGGTTCTAAGGATCGTCTGATTTTGCCTGCACCCGGCCGCCCCTAAAGTGCCGGGATGAGATTAAAGAACTACCTCCACCAGATCAGTCCCGTCTTATCCACGCCCCACGCCGCGCGACGCCTGTTGCGCATTTTTGCGCTGGTGTTGCTGGTAGGCATACTGGGCGGCGTGTACAGCTTCCTGTTGTTCACCTTCAACAATGAGATCTCCCAGCGGCGCAGCTACATGAGCAGCGCCATTGCCGAAGCCCATACGTTTTTCACCACCCGTGAAGCCCTGCTGGAAAGCCTCAGCCTGTCGGCCACACGCAAGTCCGAGCTGGACCTGCCAGTATCCGATGAAGAGATCCGCCTGCTGCTGGGGCAAACCCCGGGCAAGCAATGGAGCATCTGGCTGACCCAGCGCATGCGCGGCTACCTCAAAGCCAAGCAACTCAACCTGCTGTATGTCGGCGCTCAAGCCCAGGTATTGCGGCTATATAGCGCCACCCCGGTGTGCAGCGAGTTCCCCCAGGCCATGCTGGACCAACTGGAAACCCTCAAGCTCAGCGGCAGCGTGCAGGAGCTGTGGCTGACCCACAGATCCGACGACCATTCGCAGTTGTACATCTTCATCCGCCTCGACGAGCGCGACGTGAACTCCGGCTGGCTCGGCCTGGAGATGGATGACCGCGAAGTCTCCAACGCCCTGAGCGACCACAGCGCCGGTGAGTTCACCATGTTCAATGCCCAGGGCATGCCGCTGTTCAGCAACAGCCGCAAACCGCCGCCCGGGCAGAACTTGTCGCACCTGCGTCATCAGGACTTTTTCGGCTTTGTCGGTGACGGCTGGCTGCCCGAGCAATTGGTGTTGCGCAAACAACTGAAGTCTTCGGACTGGCAGCTCACCTACTCCATCGACCTGCGCGCAGTGTTGTGGGCGCTGTGGCCGCAAATGATTGGCGCGCTGCTGTTCTGCCTGCTGAGCATCAGCCTGGTGTGCCTGCTGACCCGTCGCCTCGAACACCGTTTCATCACCCCGGCGATCCACCGCATTCAGGCTCTGGTGGAAAGCGAGTTGTTCAGCCGTGACGTGATCCAGACCGCCCCCGTGGCGCTGTGTGTGCTGCGCCGCACCGACGGCGCCGTGGTATTGAAAAACACCCTTGCCCAACAATGGCTCGGTGAACGTGGCGCACAGCTGGGCCCCGGCTGGATTCGTCACGCCTTTGACCCCGAGGCCCCCTGCCTCACCGATTACTTTGAAGCCGCTGACGGCCGCCACCTTTACCTGAGCTGCGCACCCACCCGCTACAAGGGTGAAGACGTGTTGCTGTGTGCCTTCAGTGATATCAGCGCACGCACGCAGATCGAAACGGCACTGGAACAGGCGCGCCAGTCGGCGGACGCCGCCAACGAAGCCAAGACCTTGTTCCTCGCGACCATGAGCCATGAAATTCGTACGCCGCTGTACGGCGTGCTCGGCACCCTGGAATTGCTCGCTCGCACCCGCCTGGATGCGCAGCAGAAAAGCTACCTGCACGCCATCGAAGGGTCTTCGGCAACGTTGTTGCAACTGATCTGCGACGTGCTCGACGTGTCGAAAATCGAAGCCGGCCAACTCGCTCTGGAACTGAGCGAATTCTGTGTGCCGACCCTGGTGCAAGAAGTGGTGCAAGGCTACGCGGCGGCGGCGCAAAGCAAGGGCTTGCAACTGTATGCCTGTCTCGACCCACAACTGCCGCTTCGCTTGATCGGCGACGCCAGCCGTGTACGCCAGATCCTCAACAACCTGTTGAGCAATGCGGTCAAGTTCACCGACTCCGGGCGCGTGGTGCTGCGGGTCAAACAGCTCAGCCGCGAAGGTGAACGGGTGTGCCTGCAATGGCAAATCTCTGACACCGGCAGAGGCATTGCCCATGCCGACCAGGCGTTTATCTTCGAGCCGTTCTATCAGAGCGAAGGCAACTCCCATGTGATCGCCGGCACCGGACTCGGCCTGCCGATTTGCCTGCGCCTGACCCACTTGATGAACGGCACCCTGCGCATGGTCAGCGAGCCGGGGCTGGGCAGCAGTTTTTCCCTGACCGTGCCACTGGAGCAACCGTCCTGCATCGGGCTGACGGTCATGCAGCCTCTGGCAGCGGAAATTGTGTATGTGCTCTCGCCGATCCGCGAACTGGCCGACAGCCTCTGCGGCTGGCTGCGCCGCTGGGGTGCCCGCGCTCAAGTCGGCCTGCCGTCCAGCACCGCGTTGGCGGGGCCCTGTGTATTGCTTGAACTGGTCGAACGCCGCCACGACGTGCCATGGAATGGGCCGCGGGTGCTCGCCAGCAACGACGGCGTCCACGAACCACAGTTCTGCGCCGATGGCTGGCAGGTCAACCTCAACGATCTGAGCGCCATCCACCAAGCGGTTCGCCACGCCCAGAACGGCCAGGTGATTTCGCCCCAGGTGCGCGGTGTTGTACGCGACCTGCGCCCCTTGCACCTGCACATCCTGGTGGCCGAAGACAACGTCATCAACCAATTGATTCTGCGTGACCAGCTCGAAGAACTCGGCTGCACCGTAGAGCTGGCAGGTGACGGCGAAGACGCCTTGTCACGCTGGTCCGACGGCGCCTTCGACATTGTTCTCACTGACGTCAACATGCCCAGGCTCAATGGCTACGAGCTGGCCGAAGCCCTGCGGCGCCAGGGCTGCAGCATCCCGATCATCGGCGCTACTGCCAACGCCCTGCGCGGCGAAGATGCCTTGTGCCTCGCGGCCGGCATGAATCACTGCCTGGTCAAACCTTTCACGCTGCGAGCCTTGTTCACTGTCCTGGCTCCCTACGAACGAGTCACCCATGAAGCCCTGTAGCATTTTGATTGTCGAAGACCACCCCATTCAGCACCTGTACCTGCAAAACCTGTTCAACGAGCTCGGGGAGTTTGACCTGGTATGCGCCAGGGACGGTGAAGAAGCACTGGCCTGCCTGAAACAGCGGGATTTCGACTTGGTGCTCACCGACCTGCTGATGCCGGGCATGGACGGTGTGCAATTTATCCAGAGCCTGGCCGCGCACCCTTCGCGCCCTGCCCTGGCGATCATGAGTGCGGCGTCACGGCGCATGTTGATGGGCGCAAGCCTGGTGGCCAGCAACCTGCAAGTCAAGGTGATCGGGCTGATCTCCAAGCCGGTGAATGCCGCCGCCCTGCGCTGTTTGATCGATCAATTGCAGGCGCTGCGTCAAGTGGTGCCGGCCGAGACCCAGCCGGGCATTGATTGCCAAAGCCTGATGAACGCCTTGGACGACGGCGAACTGCAAGCCTGGTTCCAACCCAAGAAAGCCTTGAGCAACGGTCGCATCGTCGCGGCCGAAGCCTTGGTGCGCTGGATCCATCCCGAGCACGGCCTGTTGTTGCCCGGCACATTCCTGCCGGCATTGATCGCCTGTGGCCTGGAAGAGCGCCTGTTGTGGTGCGTGCTCAAACAAGCGATGGCCGCTCAGTTGGCGTGGCGCCAGCTGGGCTATGACATTCCGGTATCGGTCAATCTGCCCACGCACTTGCTCAACAGCCACGACCTGCCCGACCGCATCCTCGCCTTCGTGCTGGAGCATCAGGGCTTGCCCGCGCGTATCTGTTTTGAGCTGATGGAGTGCTCCGTGCCGGATGACATCAGCAACTTCTACGCCGGTGCCTGCCGTTTGCGCATCAAGGGCTTCGGCCTGTCCCAGGACGATTTCGGCAAGGGCTACAGTTCCTATATGAACCTGGTGTCGGCGCCTTTCACCGAGGTGAAGATCGACCGCGCACTGGTGCAAGGCTGCAATACCAACGAAGAACTGGCCCAAGCGCTCACCAGCATTGTCAGCCTGGGGCGCCAGTTGGGTTTGATCGTGGTCGCTGAAGGCGTGGAAACTGCGCAGGAACTTGCGCTGTTGCGTAAGATCGACTGCACTCAGGTCCAGGGATTTCTGATCTCTCACGCCGTGTCTTCGGACCAGTTCCAGCAATTGCTGGCCCATGACGGGCCGGCGAGTGCCTATTGACCCGCTGTCCGGGTGTGAACCAACACCGCTTGCTTGCGAGGTCACCGCGTCATGCATCACCCCAACGCCTTCCTGGAGAAACTCACCAGCAGTTCACTGCGCCTGAATAAGGGCTTGCTGGTACTGGGAGCCTTGGTGCTCGTGCTGCTGGGCATCAGCTATCTTGGCGCGCAACGCATGATCGAGGAGCAACGCGACACCTTGCAATTCCACTTCGCCCGGCTGATGGAGAACATCCGCGAGCAGGAAGTGTTCCTGGGCGATATTTCACGGGGCAGCACCTCCGGTAAATACAAGGCCATGGGTGCGCCGCCGCCTTTTGTGCAAAAGCCGTTGCCCGAAGAAGGACCAAATACCTATGAAGGCCGCGGTTTGCCGTTCTCACTGCCCTACAGCCTGAAAATCAACCCCGACAAGATCGCCGCCGACCAATACCCCAACGTCTTCGCCCTGGGCACCTACCTGTCGGCTTACTACAGCGCCTTTTGGGCGGGCTCGCACTACCAGGCCCCGCAAGTGGTCGTGGTCAACGGCCCGGACAACTTCGACATTGCCGTGCCCTCCTCCGGCCGGCTGCGCGATGGCGGCCACGTGCATATCGGTATGTTGGTGGACGTGATGACCCAACTCAACGAGCGCCTGCACCTACAGAACACCTCCCTCAACAATCACACCGTGCATTGGGAACCCTACGACACCGCCCACGATGACAAGGAAGCGCCGATAGTGTTGGGTTATGTCGATATCAACCTGGCCGCCACCGCAATGACCGTCACCGGCGCCAACTCCTGGGTGGTGGTGGCCTCGCTGCTGGACCTGTCCAAGGTCAATAACATCGAGCGGCTGATGCAGTGGTCGATCTACGACGACTTCACCTTGATCACCCCGGACGGCGTGGTGCTGACCGGCGCCGTGAAACCCGGCCAGGTGCTGCATGAAGGTGTGAACCTCAACCGCGACGGCCTGGTGTTCAAGCTGACCAGCAAAGGCGAGCAAGCCTGGACAGCAATCTACGTGATCAGCCTGCAACGCTTCCTCGACTATGCGCTATGGCCTTTGCTGTGCCTGGTGGCCGTCGTGCTGGTGATGCTGGGGTGCAGTCGCGTGTTCAATCGCTGGTACACCGCACGGGTGGTACTGCCTGCCCACCAAGCCCATGCCAGCATCACCGAAAGCTCGGCATTCGCCCGAGCAGTCATCGACACCGCACCGACCGGTTTGTGTGTGATCCGTCGCAGCGACCATCACGTGCTCTTGCAGAACCAGCGCGCCCTGGAGTGGCAAGACGGGCGCCCGTTGTTCGACTTGCTCAAGCAACAAACACAGACCGCTCCGGGCCAGGCCGACCTGGAAAGCGAAGGCCGCCACCTGCACGTGGCCTTCGTGCCCACCCGTTACCAGGGCCAGGACGCATGGCTGTGCGCGGTGCACGACGTGACCCGGCATATCGAAGACGCCGTCGCCCTCGAAGAAGCGCGCCAGGCCGCAGACTCGGCGAGTGAGGCCAAGAGCCGCTTCCTCGCGACCATGAGCCACGAAATTCGTACGCCGCTGTATGGCGTGCTCGGCACTCTGGAACTGCTCGGCCTCACGTCGCTCGCGCCGCGCCAGCAGGATTATCTGCAGACTATTCAACGCTCCTCCACCACCTTGTTCCAGCTGATCAGCGACGTGCTCGACGTGTCGAAGATCGAGGCCGGGCAGATGACCCTCGAACTCCAGGATTTCTGCCCACTGGAACTGACGGAGGATTGCGTACGCACCTACAGCGCCTTCGCCCGCTCCAAGGGCCTGCAGCTGTATGCGTGCATCGACGCGAACCTGCCGGATCGGTTGCGCGGTGACCCGCTGCGCATTCGTCAGATCCTCAACAACCTGCTCAGCAACGCGATCAAGTTCACCGACAACGGCCATGTTGTGTTGCGTCTGCGAGCCCTGGAACACACCGAGGACCGGGTAAACCTGCAATGGCAGGTCAGCGATTCCGGCGTGGGCATTTCCCAGGCGCAGCAGCACCAGCTGTTCGACCCCTTCTACCAGGCCGAAGATGCCACCAGCCAGGCCGGTGCCGGCCTGGGCCTGGCGATCTGCAAATGGCTGAGCGAGTTGATGCACGGCCAATTGAAGGTGGTCAGCGAGCCCGGTCTTGGCAGCAGCTTTACGCTGCAAATTGCCCTTGAACCCGCGCCGGGTGAATTGGACAACTGCCCGACCTTCAGTCCCAATATGCCGGCCGTGTATGTGCGCGCTCACGCACCGGAACGGGCACAGCACATGATCAGCTGGCTCAAGCGCCTGGGGCTCGATTGTCGTGCCGCTTCAATCGACATGCCGCCGTCCGCGTTGCTGGTTGACCTGGCCCACGGCCAAGCCTGGTCCGGCACTCGCCTCATTGCCACGGCGGGCGGGCCGAACCCGGCGCAATTGAACGGCACCGACTGGGCCGTCGATGCCGACGATGTGCGCGCAGTGGCGTGGGCGGTCCATCTGGCACAGCAAGGGGCCACCCACGACGACCGCCCTGCACTGCCGCTCCAGGCACGGCCGCTTAACCTGCAGGTGCTGGTGGCCGAAGACAATGTGATCAATGCTGCGATCATCAAGGAACAACTGGAAGCCCTGGGCTGCTCGGTGGTGTTGGCGGCCAATGGCGAACAGGCGCTGACCCACTGGTTACCCGGTCGCTTCGATCTGGTGCTGACCGACGTGAACATGCCGGTGATGAATGGCTACCAGCTCGCCAAAGCGTTGCGCCAGCAAGATGCTGCGCTGCCGATTATCGGGGTAACGGCCAACGCCATGCGTGAAGAAGGCGAACACTGCACCGCCGTCGGCATGAACGCGTGGATGGTCAAGCCGCTGAACCTCGCCACCTTGCGCACCAAGCTGGAAAAGTACTGCAAGATCGAGGTGCCTGGCGTCGTCGACATGCCGCCGTTGTCGCCCAAAATGCGCGAACTGTTTGTCACCACCCTGCGTCAGGATGTGCAGGCCACACTGGCCGCGCTGGATCATCACGACGCCAACCGTACTGCGCAGCAGCTGCACAGCATGGCCGGCGCCCTCGGCGCGGTGCAGGTCGGCGACATGGCCACCGCCTTCGTCGAGCTGGAACAGCGCCTGACCGGCATGGCAGTCACCCCCGCCCTGGCCCTGGAAGTGCGGCAAAACCTGGCTCGCCTCACGGCATTGCTCGACTCCCTTGAATAACTTCACTCTGGATAATCAACCCATGGAAACCCTCAACGTAGTCATCGCAGACGACCACCCCATCGTGCTGGTCGGGGTACGGGAGCTGGTCGAGCGCGATACGCACTTTCGCGTGGTGGGCGAAGCCGTGTGCTCCAACGCGTTGATCGAACTGCTGAAAAGTACCGCCGTGGACCTGGTAATCACCGACTTCAACATGCCCGCAGACTCACCCTACGGCGATGGCCTGAAGTTGGTGGAATACCTGGCACGGCACTTTCCCAAGGTGCAGGTGCTGGTACTGACGATGATCTCCAACCCGCTGATCCTGACGCGCCTGCAGGAGCTGGGGGTACTGGGCGTGATCCAGAAAAACCAGCTGCATATCGAAATAGAGGCGGCACTCAAGTCCATCGCCCGGGGCACGCCGATCCGCAGCAAGGTGCCGCCAGCCTCTTCGGTACTTGAATCGTTCGACCTGGACGAACGCTTTACCCGGTTGTCCCCCAAAGAGCATGAGATTCTGCGCCTGTTTGTTTCAGGCCAAAGCGTCAACGAAATTGCCCGCGGGTTAAATCGAAGTGCCAAAACGATCAGTACGCAAAAAGTCTCGGCCATGCGCAAGTTGGAAGTCAGCAGCGATCAGGACTTGTTGGCTTATTGCATAGAACGCAACTTGTTCAACTAAGACCACTTCTAGGGATCGTCTGATGTTCCACTAAGCCCCGCCACCTTATCGTGTTGTTTTAACCCCACCATGGAATAACAACATGAAACATCTGTCTCGCACACTTCTGGCCCTGTCGATCTTCGCCGCCGGTCACGTTTTCGCCGCCGACCCACCGGTACCGACCAAAGCCGGCAGCGGCACCATTAACTTCACCGGCAGTATCAATAACGATGCCTGCTCCGTAGAAGGTATCGGCGTGAACAAGACCATCTCGATCAACATGGGCGAAGTGTCGATCAAGGACATGGGCACCGCTACCGCTCCTAAAGGCAATGGCACCCTGAGCGCCGAGAACTTCGACATGAAAATCAGCTGCAACGCCGGCACCAAGGTGGCGATGATCTTCGAACCGACCAAAGGCGCCGGTTCAGGCATCGTCGCGGGCACCAAAGTGCTGAAGCTGATCGACGGCCTGGGCGCCGCCAAGAACGTGGGTATCGCCCTGTTGGACGCCAACGGTGCATTGATCGACCTGAGTTCGCCAAGCACCGCGAAGATCGAGAACACCTTGCAGGACAGCAACACCACGCTGAAATTCTCGGCGGCCTATGTCACCACCGTCGACGCCGCCTCCGCCGTGGCCGGGCGTGGCGATGCAACCCTGCCGTTCACCCTGCAATACGAATAACCCAGCCTGATGCGAGGCCTGCGGGCCTCGCATACCTCTCGAATTCAGCGGTAACCACTATGTATTTTCGCCATTCACTGTCCCTCTGTGCGGGCCTTCTGTGCCTGTTCGCGATCAGCCAGGCTTCGGCCGGCATTTCGTTGAGCAGCACGCGCCTGGTGTTCGACGGCAAGCACAAAGAAGCCGGGATTACTGTGCGTAACAACGGTGAAGACGTGTTGATCCAGTCCTGGATCGACACCACCGATGCCAGCCCGGCACCCTTTGCCGTGACCCCGCCGTTGGCGCGGGTGCGGGACAACGAGCAGCAACTGTTACGGGTGATCTACGAAGGCACGGGCATGCCCGCTGAGCGCGAGTCGGTGGTGTGGCTCAACGTGCAGGAAATCCCCCAGGCCTCGAAAACCGAGAACACCTTGCAGCTTGCCGTACGCCAGCGCATCAAGGTGTTTTTCCGCCCGGCGGGGTTGAATAAAAACGCCTACCTGGCGCCGACCGAACTGGTCTGGCAAGCGGTTGAAGTCGGTGGCAAGGCCGCGCTCAAGGTCAGCAACCCCGGGGTTTATCACGTGTCGATTGCCGACATCACCCTGCAGGCCGGCGCCATCATAGAACACCCGTTCGATTCGATGATGATTGCGCCCGGCGAACAAAAAGAGTTCGTTTTAAAGCAACTTAAGCCTGCCCAGCCGTTGCAATTGAAGTTCAGCAGCATCAATGACTACGGCGCACAAGACGCTTATACCGCGCAACTTTCCAACAACACGTCTACGCGGGCGAGTGTGAACAAAGAATCGCCATAACGTGCCTGCGTTTAACGCTGCCGCACTTTTACTGTATTTCTCTTCGCTCCGCTAGTTCGTATCGGAGGTGATATAGGGTTCCTGCATGTTTGTATTTAAGCGCGAAGGGTTGGCGCCATTATTGATTGCCCTGGGCTTCAGTTCGGTGTGCCAGGCCGAAGGCGATGAACAGTTCAACACCTCTTTTTTGCAGGGTGCGGCCTCTTCCGT
Source organism: Pseudomonas sp. GW821-FHT05H12 (assembly GCF_059419385.1). NCBI lineage: Bacteria > Pseudomonadati > Pseudomonadota > Gammaproteobacteria > Pseudomonadales > Pseudomonadaceae > Pseudomonas > Pseudomonas sp. GW821-FHT05H12. Next base: position 201,821 of record NZ_JBWKRS010000004.1, on the reverse strand, counting down.
CGACCTGCAAACGTTGCTCGCCAGCAGTAGCGTGTTGCCGGGCAACTACCGCGTCGACCTCTACGGCAACGACACCCTGGTGGGCCGTCGCGATATCGACTTTCGCCGCAATCCGCACAGTGGCAGGACTGAAGCCTGCCTGACCCTGGAAATGCTGCAGCAACTGGGTGTCGATACCGACGCATTGCAGGCCAGCGGAAAGCTCGTCGACACCGACCCGAACGCCTGCCTGGACCTGCCCACGCTGATCGAGCATGCAAGCGTACGCTACGATATGCCGCGCCTGCGCCTGTTGGTGAGCGTGCCGCAACGCGCCATGGCGCGCGGTCGGCGTGGTTATGTCGACCCTGTCTTGTGGGACGAAGGCGTGCCCGCTGCCTTCATCAACTATCAGTTGAGCAGCAACCGCAGCAGCACCGATACCGACACTACACTCTCCAATAACCTGGGCCTGCGCAACGGTATCAACCTGGGCGCGTGGCGGCTGCGCAACGAGTCGAATTTCAACAGCAGCACCGGCAGCCCGAGCACGTTCAAGAGCAACCGCAGCTACCTGCAACACGACGTGACGGCCTTGAAGGGCCAGTTCAGCGCCGGGGATATTTTCTCGGACGCCGATCTGTTCGACAGCGTGCGTTATCGTGGCCTGAAACTGGCGTCCGATGACGGCATGCGCGCAGACAGCGAGCGCGGCTATGCGCCGATTGTGCGGGGCATTGCGCAGTCCAGCGCTACCGTGGAAATCCGCCAGAACAACTACATCCTCTACACCGCCAACGTCCCGCCAGGTCCGTTCGAGATCAGTGACATCTACCCCAGTGGCTCCAACGGTGACCTCGAAATCACCGTTATCGAAGCCGATGGCCGCCGTCGAGTCACCGTACAGGCATTCTCCAGCCTGCCGATCATGGTGCGTGAAGGCCAGGTGAAGTACAGCGTCTCGGCCGGCCAATACAACAGCAACAGCAATGCGCAAAAGAAGCCGCAGTTTGTCAGCAGTACCCTGGCCTATGGGGTGAGCAGCAACCTGTCGGGGATCGTCGGGGTGCAAGCCACCCAGGACTTCCAGGCGCTGTCCGTGGGGGCCGGGCGCAATACGGTGATTGGCGCGGTGTCACTGGACATGACCCACTCCGTCAGCCGCACGTTCGGCCAGCAGGTCACGGGTAACAGCTTGCGTGCGCTGTATGCCAAAACCTTTACCGGCACCGACACCAACTTCACCCTGGCGGCTTATCGGTATTCGACCGAGGGTTATCGCACCCTCAGCGACCACGTCGAGGAATTGAGCAACGATGGCCAGAAACGCACGGGCAACTCGAAGACCCGCACCGACTTGACCGTCAACCAGAGCCTGGGCCGCAACCAGCAGTTTGGCAGTGTGTACGTGAACGCCAGCGACCAGCGCTACTGGGGACGTGGCGGTTCACAAAGCCTGTCGGCGGGCTACAGCAACTATTGGGGCGACGTGAGCTACAACCTCAGCGCCACCTACACCAAGGATGTGGGCAACTATGGGCCGACGAACAACGACACGCTGGTTAACCTGTCAGTGTCCTTCCCCCTGGGCTCGGCACCTCGCGCACCGCGGGCGTTTGTGACAGCCAGCACGCAAAAAGACAACGACACCACACAAGTGGGCGTCAACGGCTACCTGTCGGAGAACAGCGACACCTATTACTCACTGCAAGGCGGCAACAGCAGCAACGGTGGCAGCACCGGTTCGGCCAACCTCAGCACCCGCACGTCGGTAATGGACATCAGCGGCGGCTACAGCCAGGGCCGTGGGTACAACACGCAGAACCTCAACCTGTCCGGTTCGCTGGTGGCCCACGCGGGCGGGATCAACCTGGGGCAGACCGTGGGCGAAACATTTGCGCTGGCGCAGGTCGAAGGCGTGTCAGGCGTGAAGATCGGCAGTTTCAGCGGGACCAAGACGGCAGACAACGGCTATGCCGTGGTGCCCAACGCGCAACCTTACCGGGTCAACTGGATCAGCCTGGACACCCGCGACCTGGGCGGCGATATCGAGATTGATAACGCCACCCAACAAGTGGTGCCGAGACGCGGCGCGGTGGTGGTAGCGCGTTATGCCAGCAAACACGGGCGACGGGTGCAGTTCGCGCTGTTCGACACCCGCCACCAGCCGATCGCGTTTGGCGCGTCGCTGGAAAGTGTTGCCGGCAAACAACTGGCGATCGCCGACCCGAGCGGCAAGGCATTGGCGCTGATTGAAGAGGACAGCGGCACGCTGGTGATCAAGTGGGGTGAACAGCAGTGCCAGGCGCCGTATGCACTCGGAGAACGCAACAAGGCATTGAACTACGAGCGGGTGGAGTTGGTGTGCTCGCCACACCTCTGAAAACACCCCCAAAGCAACTGTAGGAGCCGGCTTGCCGGCGATGAGGCCCTTGAATTCACTGCCACATTCAAGGGCGCCATCGCCGGCAAGCCGGCTCCTACAAGGGTTAGAAGTCGCGCTTGTAGAAAATATCCAGTGAGCTGGCCACGCCACTGGCCACTTCCAGGTACACCTTCTTGCTCAACAGGTAGCGCAGCGCGATGGTGTTGGCCGGCTCGAACACCCCCACCCCGTAACGCAGGCTGAGTTTCTCGGTGATCTTGCCACTGGCGACCACCGCCGTGGTGGTGCCGCTGCCCTGGGTATCGAGTTCGAAGTCCTGGATGCCGAGGTTCTTGGCGATATCCGAAGTGACCCCGGCGCTGCCCATCAGGCCCAGGCCCAACGCGGCTTGGGCGAGCATGTTGTTGTCCTCACCGGTGGTACTCAACGGACGCCCCAGCACCAGGTAGGACAGTGCCTGTTCCTGGCTCATGGCCGGTTCCGAGAAGATCTGCGTGGTGGGCTGTTCGGCGCTGCCACTGAGGCGGATACCGGCAATCACGTCGTCGGTCTTGCGAATCGCCTCGATGTCCAGGTACGGCTGGTCCAGCGGCCCGGCAAACAGCAGGCGCGCTCGGCGCACGTCGAGCTTCTGGCCGTAGGCGCGGTAGCGGCCGTCGTTGAGCCACAGCTCGCCACGGGTGTCCATGTTGTCGCCGATATGCACGTGGCCCTGCACCTTGGCCGTCAGGCCGAAGCCCGAAAAGTTGAGCTTGTCTTCGCCCACTGCGACGTCGATATCCATCGCCATGGCCATCGGCGGTTTGCCTTCTTCGGTCTGGCTGCCGACGATCACCGTGTCATCCGAGACCTTGACCGTCGACGGTGGCAACTCACGCACGGTGATGTCGCCGCGCGGGATCTGCACCTTGCCGGCGATGGCCAGCTTGTCGTCCTTGAGGCTGATCTTCAGGTCCGGCGCCACTTCCAGTACCGCGTAGGGCTCAACGGTTACCGGCAGTTGCGAGCCTTGCAGCGCCAGGTCGACCACTAAAGCCTGGCCCCAACCGATAGTGCCCTTGAGGCTGCCCTGCCCGGCCTTGCCACTGCGCCATCCGCCGTTGAGTTGCACGCTTTCGCCGGCGATCAGCGCCTGCACGTTCAAGCCTTCGAGGCTGACCGGCAGTTCCGGCCCGGAGATCTCGCCGCCGATCAGGTTCACGTTGCCGTTGACCTGCGGCGCCAGCAGGCCACCGGAGATACGCCCGCTGCCGTTGAGCTTGCCGTTGAGTTTTTCCACCATTGGCACAAACGGCCGCGCCACGGCCAGGTCCAGGCCGGTCAGGTTGAAGGTGCCGGTGATCGGCTTGTTCTTGGACAACGGGTTGATCTGCGCCTGCAACAGCAACTCGCCGAGCTTGCCGCCGCGGAAATTCAACTGGGTGTCGATGCGCTTGGGGTTCAGGGTGGTTTCCAGCTTCAGCGTGTCATACGGGAAATCCAGCCACTGGTCCTTGTCCTTGACTCGCAAGGTGCCACCGCTGGCGTCTACCGACACCACACCTTTGGGGCCGCTGTTGGGCAAGTCGAGCTGCACGTCGGCATTCAGCTTGCCCTGCCAGGCGAAGTCCTTGGGCAAGAACGCCGCGAGGCTGTCGATGGGGAACTGCTTGAGGTGATAACGCAGCTTGGGCTCCGGCATCAGGCGCTGGTCTTCACCGCACAGGCTGGCCGGGCCGGACACCCAGCAATGCGCGGCGAAGGTCAGCTTGCCGTCGGCCAAGCGCTCGATCTTCGCCGGCGCTTGCAGCTTCCAGTCCTGGCCACCGGCCTGTACATCGCCACTGGCGAGGCGACCGCGCCAGTTGCCTTTGTCGAGGTTGCCATCCAGCGCCAGGGCCAGCTTGGCCAGCGGGCCGGCCAGGTCGAGTTGGACCTTCTGGCTCTTGATGTCGCCTTGGGCGCTGGCCGTCAGGGTGCCGACCTGGGTGTCGCCCGACTGAATACCGCTGCCCTTGAGGTCGAGCTTGGCGCGCTGGGCGTTGTCGAGGGTGGCGTCGAGCGTGAGGGTTTGCAGACGGTTGTCGGCAAACGCCAGCTGCTGGCCCTTGAGGTCGAGCTTGCCTTGCGGGGCTTTCAGGCTGCCGGCCACGTCGAGTCGGCCGTTGATTTGCCCACGCAACTGCGGCCACAACTGGGCCAGGCGCGCCAGCTTGATGTCGATCTGGCCGGCCAGGCGCTGTTGCAGGCTGCCGCTGCCATTGATGCGGTTGTCGCCCAAGCGGATATCCAGGTTGGCCAGGGTCCATTGCTCACCCGCGCCTTCGGCCTTGGCCGCCAGCACCGCGGTCTGCCCGCGCAGGCGACCCTTGAGGTCAAGGTCGGCGTTCAGCTTGAGTTGCTCGTTCTTGAACTCGCCTTTGCTGCGCAACGGTCCGGCCAGGGTGCCGGGCAGCTCCGCGACCCAATACGCCGGGTTGAGGGCCGACAGGTCCAGCGCGGTGTCCCAGGCGATACCATCGGCGAACTGCACATTGAGGTGACCTTCGGCCTTGCCTTGGCCCGCGGTGAGTTTCAGTTCGGGCAGGAAGATTTGCTTGAGGTCGCCGCTGAACGGTGTCACCACATTGAACTTGCCCGCTGGGCCGTCGAGATCGGCCTTGAGGTTGCCCAGGTAGTTGCCGTCTTTATAGGAAATTTCACCATTGAAGGTGCGCAATGCAACCTGCGGTTCGTCGATCAACGGATAGAGGCGATGCCAGGGGAAGTCCAACCAGTCGATCTTGGCATCGGCGTTGAAACCTTGCTGCCAATCCAACTGGGCCGTGAGCTTGAGGCTTTGCTTGTCACCGGCCGTCAGGTTCAGGCCGGCGATCTGCGCGCCCTTGGCGTCGACCTTGCCTTGCAGCAGCAGATCCACCGGGCCTTTTTCGGCGGGCAGCACGGCTTTGCCGAGCAGTTGGTAGCCGCTGTTCAGGTCGCCTTTGGCGGTGAGGTCCAGCCCATTGAGTTGCAAGGTGTCGGGCAAGTCTGCGCTGGCCTTGAAGCCATCGGCGGTGATATGCACTTGGGCGGGCAGGTTTTCCACCAGGGGTTGCAGTTCACCGGTGAGCTTGGCCGGCAAGTAGCCGCTGCTGTCGGCGTCGAGCTTGAGGGTCTTGAGCAGGTCGCCCTCGACCTTGAGGGCCACCGTCCAGGGTGCGCCGCCCGGCGCATAGGGTAGGCTCAGGTTACCGCTGGCGTTCAGCGGCCAGTTGCCGGTGGGTTGCAGCAGGCCCGCGAGGTCCAGCACCAGGCCGTCACGTTGCAGGTGCACCGAGTCGATCTGCATGCCGGCCGCCGTCCAGTGCGCTGCCAGTTGCAAGCCCTTGAGTTCTTCGCTGCCATTAAACAGCAGGCTACCGACGCGAACGTCGCCCAACTGGATCGCAACCGGCAGCTTCAACTCAGGCAGCTGGATTGGCCCACTGCTTTCTTCGGTACTGGGCGGGAATTGCAGGCTGACCTGCTCAACATCGAGCGTGTTGATGCACAGGGTCATGCGCAACAAGCACCCGGGCGACCAATCGAACGTCGGCGTTGTGAGTTCCACGCGACTGCCGTCCTGCTGCCACACCAGATGGTCAGCGCTCCATTGGCCGCCCAAGCGGCCCTGGAAATTCTCTACGCTCAAACCCGGCACCTGGCCCAGAGCCCAGCGACTGCCCGCTTGGGTGCCGAGCACGCTCCACAGCGCCAACAACACCAACGCCAGGACCGCCAACACGGCCAGCCCCGCTATTTTCAAACCACGCATCACAGCTCAGGCCCCATGGAAAAGTGCAAACGAATGCCGCCCGGATCTTCGAGGGCATGGGCCAGGTCAAGGCGAATCGGGCCGACGGGCGAAACCCAGCGTATACCCACGCCCACACCGGTTTTCAGGCTGGGCATTTCCAGGGTGTTGAAGGAGTTGCCCTGGTCGATAAACGTGGCGATCCGCCATTTATCGGCGATGGAATATTGGTATTCGGCACTCAGGGCCATCATGTAGCGGCCGCCGATGCGATCACCGCGATCGTTCTCCGGTGACAGCGTCTGGTACTCATAACCGCGCACGCTCTGGTCACCACCGGCAAAGAAACGCAGCGACGGCGGCACCGACTTGTAGCCATTGGTGGCGCTGCCGCCGAACTGGGCACGGGCGAGGAAGCGATGGTTGTCCCACAGGGTGGTCAAGCCCTTGATGGTAGCCGTGCCGTAAAGCAGGTTGGTGTCGGAGCCGAGCCCTTCCTTGGCGACCTTGGTGTCGAACATCAGACGATAGCCATTGTGCGGGTCGATGCGGTTGTCGCTGCGCAAGTAGGAATAGGTGACACCGGGCATGACCAGGTTACTGAGGCCCGAGTCATTGCCCAGGCGATATTCTTCGCGCTGGTATTTGAGGGAGATCACCCGGGTCCAGCCACTGGGCAGCTTGCTGTGCCATTCGGGGCCGACGGTGAGCAGTTTGCTCAAGGTGTCGGTGCCCGCCAGTTCTTCGTTCTGGTAGCCACCGGCGAAACGCAATTTGTCGGTGAGCGGCGGGTCCAGGGGAATGTCGTACCACAGGCCGACGTTCTGGCGCGGCGCCGACAGCTCGGCCTCCCAGCCGTAACTGTGGCCCTGGGGGTTGACCCAATGACGCGTCCAGTTGGCCTTGCCGCGTGGGCCGACGTCGGTGGAGAAACCCAGGCCAAGGCCCATGGTGCGCGGCTTGCGGGTTTCCAGTTGCACGGCCACCGGGATCACATCGTTGGTCGCAGCAGCAGGCGCGGCGTCCACGCGCACGCCTTCGAAAAAGCCACTGCCTTGCAGGTTCTGGTTGAGTTCGGCGATCAGTTCAGAGTCATAGGGGGTGCCGCTTTTAAACGGCACCATGCGTTGCAGCAGGTCTTCATCAAACGGCGTGTCGCCGGTAAAGCTGACAGCGCCCATGGTGTAGCGCGGGCCGCTGTCGTAAATGAGCTCGATGTCAGCCACACCCGCTTGGGGGTCGACGGATAACTTCTGGCTGGTGAAGCGCCCGCTGAAAAAGCCGTAGCGCGAGGCCTGGTTCTGGATCAGACGCTTGGCGTCTTCATAGTGGCCGTGGTTGAGCACGGCGCCGGATTTGAGGTCGTCGCTGGCGGGTACGCGAAACCCCTTGAGGTTCGCGGCCTGGCCATCGACCCGAATGGTCACGTTACGCAAATGCACCGGTTCGCCGGGGTCGATGGTGAGGATCAGGCGCGGATTCTTGCCGCCCTTTACGTCACTCTCGATCTGCGGTTGATAGAAGCCAAGGGCCTGGGCCGCCTTGCGCGCCTGCTCCTCTGCGCCACGACTGAACCGCAGCAAGGCTTTTTCATCACGATCGCCAACCCCGCCGATGTAGCCTTCGATGTTGGCTTTCAACGCGTCGTTTGAAGGCTTGATGCGCACGTCCAACTCGCTTTGCGCAAAAACGCTGCAGCTTGTGAACAGCAGAATCAAGCCGCTGGTATATCTTCCTGGAAACTTCATAGGCACGGATGCTACACGAGCTAGGGAGTTTCTTTGAATTGGGAATTGTCTGAATAATTCTGTCCTAAGCCGTTTTAGCCTGTAACGACTGGGGGTTGGGATGAAAAAACACGTGCTCAAGCACCGGTCCTACAGCTACTTCACCAATTTCCTGGTAGCCCTGGCGTTTGTAGAACTCCAGGTAGCGCGAGTTGCCGGTATCGAGCACCACGCCTGAGGAATGCGGGTCTTCGGCACACCAGTTGTGCACCGCTTCCAACAACTGCTCGCCGTAATGCTTGCCCTGGAATTGCGGGTGGATGCCCAACAGCGGCAGCACATGCACCGACTCGCTCGGCAGGCAGGCCAGCACCGCGTGATGGTAGTCGAGGTAACGCCGCGTGCCGCGCACGCCGGTGCTCAGCCACATGCGAATCTGCCAGGCCCAGCTTTCGGTGATGCCCAGGCGTCGTTGCGGTGGCGCGATCAGGGCGATGCCGATCAGGCGGTCGTTGACGAACAAGCCGAGGGCGGGCAGCTTCTGGAAAAAGTGTTGCTTGACCAACTCGCGCACCGTGGCACGCACCCGCTGTTCATAGCCGGGACGCTCGGCTTCGAAGATGTAGGCAAAGGTCGGCTCATGCCGGTAAGCCTGATACAGCAAGGAACGCGCTTCACGGGAATAGCCGCTGTTGAGCAGGCGGATTTCGGCAACGGCAGTCGAAGTTTCAGGCATACGGTCAATCTCCCTGGGCGCCACTGAAAAAGATGGCGTTCTTATGGGTACGAACCTGCACGGAACGAGTCGTTCCCAGACCTTAGCAGCGCATCTGCCCTACCGCCACGCTGGCTCCCGTCCGACTTGTCGGCTAGCATCGCCCTTTTGCCAGACTGGACTGCCGACCATGAAAATCGTCTCTTTCAATATCAACGGGCTGCGCGCCCGCCCTCATCAGCTGGCGGCGCTGATCGAAAAACACCAACCGGACGTCATCGGCCTGCAGGAAACCAAGGTCCACGACGACCAGTTCCCCCTGGCCGAAGTACAGGCCTTGGGCTATCACGTGTATTACCACGGCCAGAAAGGCCACTACGGCGTGGCCCTGCTCTCGCGCAAAGAAGCCTTGAGCGTGCACAAAGGCTTTGCCAGCGATGAAGAAGACGCCCAGCGTCGGTTTATCTGGGGCACGTTCGCCGATGAAAACGGCCACCCGATCACCATCATGAACGGCTACTTCCCCCAGGGCGAAAGCCGCGACCACCCCACCAAGTTCCCGGCCAAGCAGCGCTTCTACGAAGACCTGCAGCAATTGCTGGAAAGCCAGTTCAGCAATGAGCAGGCGCTGGTGGTGATGGGCGACATCAACATCTCCCCCGAAGACATCGACATCGGCATCGGCGCCGACAATGCCAAGCGCTGGCTCAAGACCGGCAAGTGCAGCTTCCTGCCCGAAGAGCGCGAGTGGATGGCCCGCCTGAAAAACTGGGGCCTGGTGGACAGCTTCCGTCACCTCAACCCGGCGGTGGCCGACCGTTTCAGCTGGTTTGACTACCGCAGCCGTGGTTTCGAGGACGAGCCCAAGCGTGGGCTGCGTATTGATGTGATCCTGGCGTCCAACGGCCTGGTGTCGAGGGTCAAGGATGCGGGGGTGGATTACGAACTGCGCGGGCTGGAAAAACCATCGGACCATGCGCCGATCTGGCTTGAACTGAGCTAACAACACCATCCCCCGTAGGAGCCGGCTTGCCGGCGATAGCGGCCGAGCGACTTGTATAAGCCTCAAGGGCCTCATCGCCGGCAAGCCGGCTCCTACAGTTGGTCGTCATATTGTTGCAACCTGCCTGACTTATTCTCGCGGCACTCCCTTTGGCTTGAGAAGGTGCCGGCATGAGGCTGCGCGTTCTGTTCCTGCTGGTGCTGTACCCCCTGTTCGCTGTGTCTGCTCCCCTCTCCGCTCCCGATCAAGGCCCCGCGCTACGCGTGCAGGGCTCCAATACCATCGGCGCAGCACTGGGGCCGGCATTGGTCAAAGGGTTGATGGAGCATCAGGGCCTGCAAGGCGTGCACAGCGAACCGGCCGACGGCGCCAATGAACAACGCGTGGTCGGCAAAACCCGCGCAGGCAAGACGGTGACGATCGAGGTAGCCGCCCACGGCTCCAGCACCGGTTTCAGCGCGCTGAAAAAAGCCACGGCGGACCTCGCGGCCTCATCCCGTCCGATCAAGGACGCGGAGCTGGTCGACCTTGAACCCCTGGGCGACCTGAAAAGCCCCGAGGCCGAGCAGGTGATCGCCATCGACGGCCTGGCGATCATTCTGAACCCGCAAAACCCCTTGAACACCCTGAACACCGAGCAACTGGCGCAGATCTTCAACGGTGAAATCAGCACCTGGGAAGCCTTGGGCGGCGTCGGTGGGGCCATTCATCTGTATGCGCGGGATGACCAGTCCGGCACCTACGACACCTTCAAGGACCTGGTCCTGCGCCTGCGTGGCAAACCCCTTGCGCCGTCGGCGAAGCGCTTTGAATCCAGCGAGCAGTTGTCCGATGCGGTCAGCCAGGATCCTCAGGGCATCGGTTTTATCGGCCTGCCCTACGTACGCCAGGCCAAGGCGGTGGCGATTGTCGACGGCGACTCGCAACCGATGTTGCCGCTCAACAGCCTGATCGCGACCGAGGATTACCCGCTGTCGCGCCGCTTGTTCTTTTACCTGCCACCGTCGAGCCATAACCCGTGGGCCAAGGCGCTGGTGAACTTCGCCCAGAGCAGCAAGGGCCAGGCGATCGTGGCGGCCAATGGGTTTATCGCGCAGCAGGTGCAGGCCATGGGCGTGGAGCCGCGTGCGTCGATGCCGACGGAATATCAGGCGATCGCCCGTGAGGCCCAGCGCCTGAGTGTGAATTTCCGATTCGAAGAAGGCAGCGCGAGCCTGGACAACAAGGCGCGCCAGGACCTGCAGCGGGTGGTGGCTTACCTGAAAACCCACGGCAAGCTCGACAAGCAGGTCACGCTGGTGGGTTTTGGCGATGCCAAGAACGACCCGCAGCGCGCGGCGTTGCTGTCGAAATTGCGCGGCATGGCGGTGCGTCGTGAGCTGGTGAAGAACGGTGTGGTGCTGCGCGATATCCAGGGCTTTGGCGCGCAGATGCCGGTGGCGGCGAATACGGCGGATGAGGGGCGGATCAAGAATCGGCGGGTGGAGGTGTGGGTCTACTGACCTTGAGGGTTGTATTGTTCAAACCGGCCTCATCGCGGGCAAGCCCGGCTCCCACAGTTGACCGTGTGGGAGCCGGGCTTGCCCGCGATGCAGGCGACGCGGTGTTACTGGCCGCTGCGCATCAGCTCTTTAGGCACATATTTGCCAATCTCAAACTTGCCGATCGCCGCACGGTGCACTTCGTCGGGGCCGTCGGCCAGGCGCAGGGTGCGTTGCATGGCGTACATGTAGGCCAGCGGGAAGTCGTTGGACACCCCGGCGCCGCCATGGATCTGGATCGCGCGGTCGATCACCTTTAACGCCACGTTCGGCGCCACCACCTTGATCTGGGCGATTTCGCTTTTCGCCACCTTGTTACCCACGGTATCCATCATGTACGCCGCTTTCAGGGTGAGCAGGCGGGCCATGTCGATTTCCATGCGTGAGTCGGCGATCTTGTCGATATTGCCGCCCAGGCGTGCCAAGGGCTTGCCGAACGCGGTGCGGCTGACGGAGCGCTTGCACATCAGTTCCAGCGCGCGCTCGGCCATGCCGATGGAGCGCATGCAGTGGTGGATACGGCCTGGGCCAAGGCGGCCCTGGGCGATTTCAAAACCGCGGCCTTCACCCAGCAGCACGTTTTCGTAAGGCACGCGCACATTGTCGAACAGCACTTCGGCGTGGCCGTGGGGCGCGTCGTCGTAACCAAACACCGGCAGCGGGCGCACGATCTTCACGCCAGGCGTGTCCACCGGCACCAGGATCATCGAGTGCTGCTGGTGGCGCGGCGCGTCCGGGTTGCTCAGGCCCATGAAGATCAGGATCTTGCAGCGCGGGTCGCAGGCGCCGGAGGTCCACCACTTTTTGCCGTTGATCACCCACTCGTCGCCCTGGCGTTCGGCGCGGGCGGCCATGTTGGTGGCATCTGAGGAAGCCACGTCCGGCTCGGTCATGGCGAAGGCCGAGCGAATCTCGCCGCGCAGCAGTGGCTCCAGCCAGCGTTGTTTCTGTTCTTCATTGGCGTAGCGCACCAGCACTTCCATGTTGCCGGTGTCGGGGGCGGAGCAGTTGAACGGCTCCGGGCCCAGCAGCGAACGGCCCATGATCTCGGCCAGCGGTGCGTACTCAAGGTTGGTCAGGCCCGCGCCCAGTTCGGATTCGGGCAGGAACAAGTTCCACAGACCTTCGGCTTTGGCCTTGGCTTTCAGCTCTTCCATGATTGCGGTGGGCTGCCAGCGGTCGCCTTCGCTGACCTGGCGTTCGAACACCGGCTCGGCCGGGTAAACGTAAGCATCCATGAACGCAGTGACGCGTTCACGCAGTTCCTGAACCTTGGGCGAATAGGCGAAATCCATGAGCAGCTCCCTTCTCTGAGAGGTTGTTTAGGTCATGCAATCGATGCTAGAACAGCGCTGATAATTTACCTAGCCTATTCTCGGCGTGTATTAACATTCATCACCGATATATGATCGGCGTATGGACACCTAACAATAAGAGCGCAACGAAATGAATCTGAGCAAGGTCGACCTGAACCTCTTCATCGTCTTTGACGCGATCTACACCGAAGCCAACCTGACCCGCGCCGGGCAGATTGTCGGCATCACCCAGCCGGCGGTGTCCAACGCTCTGGCCCGCCTGCGCGAGACCTTCAACGACCCGCTGTTCGTGCGCACCGCCCAAGGCATGGTGCCCACGCCCATGGCGCAGAACATCATCGGCCCGGTGCGCAACGCGTTGTCGTTGCTGCGGGTGTCGGTGCAGGAAAGTCGCATCTTCAACCCGCAGCAGGCGGCCAAGACCTACCGCATCAGCATGACCGACCTGACCGAGGCGGTGATCCTGCCGTTGCTGTTCCAGCGCCTGCGCCGCCTGGCGCCGACGGTGGTGATCGAGAGCTTTTTGTCCAAACGCCGCGAAACCACCAAGGAACTGGCGGCCGGGCGCCTGGACTTTGCCGTGGATGCACCGCTCAACACCGACCCGCAGGTGCGCCACGTCAAGCTGATGGAAGACCGCTACGTGTGCGCCATGCGCAAGGGCCATCCGCTGGCGAGCAAGGACAAACTGACCCTCGATGATTATTTGGGGCTGACCCACATCCATATTTCCAGCCGCCGCAACGGCCTCGGCCATGTCGACCTGGCACTGGGCAAGATGGGCCTGCAACGCAAGATCGCCCTGCGCTCCCAGCATTACTTGATGGCCTCGCAGGTGTTGCAACAGACCGACATGGTGATGACCGTGCCCGAGCGCTTCGCCCGTCGTCATGAACTGCACTGGTTCAATTTGCCGGTCAATGACGTGCCACCGGTGGAAACCCACCTGTACTGGCACGAAAGCACCGACCAGGACCCGGCGAACCGCTGGATGCGCGAGCAGATGATCGAGCTGTGCCAGCAAGTGACGGCCCATGAAAAGAAACTCGATGGCAAACAGGCTTGAAACCCCTCACGCCCCCTGTAGGAGCCGGCTTGCCGGCGAAAATCTCGCTGCCACCGCGCGTAGTCAGGTAGCCAGCGTCATCGTTGACGAGCATCGCCGGCAAGCCGGCTCCTACAGAGGGGTGCTTGACGTTAACGTCAACCAGACACTAGCCTAGCGCTCAAGACCTTCTTGAGCGCCGCCATGAGCACCACCTACAGCATCTCCGACCTCGCCCGCGAGCTCGACATCACCACCCGCGCCATCCGCTTCTACGAAGAACAAGGCCTGCTGAGCCCCGAGCGTCGGGGCCAGGAGCGCATCTATTCGGCGCGGGACAAGGTCAGCCTCAAGCTGATTCTGCGTGGCAAGCGCATCGGTTTCTCGCTGGCTGAGTGCCGCGAACTGATCGAACTCTACGACCCCACCAGCGGCAACCACATCCAGCTCAACAGCATGCTGGCCAAGATCGCCGAGCGCCGCGAGCAGTTGGAGCAACAGCTGCTGGACATCGAACAGATGAAGCTGGAACTGGACACCGCCGAAGAGCGCTGCACCCAGGCCCTGGCCCACACCATGAGCCAGGTTGGCCATTGATCAGAAGGTAACTGCCATGTCCCTCCCCTCCCATGTGCGCCTGGTTGAAGTCGGCCCGCGCGACGGTTTGCAGAACGAAGCCCAGCCCATCAGCGTGGCCGACAAGGTTCGACTGGTGGACGCCCTCAGCGCGGCGGGCCTGGGTTACATCGAAGTCGGCAGCTTCGTGTCACCCAAGTGGGTGCCACAGATGGCCGGCTCCGCCGAGGTGTTTGCGCAGATCCAGCGCAAGCCCGGGGTGACCTACGGCGCCCTCGCGCCGAACCTGCGGGGGTTTGAAGACGCGCTGGCGGCCGGGGTCAAGGAAGTGGCCGTGTTTGCGGCGGCCTCCGAGGCGTTTTCCCAGCGCAATATCAATTGCTCCATCAGTGAAAGCCTGGAGCGATTCGCGCCGATCATGGCGGCCGCCAAACAACACGGCGTCAGCGTGCGTGGGTATGTGTCCTGTGTGTTGGGTTGCCCTTACGAAGGCCAAGTCGCACCGCAACAGGTCGCGGCGGTCGCCCGCGAGCTGTACGCCATGGGCTGCTATGAAGTCTCACTGGGCGACACCATCGGCACCGGCACGGCGGGTGCCACACGCAGCTTGTTCGAGATCGTCGGTGCACAGGTGCCCAGGGACAAGCTGGCCGGTCACTTCCATGACACCTATGGCCAGGCCATCGCCAATATCTACGCCAGCCTGCTGGAGGGTATCAACGTGTTCGACAGCTCTATCGCGGGCCTCGGCGGCTGCCCCTACGCCAAGGGCGCCAGCGGTAACGTCGCCACCGAAGACGTGGTGTACCTGCTCAATGGCTTGGGTATCGAGACCGGTATCGACCTGGAGGCCTTGATTGGCGCGGGCCAGCAGATCAGCAACGTGCTGGGCCGGCCTACCGGCTCGCGCGTGGCCAAGGCACGTAACGCCGGTTGAGTAGCTTAGTCGTGACAATGTGTTACCGCCGCCTTACATAACGAGTAACACGGGAACATATTTTGTCGCATTTGCCGTAGGCCAAACCCTACATAAAAATCAACTCATTGATTTTAAAGGACTTTTAAAAGTTGGCACGGCTTCTGCTATCTCTATGGCATAACAAGAAT
Source organism: Pseudomonas sp. GW821-FHT05H12 (assembly GCF_059419385.1). Lineage (NCBI taxonomy): Bacteria > Pseudomonadati > Pseudomonadota > Gammaproteobacteria > Pseudomonadales > Pseudomonadaceae > Pseudomonas > Pseudomonas sp. GW821-FHT05H12. The sequence goes on along the minus strand of NZ_JBWKRS010000004.1, from coordinate 186,672 downwards.
AAAAAGCGCCAAACCTAATAAAAATAAGACGAAACGACTCTGACATAACAAGAACAACACGGCAGAGACGCAGCTAACAGATTTTTTTGGAGAAGATGTGCTTCGCAGGGTACGGCGTGCCGAAACCCGCAACCGGTTAGAGAAGAACAAAACTACCTCAAGGTAGCTACCCACTGGTTGGATCGCGTGCGAAGAAGCAGATCAGCGCTCAAAAAAATACGTTTGCTCTTGACCCCGGATGGGGGTCGCCAAAAACAGCGGTAAAGGGTCACGGCTGCCAAAAACAACAACAGGCCGCCCCTCAATAATAAAAAAAGAGCACGCAACGACAAATTAAAGGGGACCCTCGGGTCCCCTTTGTGCTGTCTGTCCCTTTAATTCAGAGGGCGGTCCCGCTCGTGGCCGCGAAGTTGTTCAGTACCCTGCGCGTCAAGGTTTTCAAGGCTCGCTGCTCCAACTGGTGGCGCTCAGCGCCCAAGCTGTTGAGTTCTCGCTCATAAAATGCGCTTTGCATCGAGCCGTTCACCAGGATTTCATCCCTGCGTTTACCCAACAGTCCCGCCAGGTGGTCCGCTGCCGCACCGTGCCTGGCCTGCCAGTCCTCTCCTGCGTCCGGCTGGCCTTGCAAGTCCGAGAGTTCGAACAAAGCCGCACTTTTCTCATCAATCACGTCAAGCTCAGGAGCCATCAGCGCGCTCAGCGCTTGCGAATAACGGGTACGCAGGTGCGTCTCCCAGAACGTGCGCCCGACAAAAAATTCCTCCTCGAGCACAGGGTTGCGCTCATCCCGGAGTACCTGCCCATACGCTGCATCAAGCGTCGCCTGGGCCACGTTGGCCTGTTGTGGAAACAACATGCCGCGGGATTTGACTGGCAATTCCAGCGAGTCGGCAAGCCGCGTTCGATAAGCCAATACGACTTCAACCTGCTCGGTAAACCCTGGCCCTCTTGCCGCAACATCGCGTAGAGCAATGGCGTCGACCAACGCTAAACGAAACAGCTGCCTGGCGGTGGCGATCAGCGCGCCTTCGGCATTGTCCGTTTCTGCCCGTTCAACGGCCCTCGCCCCCATCAGCTCACTTTCAAGGTTCATGAACTCGACCGAACTGCCATCACCACAGGTCACCCGATCATCGGCAGCGGTGAATAACGCTTCGCGAATAGCCTGGTGTTCACTCGCCGCCGTCAGCATGTCCCACACCCGCTCAGCCAGTACCAGGCGAGTCACCTCGCTGGCGTACTCGGCGCTGCGGGTGATGTCGGCCACCACTGCAAAAAAAGCCGCCGATTCGGGGCTGCCCCGCAGTTCATCCCAAACCTCACCGCGCCGTGCCAGCTCGGTCGCCGACACTCCCTCCAGCCATAAGCCCCGTGCTTCGTCCACGGAGATGTGCTCATCCCACTGCACCGGGTTAAAACGCTGATCCAGCCGGGCGAGCGTTGCCGCCGATAAGGGATTGTCATGCACATTGATACGTTCCAGATGCTGGTACGCGTATTCAGGCAACGTGGTGATCTGGTTTGAATGCAGATCAATGCGGGCCAGATTAGGCAATTGTTCGGCGCCTGCAGGAAATGCAGTTGTGCCGGTGTCTGGCAGATAAAGCTGGTTGAGGTTTCGCAACCTGCGCAAATCCGCCCGCCAGCCCAGGCGACGATTGCCGCCAAGCTTGAGAATCTTCAGGCTCTGCATCCCTTCCAGGCGCAGGCGACTGTGTTCGCTCAGTTGAATGTCATTACCGCTCAAATTGAGCTTGGTCAGCCCGGCGCCGTCATTGGCGAAGTCCGGCAGTTGCGTCAGGTTGTTGTCACTCATGTTCAGCCAGCGCAAACCGCCGAAGGCATGCAGGAACGGCTGCGAAGCATCCGATAGCGCCATTCGACGCAGAACCAGGTGCCCCACGTGATCCATGTTGGCGTTGAGCGCTGGCAGCTCGCCCACGCTTTCATCCGAAAGATCCAGCACGTAGCCGATCGGTGTCTGGTCCCCTGCCAATGCCTGTGTACCCGTTCTGCGCCAGGCTGCCTTGATGGTCCCCGACACTCTGCGCCTGGCGCTCGCGTAGCCCGCTTCCCCTGCCTGCTGCCAACTGACCAGCGCTTGATCCAGCGCGACAAATTCTTCTTCGAGCTGGTTCAGCTTCGCCAGGAGCACACTGTCACCCACCCCCTCAAGGCCGAGCATTGTCTCGATCTCTTGCATGGACCTTGATGGATAGAGCGACAGTGCTTTCATCCTGCACACCCAGGTACGCTCAGTCGCGCCGCCCAATGGACTGAGCGGATAGCCCACGCGCCCGTCGGCCAGGCGCATGGGTGATTTGAAACCGGGCTTGATCGCTTGCAAGCCAAGTGCTCGCCGGCTTTGCAACTCACTCAGAGGCTGTTCTGCCAGCTGCCTCTTCAACCGTTGCGCAGCCGCGTTGAAGACTGCCCAACCGGTGAATTCGCCACTGCTCGCCATCCAGAGGGCATTGAAAAAGGCATCCTTGTCGCGGCGCCAGTACTCGACTTTTTCCGGGCCGCTGCAGAGCTTCCATTCCGTCAAATCGGTGTGGATAAGACGAAGCTGCCGAGCGCCGCTGACATCGCCCACTCTGTCCAGCAAGGCGCCGTCGTAGGTACCCGAGCGGAGCTCGATACACGTCTCATTGAGCAACCCGGGGATAGCGGCCATCTTGTGCAATGCCAGGTGCACGCCGTCCAGTGTGAGCGGGTTGTCGAAGAGAAGGTCAGCCTGCGCCCGCATGACCCGCGCCTTCTGCAGGTACACACGCGCTTCCTCGGCCAAACGTTGTGGTAGACGCGACGCGGACCTCATGCGGGCCAGCTCCTGAGCGTTGGCATGGGCCACCATTTCTTCGGCGGCCAATTTAGGCAAGCCGGGGAAGTCGCGCTGGATCAGTTGAACATTGGCGTCGTTGGAAACATCACCGCCTGCTATTTCACGCTTGACTAGTTTGTCTCTGTTGCTATTAGCCGCGCTCAGCAAACGGTCTCGATACCTCACGAACCTTGCATACGGCCTGCGTAAGTGCTGCCTCAACGGATCGGCGCTTTCATCTTCCCGGGTCTGGGAATGCGCAGCCCAACCATCATCTGATACGTCTCGGGTACGCAGGTAAAGTTCGCCAACTTCTCGCTCTGTCATCAGTTCCTCACCCAGCAACTGACGAATTTCAGGCTCCGTCAATTGCTGGACAAAGGACCGAAACAGCAGCCCACTCTCGAGTTGTTCGTGCGTCAGTTCAACCACTTGAGTGGAACCGTTCGGGACGGCTGAGCGCCATACCGGCTGCCCCCCTGCATCCAGTGCCACCAATACCCGAGACTCGGGCCACAAGCCGCCTTCCATCAAAAACTGCACTTGCATCCGCCAGTCGATCCGGCCAAAAACCACAGGGTCCGGGTGCTTTAGCTGGTCGATAACCCTTTGGTATTTGTTGTCGCATTCAAATCGTCGGAGCATGTCTTTGAACAGCGGCGCGGGCGTGTGATGATCGATGAACACGCTTCGCAACTCTTCATCCGACACACCACTGAACGCCCTGGCCAATTCCAATTGGCTATCGCTCAAGTGATCGACAGAATGCCCAATGCGCCGCAACAAGGTCTTACGATCCCAAGTCAAAGGCTGCTCGAACTCATGCACCCAGGCTCCTTCCCCGTTGTGTTGGATTCGGGGTGCATAACGTGAATCGCCATCGGGATGCAGGAGCCTGAACTCATTGGGTTCGTCGCTGGCCCGGACTTTGTAGTGATTGCCGCCCCCTGCCGACAGGTACAGCTCGCCTTCATGACGATACAGGCCCTGGGTGTTGGGTCGTTGACCGTCAGGCAGCGTTATCCGGTGCAGGTAGTGTGCGGGGTCGAATGCATACAAGCGCTTGCGTCCATCGAATTCCACATGCACCAGGCGCTTGATGAAAGGGGCATCTTTGGCTGCCATCAGCCCAGGCGGCACGGCCAGCCCAGCCAGGTTGAGCGCCACGGCCGAAACGTGTGCCCAGGCGGTTTGGGTTTCGTCTTGTGACCAGGCTTCAATGCCTTCGCCGACCTCGTAAGCCATCTGCACGGCGGCGACGATCAGCATTGCCTCCCCCAGGAAAGGCACCACGAACGAGGCAAGATTGAGAATGTCCAGCGCACGGCTGCCGAATGACCATAGCCAGGCGTTGTAGACGCGCTCATCCACATCCCGGGTAGGTACCACGCTGGTGCGAGCATTTTCCACAGTCAGCTGCATGCGCCTTATCGCGCAGTCCACCCACACATCACGCCATGGCGGCGCGTAGCTGCCGTGCCGATTGATCCGCTCCTTTTGGGTGGGCACAAAGTCCACATCGTCGGCGTGACGGGCGTCCGGGTCCAGAAAGGCCTTGAGCCGCGTGAAGAATGCATCCTGGCTGGCAAGCGGCACAAACTGGCTGAAGAAAGTGCGGTACTCGACCCGGCACAGGCGTGTCGTCAGGTGGTCGGTAAACGCGGCAATATCGTCATATAACTTGAGTGGATACTGGGGGTCACCCGGGATGTAGACAATGCAAGGCCGGGAGACCAATTCGGCGTTTCTGAGGTTCGCCCGCCACACGACCGGACCGATGATCAGGATGTTTTCGATGTCGAAAGCGAATAACCGAAACGGTGAAAACTTGACCTCCTCCCCCGCCCATGTCACCTGTGCCTGGCTTCGCAGAAGATCGATGATCAATTGGTGGCCATCGGGCTGGATATCACCCTTCATCAAGGCAATCTCTGCCGCCAACTCCAACTGATGCCGATGGCTGAGGATCAACGTGCTGTACAGCTTGCCGATGCCTGCTTCCGTGCTGGTGATATGTATCCGGCTATTGATGAAGGTTCGCACATACTCGTTGTACGAGCCGCCCAGATCCAGTTCCCGGCAAAGTTGGGCAAACTCGTGGGCCTTGATGCTCAGCTTGACCGACTGGACGTCGCCTGGAGAGGGAAGCCTGACGCGTGACGAGCGGGAAAAGTCGTAACGGGTGACCAGGTGGCAATCCGCGCAAACCGGCTCAGTCGCTTCATCCTGGGTGAAGTTATTTAGCGCCGCTCCCAACAGGCTGTTGCCTTGGTAGGAATAGAATTGCGGGGCCAATGTGCTGGTGCGGCTGGTCGAGACCTCTTGAGGGCCGGCCTCGCATTCTTTCTGCTCCATCTTGCGGGCAAAAAATACCTTTCGAGTGTCCAGGCGCTGGCCGAATTTCTTTTCAATCGCGGCCACCAGCAACGGCTCGGCAAAGGCCGCCGGCCCTTTGAATGGCTTGAACATTTGATCGAGTTCATTCAAGGAACGCCGACTGCGCAGATGGACCGCCCGCAGACGGTCCTTCGCAGCCGTCGAGGCATGGGTGTACCAGTCCGGAATGCGCAGTTGCAATGAGGCCAATTCGGTTTTGCGCTCATCCAGCGCTTCGGTGTACCAGTCTGGGGTGTTGTCCCGTATCACGCGGCCGTGGGGGCTGGGGTCGTCGGCAACCGGGCGCACGGGCGGATCGATAGGGGGGCTGGTCATGGGCATGACCCTCAAGTGGCGAAGTAATGCGCCACTTTAGGGCCCCCCGTTCAGTCCGGAGCAGTAGACATGCACCGCCTCTTAGCGGTCGTTGCGCAACTCCTCGATACTGATCTCGCGCATGCGGAATTTCTGGATCTTGCCCGTTACCGTCATCGGAAACTCCTCCACGAACTTGAAATGCCTGGGAGTCTTGAAGTGCGCGATGCGGCCCTTGCACCAGGTTTGCAATTCCAGTTCATTGGCCACATGGCCGGGGTGGAACTTGACCCAGGCGACGATCTCTTCGCCATAACGCTCATCCGGAATGCCGATGACCTGCACATCCGCCACCGCAGGGTGAGTGAAGAAAAACTCCTCCAGCTCGCGCGGGTACACGTTCTCGCCGCCCCGGATGATCATGTCCTTGTTACGCCCGGCGATGCACACGTAGCCGTGCTCATCCATGGTCGCCAGGTCGCCGGTGTGCATCCAGCCAGCCTCGTCGATGGCCTCACGGGTGCCGTCGGGGTTGTTCCAGTAGCCAAGCATCACGCTGTAGCCACGGGTGCACAACTCACCGATTTCACCGCGCGCAACCGTGTTGCCATCGGCATCGATGATTTTATTTTCCAGCTGAGGTTGTGTGCGGCCGACGGTGGTGACGCGTCGCTCCACGTCGTCGTTGGCACCGGTCTGCAAGGAAACCGGGCTGGTTTCGGTCATGCCGTAGGCGATCTGCACCTCGCCCATGTGCAACTCACTGATGACCCGCCGCATCACCTCGATGGGGCAGGTGGCGCCAGCCATGATGCCAGTGCGCAGGGTGGCCAGGTCCAGCTCGCCCCGGCGTGGGTGGTCGAGCATGGCGATGAACATGGTCGGCACGCCGTACAGGCCCGTGGCGCGTTCTTCGGCAACAGCGGTGAGCGTGAGTAACGGGTCGAAGCCGTCATTGGGGTAGATCATGGTGGTGCCGTGGGTGATGCAACCCAGGTTGCCCATCACCATGCCGAAACAGTGATACAGCGGCACCGGGATCACCAGGCGATCCTGCGCGGTCAGGCCCAGGCTTTCACCGACCATGTAGCCGTTGTTGAGGATGTTGTGGTGGCTGAGGGTGGCGCCCTTGGGAAACCCGGTGGTGCCGGAGGTGTACTGAATGTTGACGGGCTGATCGAAGTGCAGGCTGGCCTGGCGTGTGTGCAGTTGCTCGGGCGGGACGCCAGCCCCAAGCACCGCCAACTGCGACCAGGGCATGAAGCCTTCAGGCGGGCTGGGGTCCAGGCTGATGATGCCGCGCAGGTCGGGTTTCAGTTCCTGGAGCATGGCGTGGTAGTCGGAGCTCTTGAACGAACCGGCGCACACCAGCCAAGAGCAACCCGACTGCTTGAGCACGTAGTCCAGCTCACTGCTGCGGTACGCCGGGTTGATGTTGACCAGGATCACCCCGAGCTTGGCGCTGGCGATCTGGCTGATGCACCACTCGGTGCAGTTGGGCGCCCAGATGCCCAGGCGATCGCCGGTCTGCATGCCCAGGGCCAGGAAGGCACGGGCGTGTAAGTCGACGGCGTCGGCCAGTTGCCGCCAGGTGTAGCGACGCTGTTGATGGCGCACCACCAGGGCCTCGCCCTCGGGAAATTGTGCAACGGTGCGATCGAACGCCTGGCCAATCGTCATGGCCAGCAAGGTCTTGTCCTGAGAGCCACGGCTGTAGCTCTGATTCGGTTGATCCATAACGACCCCTGTTGTCTTTTTTGTAGGTTGACGTAAACGTAAACTACGATTGACAGCGCCGTAACGCAAGCTTACGTTAACGTAAAGGTTAGCGCCCGCCCCTGGCGCGCCACCCACAACAAAACAACGCTCACATTAAGGTGCCTGTCCATGAGTTACCCGTCCCTGAACTTCGCCCTCGGTGAAACCATCGACATGCTGCGCGAACAGGTGCAGCACTTCGTAGCTAAGGAAATCGCACCTCGCGCGGCACAGATCGACAGCGACAACCTGTTCCCCGCCGACCTGTGGCGCAAGTTCGGTGACATGGGCCTGTTGGGCATCACCGTGCCGGAAGAGTACGGCGGCGCGGGCCTGGGTTACCTGGCCCACGTGGTGGCCATGGAAGAGATCAGCCGGGGGTCGGCCTCGGTGGCGTTGTCCTACGGCGCCCACTCCAACCTGTGTGTGAACCAGATCAACCGCAATGGCAACCATGCACAGAAGCTCAAGTACCTGCCCAAACTGATCAGCGGCGAACACGTCGGCGCCCTGGCCATGAGCGAGCCGAATGCTGGCTCCGACGTAGTGTCGATGAAACTGCGCGCCGACAAACGCGGCGACCATTACGTGCTCAACGGCAGCAAGACCTGGATCACCAACGGCCCCGACGCCAGCACCTACGTGATCTACGCCAAGACCGACCTGGAGAAAGGCGCCCATGGCATCACCGCGTTCATCGTCGAGCGCGATTGGAAGGGTTTCAGCCGCAGCAACAAATTCGACAAGCTGGGCATGCGCGGCTCCAACACCTGCGAGCTGTTCTTCGATGACGTGGAAGTACCCGAAGAAAACATCCTCGGTGCCCTCAACGGCGGCGTGAAAGTGTTGATGAGCGGCCTGGACTACGAACGCGTGGTGCTCTCCGGTGGCCCCACCGGGATCATGCAGGCGTGCATGGACCTGATCGTGCCCTATATCCACGACCGCAAGCAGTTCGGCCAGAGCATCGGCGAATTCCAGCTGATCCAGGGCAAGGTCGCCGATATGTACACCCAGCTCAACGCCAGCCGCGCCTACCTCTACGCCGTGGCCCAGGCGTGCGAGCGCGGTGAAACCACGCGCAAGGACGCCGCCGGGGTGATCCTCTACAGCGCCGAACGCGCCACGCAAATGGCCCTTGATGCGATCCAGATTCTCGGCGGCAACGGCTACATCAACGAGTTTCCCGCCGGCCGCCTGCTGCGCGACGCCAAACTGTACGAAATCGGCGCCGGCACCAGTGAGATTCGCCGGATGCTGATCGGCCGCGAACTCTTCAACGAAACCCGCTGAAGGAGCGCGCCATGGCCACCTTGCACACCCAGCTCAACCCGCGTTCGGCGGAGTTCGCCACCAACAGCGCCGCCATGCGCCAGCAGGTCGACGCCCTGCACACCCTGCTCGCCCATGTGCAGCAAGGGGGCGGCGCCAAGGCCCAGGCGCGGCACACCTCACGGGGCAAGCTGCTGCCGCGTGAACGTATCAATCGCCTGCTGGACCCGGGCTCGCCATTTCTGGAACTCAGCCAACTGGCCGCCCATCAGGTGTATGGCGAAGACGTACCGGCAGCCGGGGTGATTGCCGGGATCGGTCGCGTGGAAGGCGTCGAATGCATGATCGTCGCCAACGACGCCACGGTGAAAGGCGGCTCCTATTACCCGCTCACCGTGAAAAAGCACCTGCGTGCCCAGACCATCGCCGAACAGAACCGCTTGCCGTGCATCTACCTGGTGGACTCCGGCGGCGCCAACCTGCCACGCCAGGACGAAGTGTTCCCGGACCGTGAGCACTTCGGGCGGATCTTCTTCAACCAGGCCAACATGAGCGCCCAGGGCATCCCGCAGATCGCGGTGGTCATGGGTTCCTGCACCGCCGGTGGCGCCTATGTGCCAGCCATGGCGGATGAAGCGATCATGGTGCGCCAGCAAGCCACCATTTTCCTCGCCGGGCCACCGCTGGTGAAGGCGGCCACAGGTGAAGTGGTCAGCGCCGAAGACCTCGGTGGTGCCGATGTGCATTGCAAGATCTCCGGCGTGGCCGACCACTATGCCGACAGCGACGAACACGCCCTGGCCCTGGCGCGACGCAGTGTGGCCAACCTCAACTGGCGCAAACAGGGCCAGTTGCTGCAACGCACGCCGGTGGCGCCGCTGTACAACAGCGAAGAGTTGTATGGGGTGATCCCGGCCGATGCCAAGCAGCCGTTCGACGTGCGCGAAGTGATCGCGCGGCTGGTGGACGGTTCGGTGTTTGATGAATTCAAGGCGCTGTTCGGCACCACCTTGGTGTGTGGCTTTGCGCACCTGCACGGCTACCCGATTGCGATCCTCGCCAACAACGGGATCCTGTTTGCCGAGGCCGCGCAGAAAGGCGCGCACTTTATCGAGCTGGCCTGCCAGCGTGGCATTCCCCTGCTGTTCCTGCAGAACATCACTGGCTTCATGGTCGGCCAGAAGTACGAGGCCGGCGGCATCGCCAAGCATGGTGCCAAGCTGGTCACCGCCGTGGCCTGCGCCAAGGTGCCGAAGTTCACCGTCATCATCGGCGGCAGCTTTGGGGCCGGTAACTACGGCATGTGCGGCCGCGCCTATGACCCGCGTTTTTTGTGGATGTGGCCGAACGCGCGCATTGGCGTGATGGGCGCCGAACAGGCCGCTGGCGTACTGGTGCAGGTCAAGCGTGAACAGGCTGAACGGGCTGGCAGCGAATTCAGCGCCGAAGAAGAAGCAGCGATCAAGCAGCCGATCCTCGACCAATACGAGACCCAGGGCCACCCCTACTACTCCAGTGCCCGCCTGTGGGACGACGGCGTGATCGACCCGCTGCAGACCCGTGACGTGCTGGCCCTGGCCCTGTCCGCTTCGCTGAATGCCCCCATCGAGCCGAGCCGCTTCGGCGTGTTCCGCATGTAAATGGAGCTGTACCCCATGAGCGATTTCAACACCCTCGAACTGATCACCGACAGCCGTGGCTTTGCCACCCTGTGGCTCAGTCGTGAAGCAAAGAACAACGCGTTCAACGCCGAGATGATCCGCGAACTGATCATCGCCCTCGACCGAGTGCAAGGCGATCCGTCCCTGCGCTTTCTGCTGCTGCGCGGACGCGGCAAGCATTTCAGCGCCGGAGCCGACCTGGCCTGGATGCAGCAATCGGCCGAGCTGGATTACCACACCAACCTGGATGATGCCCGCGAACTGGCGGAGCTGATGTACAACCTGGCCAAGTTGAAGATCCCCACGCTGGCGGTGGTTCAAGGCGCGGCCTACGGCGGTGCGCTGGGCCTGATCAGTTGCTGCGACATGGCGATTGGCGCCGATGACGCGCAGTTCTGTCTGTCAGAAGTGCGCATCGGCCTGGCACCGGCGGTGATCAGCCCGTTCGTGGTGCAGGCCATCGGCGAACGTGCGGCGCGGCGGTATGCCCTGACCGCCGAACGTTTCGACGGCCAGCGCGCCCGGGAAATCGGCTTGTTGGCCGACAGCTACCCCGCCAGCGAACTGGACCTGCAGGTGCAGCTGTGGGTCGCCAACCTGCTGCAGAACAGCCCGGCCGCCATGCGTGCCAGCAAGGATTTGCTGCGTGAAGTCGGGAATGGCGCCCTGACACCGGCCCTGCGCCGCTATTGCGAAAACGCCATTGCGCGGATTCGCGTCAGCACCGAGGGCCAGGAAGGCTTGCGCGCATTCCTGCAAAAACGCCCGCCCAGCTGGCAAGCACAGGAGCCGCGCTCATGAGCACACTGACCACCCTGCTGGTGGCCAACCGTGGCGAGATTGCCTGCCGCGTGATGCGCACTGCCAAGGCCATGGGCCTGACCACCGTGGCCGTGCACAGCGCCACTGACCGCGACGCGCGACATAGCCGTGAGGCGGACATTCGCGTGGACCTGGGCGGCAGCAAAGCCACCGACAGCTACCTGCAAATCGACAAGCTGATCGCTGCCGCACAGGCCAGTGGCGCCCAGGCGATCCACCCGGGTTACGGTTTCTTGTCGGAAAACGCCGGCTTCGCCCGTGCCATTGAAGCAGCGGGCCTGATCTTCCTCGGCCCGCCTGCCTCGGCCATCGATGCCATGGGCAGCAAATCTGCCGCCAAGGCGCTGATGGAAACCGCCGGCGTGCCGCTGGTGCCCGGCTATCACGGTGAGGCGCAGGACCTTGAAACCTTCCGCGCCGCCTGCGAGCGCATCGGCTACCCGGTGCTGCTCAAAGCCACGGCCGGTGGCGGCGGCAAGGGCATGAAGGTGGTCGAGGAGGTCAGCCAACTGGCCGAAGCCCTGGCCTCTGCCCAGCGTGAGGCGCTGTCGTCCTTCGGCAACGGGCAAATGCTGGTGGAGAAATACCTGATCAAGCCGCGTCATGTGGAGATTCAGGTGTTTGCCGATCAGCACGGGCATTGCCTCTACCTCAACGAGCGCGACTGTTCGATTCAGCGTCGCCATCAAAAGGTCGTGGAAGAAGCACCGGCGCCAGGCCTGAGCGTCGAGCAGCGCAAAGCCATGGGTGAAGCCGCCGTGCGCGCTGCCCAGGCCATCGGCTATGTGGGCGCCGGTACCGTGGAATTTTTGCTGGATGCCCGTGGCGAATTCTTCTTCATGGAGATGAACACACGCTTGCAAGTGGAACACCCGGTGACCGAGGCGATCACCGGCCTGGACCTGGTGGCCTGGCAAATCCGTGTCGCACAGGGCGAGGCGCTGCCAATCACCCAGGAGCAGGTGCCGCTGATCGGCCATGCGATTGAAGTGCGCTTGTACGCTGAAGACCCGGCGAATGATTTCCTGCCGGCCACCGGGCACCTGGCGCTGTACCGCGAATCTGCCCCAGGCCCTGGGCGACGTGTGGACAGCGGCGTTGCACAAGGGGACGACGTGTCGCCGTTCTACGACCCGATGCTCGGCAAGTTGATCGCCTGGGGCGAGGACCGTGAGCAAGCACGCCTGCGGTTATTGAGCATGCTCGATGAGTTTGCCGTGGGCGGCCTGAAGACCAACCTGGGTTTTCTGCGCCGGATCATCGGCCACCCGGCCTTTGCGAGCGCCGAACTGGATACCGGGTTCATTCCGCGCTATCAGGACCAATTGTTGCCGACCGCCGGCGCCCTGAGCGATGAGTTCTGGCAGGCGGCGGGCGCGGCTTATATGCAGAGCTTGCCGGCCGGTGATGGGCCTTGGGCGGACACCCGCGGGTTCCGGGCGGGGCTGCCTGCGGAGGTTTCGCTGCATTTGAGCTGCAATGGACAGGATCGGTTGGTGACGTTGCAGGGGGATGCCTTCAGGTTGCACGGCGAGCAGTTGTCGAGCGAGCACCAAGGCGTGCGTCGCAACCTTCTGGCCGTACGCAGCGAGGGCGGCGTGTTCCTGCGCTGGGACGGCGAGATGCACGCCATCAGCCTGTTCGACCCGATTGCGGCGGTCGAGGCCAACCAGTCTCACCAGGGCGGCCTCACGGCGCCCATGAACGGCAGCATCGTGCGCGTGTTGGTTGAAGTCGGCCAAAGCGTGGAAGCCGGCGCGCAACTGGTGGTGCTGGAGGCGATGAAGATGGAGCACAGCATTCGCGCGCCTGAGGCCGGGATGGTCAAGGCACTGTTCTGCCAGGAGGGTGAAATGGTGGCCGAAGGCAGCGCGCTGGTGGAGCTGGAAACGGCGGGCTAGAACTTCGCCTTGGCTTGCACGACAACGCCGAGGATGCGGCAGTCGTCAGTGAGCAGTTGTTTGGGGTAAGTGGGATTGAGCGGCGTCAGGTAGAGCTGGCCGCTCTCTTCCATCAACTGGCGGAAGGTGGCGTGAGTGCTGTTGGCCCATTGTGCGACCACCAGCCTGCCGGGTTCGGCTTCTATGGCCGGGTCTACCAGGATCATCATGCCAGCGCCGACGCTCAAGCCGCTGGGGGCCGCCATGGCGTCGCTGGTTACCGGCAGCCAGAACGCCTCGCCTTCGCACCGATAATCTGTCAGTTCGAATCGTTGGGCGTCATAGCGCGCGGGTTCTTCGCGGATTTCGCACAGGCCCCTCCAGTCGCTGACCGGGTAACGGAAATACGGCGTGTAGGGTTTTATCGGTGGCGGATCCTGTTCAGTGCCCCGCTCGCGAATCTCAAGCACCACTTCCAGCTCATCAAGCCCCAATGCCTGCAACAGCCGGTTCATGTCTTCCAGGCTCGGCACGCGACGTTTGTTGAGCCAGTGGCCCACACCGCCCTGGGACATGCCCAGGCGTTCGGCCAGTTGGTCCTGCGTGACCTTGCGCTCTTTCATGTTGGCCTTGACCAACGCTATCCAGTTATCCATGGGGCCTGACAATACGTCGCGTATTTTTCAGGGCAATAAACAGTTTGTAGTAATCCATAAAACGACATAAATACGATACGTACTATCATCGATCATATGGTTTTCGACACCCCCACAGAGTACCGACCCTTATGACGACAAGCCCGTACCTCCTGCCTGAAACCGCTGAAAACGATGAGTTGCACGACATGTGCAGCAGCAGCGCCGCCCAACGTGCGCTGGACTATTACTTGAAAGAGGATGTGTCGGCCCCCGTGCCGGACGGCGCCCTGTTTGCCATCAAGCCCGGCATCAGCCAGGAGGAAGCGTTGGTGCACGCTTCTGACCTGTTGCGCAGTGCGGCGGCCACGGCCTATGAGTCTGCGAGCAGCCATCATGGCAATCAACGCGACCTGGCATTTTCAGTGGTGTATTTGATCGATATGGCGAAGGCGATGGTGGAGCGGTCGTTGCAGGCGCAGCAGGCATCGGCAAACGTGTAACGGGCGCGAAAGAAAAATATTTCTATCCCTCGGATAAAAACATTTGACTTGCAAATGATAATGATTATTATTGGACGCAGCTGGTCGCGAGATCAGTCGATAGACCAAGGGACCTTAGGTCGGACTCTTGGAATATCTCCTCATCAGGCTAATCACGGTTTTTGACCCGGCTCTTTGGCCGGGTCTTTTTTTTGCCAGTTTCCCTGGCGTGGCTTCAGGCTAATGAAGACTGTGTGTTGCTTGATGGCGCGCATGGTAGCAAAAGACCATCGCCAAAAGAAAGCCGAACGAGCGCTCTAGCCCGGATCTTTAAGAAATAGCGCTTGAGAATCAATCTCATAGATTCTAAGCTGCTGGCGCGTCAAGGATGACGCCCCCTCCCCATGCAACAATTTTGCATCAAGATTTTGCCCGACTCCTGTGTAAGATATCTGCCACAACACAGCTAATCAGGCGACCCGACCATGACCGTGGCCTTGACCTCCATCAAGATCAGCACCGACTTCGACAGCGGCAACATCCAGGTCCTGGATGCCAGCGACGCCTATCAGTTGCTGCTGGCGATCAACCCCGACACCCGTAGCCCACATTTCCAATGGTTCCACTTCAAGGCCGAAGGCATGCATGTGGGCCACACCCACACCTTCCGCCTAAGCAATGCGGGCCAGTCTTCGTATAAGCATGCGTGGAGCGGCTACAACGCAGTGGCGTCCTACGACCATATCAACTGGTTCCGTGTGCCCACGCGTTTTGATGGCGAGATCCTGCACATCAGCCTGGAAACCCGCGAAAAGCACGCCTGGTTCGCCTACTTCGAACCCTATAGCCGCGAGCGCCATGACTGGCTGATCGAGCAGGCCCTGAACGGTGCCGGCACCCAGCTGCTGGCCACCGGCAAGAGTGCCGAAGGCCGTGACATCCAGTTGCTGCGCCGGGGCAAAGGTGGCGAAGGTCGCCGCAACGTGTGGATCATTGCCCAGCAACACCCTGGCGAACACATGGCCGAATGGTTCATGGAAGGCATCATCGAGCGCCTGCAACAGGACGGTGACGCCGAGCTGAAAAAGCTCCTGTCCGTAGCCGACCTGTACCTGATCCCCAACATGAACCCCGACGGCGCCTTCCACGGCCACCTGCGCACCAACGCCATGGGCCAGGACCTCAACCGTGCCTGGCAGAGCGCCAGCCAGGAAATCAGCCCGGAAGTGCTGTTCGCCCAGCAGCAAATGGATAAGTACGGCGTGGACCTGTTCCTCGACATCCACGGAGACGAAGAAATCCCCTACGTCTTCACCGCAGGCTGCGAGGGCAACCCGGGCTACACCCCGCGTATCGAAGGCCTTGAAAAACATTTCCGCAGCCACTTGAGCGCCCTCACCCGCGACTTCCAGACCGCCCACGGCTACACCCGCGACCTGCCGGGCGAAGCCAACATGACCCTGGCCTGCAACGCCGTTGGCGAGAAGTACGACTGCCTGTCCCTGACCCTGGAAATGCCGTTCAAGGACAACGACGACGCGCCCAACCCGAAAACCGGCTGGTCCGGTGAGCGCTCCAAGCAGTTGGGCAAGGACGTATTGAGCACGGTCGCCGACATCGTGACCATCCTGCGCTAACCCTTTGTAGGAGCCGGCTTGCCGGCAATGAGGCCCTTGATAACAGCAAGAATTTCAAGGACGCCATCGCCGGCAAGCCGGCTCCTACACGGTCAACGTTTGCTGCCGGTCATGCTTTGCAACACACCGTCGCGTCGGATCAGCCCATGGAACAACGCTGCCGCCAGGTGCAACAGCACCGTCAAGAACAGCAGGTAAGCCAGAAAGCCATGGGCCTTGCGCAACACCGCAAACAACGGCGCATTCGCCCCCACCAGCGCTGGCAACTGCACCGAACTGCTAAGCATCACCGGGTCGCCTGCCGCTGAGATCATCGCCCAGCCCAGCACCGGCAACACCAGCATCAAGGCGTACAGCACGACATGTGACGCCTTGGCCGCCAACACTTGCCACAGGGGCAAGTCAGCTGGCAACGGCGGCTGACGCGTCGAAAAGCGCACCACCAGCCGCACGATCACCAACGCCAGGATCGCGATCCCCAGCGGTTTGTGCAGGTGGATCAGCCATTCATGGCGCTCCGACACTGATGCCACCATGCCCGCGCCGATAAACAGCATCGCGATGATCATCAACGCCATCAGCCAGTGCAGCAAGCGCGCCAGAGGGGCGAAAAACCGCGGTTGAACATTCATGGCTTCGACTCCTGAGGGGCACTGTGCAAGGGGCTGACTTCACCGGCACGACGCAAGTACGAACTGGCATACGCAGCCGAGCGTGCCGCCAGCAGCGGGTCGTTGGAAGCCTCGATACCACTGGGTAGAACCAGCGGATCAAAGTTGATATCACGACAATCGCCGTCCGCTTGCGGTTGACTGCCCTGCAACACCAGGGTGCCGGCGTTCAACACCTTGTGTTCACCGCTCCAGGCCTTGCTGGCATCGTCCAGTGGGTCGCCAGGGTTGGCCAACGTCATGTTCAACTGCCAGCGCAACGGCCCCGAGGCCAGGCGCTGCACCAGGTCTTTTTCGAGGAAGTCGCTGCCTGCCGGAGCAACGTCGCCCGGCGCGTCCTGGCTTTGTGGCACTACGCCCCACCGCACTGCCTGGCGCTTGCCATCGGCACTCACCAGGAAAAACGCGTTGATCCCGTTATAGGTTTCCGTCGCGTAGCTGGCGGACGGCTTGGCCGTCTTGACCCACGCCAAAAACGGCGCGGTTTCAGGGTGCGCGGCAAAGAACGCCGGCATGTTCGCCGGGTTCGGCTTGCCGGTGGCCGGGTCGGGTGCGCCGGCCTGGAGCATCTGGTAGAACGCCTGCGGCGTGCCCACCGGGAACACCGGCATGCTGTTCATCCCGGTGCGCCACTGCTGACCGTTGGCCTGGCTGAACTGCAACGCAAAACTGCGGATTGGCACGCTGCTGTCCGGCGCGTAAGGGTTACCGCTGGGCAAGGCAAACCGACCAATCACCGGGGTCCTGGCCTCGCTGAACACCTGGGCGCTGGAGTAGGCACGCGCCTCTGGGCTGCTCTCGAAGTAACCCGCCACGCACAGACCCTTGGCATGGTTGCGACGGAAGCCCGGGTGGATGCCGTTATTGGTTTCCAGGGCATTGACCAGGGTCTTGGGCCGCAGGCGCTGTGGGTCGAGTGTGCCGTTGACGTAGGCAAATGCCCCGGCAACGACCGCAACCACGGCACCGATACCGATGAGCCGTGCGATCAGGCTCGCCGTGCTCAACGGGGGACGCGGCGGTGATGAGTGATCTACCATGAAGAAACTCCAGGGCCAAAGGCCTTAGGGGTGGAACATAAGGTCGGAGCATTAAGACGAACGCCGATCTGCTCTATTCCCTGGCCCTGGATTTATTTTTGGGAGCGGGGAATAACCTTCAACGCCGGACGTCTCTCTAGTCCCAGCGTAGTGATCAGCCAGCCGACCATGCATGAACTCGACGAACAGTTACGTGAACTCATCCCCAGGTTGCGGCGCTTTGCCGTGTCCCTGACCCGTAACGCCAGCAGCGCCGACGACCTGGTGCAATCGACCCTGGAACGGGCGATCATCCGCTGGGCCGACAAACGCCTCGAAGGCGACCTGCGCGCCTGGCTGTTCTCGATCCTCTACCGCCAGTTCCTCGATGCGCACCGTCGCAGCCGACGCTATGCGCGCATGCTCGAATTCTTCACCGGCCGCGATGATGCGCAACCGTCAGTCGAACGCACGGTGATGGCCCAATCGACCCTGCAAGCCTTCGACCAACTCAACACCGAACAGCGCGCCTTGCTGCTGTGGGTGTCGGTCGAAGGCTTGAGCTACAAGGAGGTCGCCGAGATCCTCGACGTGCCCGTCGGCACCGTGATGTCGCGCCTGTCCAGGGCGCGCCAAGCCTTGCGTCAACTCAGTGATGGCGAAATAGCCAGCCCTTCCCTGCGGATACTCAAATGATCAGCCTGCCCCCCAGCGAACGCGATTTGCATGCCTACGTCGATCACCAACTGCTGGAGAGTGATCGCCGTGTGCTCGAAACCTACCTGGCCGCCCACCCCGACGTTGCCGCCCA
Source organism: Pseudomonas sp. GW821-FHT05H12 (assembly GCF_059419385.1). Taxonomy (NCBI): domain Bacteria; kingdom Pseudomonadati; phylum Pseudomonadota; class Gammaproteobacteria; order Pseudomonadales; family Pseudomonadaceae; genus Pseudomonas; species Pseudomonas sp. GW821-FHT05H12. The sequence continues at coordinate 168,509 of NZ_JBWKRS010000004.1, read as the reverse complement.
GGTCCAGGCCTGGCAACAGGATGCGCAATTACTGCGCGCCTCATTGAGTGGTACTTTGCAGCAACCGGCCAACCCCAAGCTGGACCCCGCGCTGATTCGCCAGCGCATCCGGCATCAGTCCCGTCGCCACCTGGCAACGGCCGCCGTGTTGCTGATAGCCGTCAGCCTTGGCGGCGTTGGCGGCTGGCATGCCCGCGAGGTCACTCAACCGCCGATGTTGCCGATGGCCGATGCGATGCAAGCGTTCCGCCTGTTTGCCCAGGACGGCATTCTGCCCGCCGACTACAACACTCAGGGCAACAGCAATATGCAGGCCTGGCTCGACCGCTATTTCAACCAGGCCCATCGTTTGCCCGACCTCAGCGCCTCCGGTTTCACACCGGTCAGCGGGCGCCTGCTGACCACCGAATCCGGGGCGGCGGCGATGGTGGTGTATGAAAACCGTGAAGGCCACAAGATCAGTTTCTACATTCGCCCACCGGGCCCGGAGAACAACTTCCTGCCCCGGGGCAGCCGCAGCGCCGACGGTTTGCAGGCCGAATACTGGTCCGGCGCCGGCTATAACTATGCGATGGTCAGCCCCAACGATGAACCGACCGCGCGGCTGATCAAGCAGACGATCAAGTTCTAGAACCCCACGTCGAGCACCACGTTGTCGAGGTAGGTACCGCCCGGCGGCGTGGCCTGGTCGGTGTAGATCTTGGCGTTGTAGTTGAACACCTGGCTACCGGTGCCCAGGCCGTTGCCGGGGTTGACCTCGGCGGTGGAGCTGTCTCGCCGTGCAGCGCCGACACTGCCCCAGCGCGTGGTGCCGGCGCTCTTGAAGATGTCGTAAGCCAGGTAGTTGCTGCCCGAAATCATCCGCCGACGCCCGCCCACGCTGACCGCGTTCTGGCCATCGCTCAAACCCACACTGTAGGCACTGCCCTTGGTGCAGGAGATGCTGATGGTCTGGCCGGTGACCGGGGTAAAGGCGCTTATCACCGGTGCACTGCCAAAGCTGATGTTGGGCGCGGTGATCTGGCAGTCGTTGGTGACGGTCATGCTCACCGTCAGCGTGCGGGTCTGGGGCGTAAGGTTTCTGTCACGCAGCACACACAAGGACCCTACCCCCAGGCCGATGCAGTAATCCCAGCTCCAGGCCAGGTTCAGCACTTCGGTGTAGACCCCCGCCGCCACGTTGCTGCCCGTGATGCTGCCGAAGTACAGCGGCATGGTCTTGTTGCCCGGGCCGCTCAACAGCCCGGCAGCGGTAGCCAGGCCATTGGGGCCGAAGTCGAACTGGCTGTTACGATTGATCGGAAAGTTGGTGGTGTTGTTGCCGTAGACCGTATAGCCGATCACATCACCGGTGGGGCCGACCAGGCCGCCCGTCAGCGAGCTGATGGTCAGGTAGAAGTGATCGTTGGTGCCCAACGCGATCAGCGACGACCCGCAGCTCAAGCCGGCGTTCTGGGTCGAACTGCCTTGCGAGGCCGTGCGCACGTTGATCGAACTGACCGAGCCAAAGCTGGCCGGTGTCGTCGCCACCACCGAACACAGTGCCATCGCCTGCCCCGACACCCCAAGGCTGGCGCTCGCCAACACGCTGTAAAGCCATCCCTTGCCCCTCACCCGCTCGCTCCTTGCTCAGTCGCTCATTGGCACACCAACGGCCCGATCAGGGGCACGTCCGGTTGTTGCACATCCATCTCAAAGGTCGCCTGGCAGGTACGCCCGCCCACCATCGTGACCTGCAAAGTGTTGTGGGCCGCCAGGTTTTCCAGGTAGACCAGCCCCTCCCAGCCCACCACCGCCTGGGTGTTGCTTTGCTCGTGCACCACCAGGCTGCCCAAGGGCAATTCCTGGTGCTGGCCGTCTACCAGGGTGATGCTCGCGGCGATCACCCGACGCAGCGGAAACTCCAGCAGGTAACCGCTACCCCGGCGCACCGACACCCGCTGCTCCACGTTCGGGCTCTGGATATTCGGTGGCAGGTTGAGCGGATCAATCTCATATTTGGCACGGTAGTAAGCGCTGCTCCAGGGCACCAGCAGGTGCCCGTTACGGTCGGTCTGGCCCACCAACTGATTCTCGTAGCGCACCGGAATCCCGGCGAAACCCTGGGTGCTCACCACCACAAAGGCATCGTTGATGCGATTGGCGGCGAAGGTATCGCCGCCCATCCACACCAACGAACCGCTGGCATCCGCCCAGCGCGTCTCGGCATCGCTGCTGCCGTAGACACCGGCCTGCAACTGCACCGACTGCAAGCGCCAGGTCAGGTCGGCCTGGCGGTAAGTCGGCCCGTCGCCCTGGGCGTAGCCGAGGTTGTAACCCACCCCGCCATCGCTGGGCACCGAGCTGCTGTAGTTGATGCGCTGGCGACTGGCACCGTCCTTGCTGCGTTCGCTGCTCAGGGCCAGGCTGCCATTGAGGTCGAACGGGATCACCAGTTGTGCCTGCACGGCCCAGTTGCTGTCGCCGACCTCACGGTTGGCCGACAGGTAAAAACTGGTATTGCGCCACAGCGGCTTGCTCCAGCTCAGGTTGAGCAGGCGTGTGCGCGAATCGTCCGCGGCCTGCACGTCGAAATAGCCCACGCCCAGGCTGCCGAAACGCTCCAGGTTGAGGCTGAGCGTAACCTGTTCGCTGCGCTTGCTGAGGCTCGCGTAAGGGGTGTCCACCAGGGTCAGGTCAGCGTATTCGTTGTGCCGCTCCACGCGCTGGTACGACAGGCTGTAGCGCGTGCTGTTGTACTGATAACCCAGGCTCAGTTGCTGGCCATTGCGACCGTCGAACTGGCTCTGGCTGAGGGCTGTATTGAGGATGCCGAAGTTGCCCAGACGCAGATTGCCGCCCAGGCCACCGAGGGTCAGGTCACTTGACGCTTCGGCGTGGCTTTCCAGGGTCAGGTTGTCGGAGTAGCCATAGCGAAAGGTGCCACTGGCCACGCCCGGCCCATAGGCGAAATCCCGTACGGTGTAATCGCGGCGCAAGGTCCCGGCCGCCACAGAGAAATCCGTCAGCCCCTTTTGCAGCAAAGTACTGGTGACATAGAACGGCACCGTGGTCGACACTTGGCGCCCCAAGGCGTCCGTAGTGACCACCACCGCCTCGCCGGCACCGTTGATGAAGGGCACGTTAGTGAGGGTGTACGGCCCCGGCTGCAACAAGGCGCTCTCGGATTTGTAGCCATTGATAAACAGGTCCACCGACGAGGGCACCGCCGCCTCGCCGGCAAACTGCGGCAACGGATACGTCACCAGGTCCGGTCGCACCGCGAAATCCCGCGAGAACTGCACCCCACCCAGACGTACCGAACTGCTCCAGGGCAGCGACCCGCTGATCACGTCGCCAGCCTCGTAAGTGAGCATCCGTTCGTCATCGGAGAAACGCCACGTCGTGTCATAACGGCGATAGCCGTTGTTGAGGGTGCTGTTGCTCACATTGCCCGACAGGGTCTGACGGTATTGCCCGGTGTTGGACAAAGTGCCCCACGTGTCGAACAGCCGTACTTCGTTCCAGCCGGCCAGGTAGCTGCCACCTTCGTCGGTGTCGTTGAAGTACAGGTCATAGTTGAGCAAGGCACCGAAGCTGCTCATGGCCTGAGTGCGCGGGTAGGTGTTGCGGTTGCCGATGAACTGTTCCTGCAACCACGACGGCGGCACATCCAGCAACAGGCGCTGGCCGTTGCTATCGTAGTCGCTGTGCAGGCCGGGCAGCTTGTCCAGGGCGATACTGCCGGTGGGATCACCGGGCAGTTTCATGCCGACGTCCTGCAACGCGCTGGCGGGCACATACAGCTCGCCCGCCCGTTGATCGACCGCGATGACGCGGCCGGTGTCCATCTGGTTGACCACCAGTTCCAGAAACAGCTGTGCATCGGCGACAGCCTCCATACTGCTCGGGGGCGGCGGCAGGTCACCAGCCACCCCCGGAAGCGCCAACATCGCGCCCCACAGCCCGCTCACCACTGCCACCGACGGCCACATACAACGAGCCCGACCACGACTCACACATGGCGTTGTGTCCTTCAATGGACATCTCCATCCTGTTGAACCCGGGGTTTACCCCGTCCCGCTGCCTACTCCGTTATCGCGCCGGCGCCAGCGCTTCCACCTGCGCCGCGCCATTGATCCGCACTTGCAACGGCTGGTCGGCTGACACCGCCTCCGGCACCGGCCAGCGCATCGTCGCGCCCGGCAGCACATAGCCCAGCAGGCCGTCCGCCACAGGTCGTGTCTGACCGCCTTGTTTAAACGACGCGTCGGTGAGTCGCGCATGCACGGCGCCCTGGTTGCGTACCTCGATGTAACTGCGCCCGGCAACCGAGACCTTGCGCCAGCTCAAATCCGGTTTGCCGGCGCCCTTGGGATCGCGCTGGCGGGTGGCGTCCTCCTTGCTCCACAGACCCGCGCCGTACGCAAACAACGGCACCGAGTAGCGCATCTGGAAGCGAATCGCCGCCGCCGTGTTCTTGCCTTCCGGTGGGGTCGGCACCTGCAAGGGCGAAGGGATTTCATCGATGATGATGCGGTAGGCCAGCTCTTGCCCGGGTGGCACTTCACGGGTGCGCGTCAGGCGCACCAGCTGTTTCTGCCCCGGCTCGATCTTCGCCACGGGCGGGCTGCCGATGACGTCGCGCTGGTTCTGGTATTGCTCGTCGAAGCCGTTCTGGCTCCAGGCGAATACACGAATCTGCAAGTTGGCCGTCTCGGTGCCACGGTTTTCCAGCCACAACGCACTGGCCTGCTGGTCGGCCTCCAGCACCGGATCGATCGGCCAGATCAGCACCGAACTGGCCGCCTGCACCGCCACCACATTGCTCAATGCCCCCGCCAACACAGCAAAACCCGCGGCCCACAACCGCCGGGAAGGTGAACGCATAAAACCACTCCTCATACCCATAGCCCTACCACGACAATTGCACCTGCAACGTGTCGCTGTACGTCCCCCCAGGCTGATTGCCCGGTAACTGCACCCGCCCGTAGATAGGCAGGCTGATGTTGTTTGCATCGCTGTAGGTCACGTTGACGCTCTGACTGATCCCCAGGCCCTGACTGAACGCTGCATCCTGAAACAACTGATACGCCACCCGTGCAGTGCCGGTATTGAGCTGCAAATTGCGCCCGGTGTTGCTGTGCAGGCCGCCGTTGACGCTCATGCTCAGCGTCACCCCCGGCGTGCATTGCAGGGTCACACCCCCGATCAGGGCGGCGCTCACCGTACTGGTGGACAGCGCCGAATAACTGCCATAGGTCAGCGCCCCATAGTTGGAGCCGCCCCCCACCACCAGGCAGCCGGGGGTGACAGTGGCGCTCACCTGGAAGCTCTGGCTGGTCACCGCCGACAACGGCAGTGGCACCACCAGCCCACACGCCAGCAACGCCCTCACCCACCCAGACCGGATCATGACGTTAGAACGTCAGTTCCACGGCCACGGTGTCGGTGTAGGTGCCCGCCGGCAACCCCGCCTTGCCCACCGCACGACCGTAGAGATTCACGGTTTGCGCCACGCCGGTGCTGGTGGCGAGGGCGATCACGCCATCGATGGCCAGCAGCGAGGAATGCCCGCTGTCGGTGTAGAAGTCATAGGGCACAAAGTTGCCGAGACCATCGGCCAGCGCCCGAGTGCCGCCGGCGGAGGCATTGTCATGGGCCCCCGCACGCACTTTGATAGTCGGCGCAGTCCCCGCCGAGCACAGCACCGACAACGCTCCGCCCGTACCGGTACCGCCCAGCAACTGGGCGTCGGCATTGGTGAACAGGCTGTTGGTAGTACCGAAGTTGAGGCTACCGAAGTTCAACCCGCTGGCCGCGCCGGAACCGTTGACCTGGCAACTGGCGATCAGCGTCAGGCTGGAGGTGATCTGGCCGGTCACGGTGGTGGCCGCATTGAGGCTGGAGGCCATCGCCAGGCCCAGCGCACAAACGCCTAATCGCGATACGAGTACATGCATGATATCCATCCTCATGGTTTACCAATCCAGAGTCACCGTCAGGGTGTCTGTGTAGATGCCGGCCGGTAAGGCCCTGGTATTCGCCACCACCGAGCCGAATACCGGAATTGGTATCTGCGCGCCCCGGGTCACGACGAAATTACGCTGCTGGCCGATGTTGTAGGTGCTGTGCCCCAACGGATCGGCCGAAAGTCGATACGGTATGGTCTGGGTGCCGTTGCTCAGACGCCGTGTGGTGCCGTCACCGTGGGCGCCGCCGTCGATGGTCACGGTAAAGCTGCTGACCACCGACGGGTTGCATGACACTGACAGCGGCGCCTTGTCGCCGTCGGTGACGCCCGCCGCCAAGGTGTTGTTCCAGGTCGGCCCCTGGCTGCCGAAGTCCAGGAGCGCTGTGCCACCTGTAGGACTCACCGGCGCACTTTCAACGCTGCTGACCTGGCAACTGGCAGTGATCACCAGGCGCGCATGAATCTGCCCGCTGGCGACCGCCGCCCAGGCGTCATCGGCGAGCAGCAACAAGCCGCCGAACGCCGCCAGGGCCAGGCTGCGACTCACCATGTGACGGTCACCTTGAGCAGGTCGCTGTAGCGACCGACGGCGGGAATTTCCTTGAGCGGCTCGATGCGGCCGTACAACGGCAGGTCAACGCTGCCGGTGTCCGGCACGCGACCGCTAAGTGGTTCATTCACCGGCAATGGAATGCGCCGCGCGGCGTCGGCGTAGAGTCGGTAGGGAATGGGTTTGGTGGACGGTGCCGAGGCGGCGAGGTAACGCACATCGCCTATGCCGCCATGCAGGCCGCCGTCGACGCGCACTTGGTAAGGGGTGTCGGGGTTGCATTCCAGCCGCGGCTGGCGCTGGCTAATCAGGGCCGCACTCAGGGGGCCGGCCGGGTCATCCAGACGCGGGCCGCTGCCAAAATCCAGTACGCCAAGCTGCTCGATGCCAGCGCTGCGGGTGGTGCCCACCAGCTGGCAGCCCCGCTGCACGTCGATCCGCACCTCCACCTGGAGTTGCGCACCGTAACCCGTGCTGCAGAACATCGCGCCCATGACTGCCAATACCGCTCGTCCCTTCACTGCCCCAAATCCTTATACAGGGGTGACTGCTGTGTATGAGGTTAGTCACTCAGGGGGAAACTGCCAGTCTGGGCGGGTTCAGCGCTGCGCCATGCCTTTTCGAGATAGCTGGCAGCGCCCTTCTCTATTGGTCAAATCGTGGCGGGCACCCTAAAGTGGGCGACCCTCGAAATACAGAGTGACCTGCATTGGCCGTGCTTTCCCTAATCCGGCGCCTGCTCGGCAAACCCACCGAAGCCTTGGGCACATCGCCGATCCCGGCGTTCTTCCAGGCCAAGGCCGAGCAACAGGGCTACACCCTCAGCGACGGCCAGACCCGGGCAATTGCCGCCCTGGCCCGCGAAACCGGGCACCTGCTCGCTGGCCAGCCTACCCGCAGCCTGTACCTGCACGGCCCGGTAGGGCGTGGCAAAAGCTGGCTGCTGGACGGTTTTTTCCAGGCCCTGCCGATTGCCGAGAAACAGCGCGTGCACTTCCACGCTTTCTTCGCCCAATTGCACCGGGGCATGTTCAAGCACCAGGCCGATGAAGATGCCTTGGGCGTCACCCTGGATGAGCTGCTGGCGGGCTGTCGCGTACTGTGTTTCGACGAGTTCCATGTCCACGACATCGGCGACGCGATGCTCATCAGCCGCTTATTCAAGGCGTTGTTCCAGCGCGGCATACTGGTATTGGTGACATCCAACTACGCGCCCGAAGGGTTGTTGCCCAACCCGCTGTATCACCAGCGGTTCAAGCCAGTGATCGACCTGATCGCCGCGCGCATGGAAGTGTTGGAGGTCAGCTCGCCGCAAGACTTTCGCAGCCTGCCCCAGGCCCACGCGCAGCAGCGCTTCACCAGCGGCCACTACGTATGGCCCGGCAGCGTCGAGCAGCGTGAGGCCCTCGGACTGCCCGCTGCCGATTGCCCGCCACAACCCTTGCCCGTCGGCACCCGCCAGCTGACCTGCCGCAGCCGCCAGGGGCGCACCATCGCCTTTACCTTCAATGACCTGTGCGAGCAGCTCACCGCCGTGATGGATTACCTGCTGCTGTGCCAGGACGTTGACCACTGGATCATCGACGGGCTGCCGCAACTGGCTGACAGCCCGATCGCCGTGCAGCAGCGCTTCATCAACCTGGTCGACGTGCTCTACGACCAGGACAAGCGCCTGACCCTGATCGGCCGACAGCCCCTGGCGGAATCGCTGGAAGGCCAGGCCATCGACCTGGCTCGCACCGCCAGCCGCCTGGGCCAATTGCAATCGGTGAGCCCGCAACACTCGCCCGACCCGGTATCATGAGCGCCATTTACACCCTCTTGCCGAGTGATCGCGCCGTTCATGAATACCCTCGCCCAACTCAAGGCCAGCCAACTGGCCGGCATCAAACGCCTGGACCTGTCCTGCGGGCTGACTGAATTCCCGCCGGAGATCTTCGAACTGGCCGACTCGCTGGAAATCCTCAACCTTACGGGCAACGCCCTGAGCCGCCTGCCCGACGACCTGCACCGCCTCACGCACCTGCGCGTGCTGTTCTGCTCGGACAACGCCTTTACCGAACTGCCGGAGTGCCTGGGCCAGTGCGCCAACTTGAGCATGATCGGCTTCAAGGCCAACGGGATCGCTCACGTGCCCGCCGCTGCGTTGCCGCCGTTGTTGCGCTGGCTGATCCTCACCGATAACCACATCAGCGAACTGCCTGACGAACTGGGCGAGCGGCCCTTGCTGCAAAAACTGATGCTGGCCGGCAACCGGCTGACGGCGCTGCCCCGGAGCCTGGTCAACTGCAAGAACCTGGAACTGCTGCGCATCGCCTCCAACCGCTTTACCCAGTTGCCACAGTGGCTATTGACCCTGCCAAGCCTGACCTGGCTGGCCTACGCGGGCAACCCGGTGGAGATGGCGGTGGACGTGTCGGCCGACGACGCGACGCCGGATATCGCCTGGTCAGAACTGGAACTGGCCGAGGTGCTGGGTGAAGGGGCTTCGGGCGTTATCCGCAAAGCGCTGTGGAAGCCTGCCGCCAAGCCGGTCGCGGTCAAGCTGTACAAAGGCACGATCACCAGCGATGGCTCGCCCCTGCACGAAATGCAGGCCTGCATCGCGGCCGGGCTGCACCCGAACCTGATCAAGGTCGAAGGCCGTGTGGTCGGCCATCCGGACGACGGGGCTGCACTGGTCATGGACCTGATCGACCCAAGCTACCGCAACCTCGCGGCCCTGCCGAGCCTGGCGTCGTGCACCCGCGACATTTATGAGCCGGGTACTCGCTTTAGTCTCGAAGTAGCGCTGCGCATGGCGCGGGGGATTGCTTCGGTGGCGGCCCATCTGCACCGGCACGGCATTACCCACGGCGATCTCTACGGCCATAACATCCTGTGGAATGAAGCCGGTGATTGCCTGCTGGGGGATTTTGGCGCGGCGTCGTTCCATGCCACGGCGGATACCGAGGAAACCCGCGCATTGCAGCGGATCGAGGTCAGGGCGTTCGGGGTGTTGCTGGGGGAATTGTTGGAGCGGGTGGAGACGGGGCCGGTCGATCAAGCGTTGATCACGTTGCAGCAACGCTGCTGCCAGCCCGATGTGCTCGCACGACCAGCCTTCAGCGAAATCGAAACGACGCTGCAAACCGTGTAGGAGCCCGGCTTGCCGGCGATGGCGTCCTCAAGATCGCTATCGCCAGCAAGCCGGGCTCCTACAGGGTGGGGGTATCAGACAAAGAGGTGGTCTGATCAGCCTGCCAGGCCGACGAACATGTCCTGCACGTCGTCATGGTTGTCCAGGCCTTCCAGGAAGGCTTCAACTTCAGCCATCTGCTCGTCGGTCAGGCCGCTCACCGGGTTCTTGGAGATGTAGCCCAACTTGGCCGACAGCACGGTAAAGCCCTGCTCCGGCAGCGCTTTCTGCACGGCGTCGAGGTCAGTGGTCTCGGTGATGAACAGGGTGGTGCCCTCTTCTTCACCGTCTTCAAAATCCTGGGCGCCGGCTTCGATGGCGGCCATTTCCGGGTCGGCGTCCGGGGTGTCCGGCGAGGCTTCGATCAGGCCGACGTGGTTGAAGTCCCAGGCCACGGAGCCGGACGCGCCGAGTTGGCCCTTACGGAAGGCCACGCGGATTTCCGCCACGGTGCGGTTGATGTTGTCGGTCACGCACTCAACGATCAGCGGTACCTGGTGCGGGGCAAACCCTTCGTAGGTCACGCGGTGGTACTGCACGGTTTCACCCAGCAGGCCGGCGCCTTTCTTGATGGCGCGGTCCAGGGTTTCCTTGGGCATCGAGGCCTTCTTGGCCTGCTCCACCACCAGACGCAGGTGGGCGTTGGTGGCGGTGTCGGCGCCGTTGCGGGCGGCGATGGTGATTTCTTTCACCAGCTTGCCAAAGATCTTGCCCTTGGCATTGGCTGCCGCTTCTTTATGTTTGACTTTCCACTGTGCGCCCATGACTCACTCTCTTTTCGTCCATCGCGCCCAAACGTCTACTGGCCGGCGCTTTGGGGGCAGAGTTTATAGCGCAAAAACCCATCGTTCCACCAAAAACCGTCAGGGCGCCAGCTCGAAAAACGCCTGGATCAGACGCAACGATCGACGCCGCTCCATGCAGCCCAGCATGTGCCGGTTCACCAGCCCCTCGCCCTGCAGCGCAACCGCACGCACCCTCGGGTCCTGGCTGACCTCCATCGACGACACCACCCCCACCCCCAGTTCGGCGGCGACGGCTTCGGTCACCGCTTCACGACTGTCCAGCTCCAGCAACACCTTGGGCTGCACCGCGGCCGCCAGGCAGGCGTTGTCGAAAGTGCGCCGGGTGATGGAGCTGGGTTCACGCAGCACCATGATCACCTCGTTTAACTGCTCCAGGCGAATGCCCGCCTTTTCGACCGTCCACGGGTGCCCGGCCGGCACCAGGGCGCAGATCCGCGACTCGCTCAACGGCTGCAGGTGCAAGCCAGTGCGCGGTTCCACTTCGGTGAGCACCGCCACATCGGCATGCTCGGACAACAGCGCCGCCAGGGTTTCCTGGGCATTGCCCAGGCGCAGGTTGACGGTGATGCCGGGGTAGCGCGCACGCAGGCTGGCGATCATCGGCATCACCAGGTGCGGGCCATCGGCGGCCACTTCCAGGCGCCCGGTGAGCAGTTGTCGGTTGGCCTCCAGCAGCGTCTGTGCCTCGTCCACCAACCCAAAGATCGCCCGGGTGATGGCCGCCAGGCGCGTGCCCTCCTCGGTCAACTCCACGCGACGGGCAGTGCGGCGCAGCAGCGGGATCTGGTAGTACTCCTCCAGGGCCTTGATATGCCCGGTCACCGCCGGCTGGCTGATAAACAGCCGCGCTGCCGCACGGGTAAAGCTGCCCTCGCGGGCCACGGCATCGAATGCACGCAATTGGAACAGGTTCATAGCTATCGGCCTCACTGATAGCTCGCATAACAACAAACAATTTGATTGATAACAAGCCAAACTGCAATTTAGGCGCCGTAGATTCAACCCCCGATGCTTTGCGAGGACTTGAGATGACCACTGCCGCGCCGATCCTGCTGACTCCCGGCCCCCTGACCACCTCGAACCGCACACGCCAGGCGATGATGGTGGACTGGGGTTCATGGGACGACCGTTTCAACGCGCTCACCGCCAGCGTCTGCGCCCAACTGCTGGCGATTCTTCACGCCGAAGCCAGCCACCATTGCGTGCCGTTGCAGGGCAGCGGCACCTTCGCCGTCGAAGCGGCCATCGGCACCCTCGTACCGCGCAACGGCAAGGTGCTGGTGCTGATCAATGGCGCGTACGGCAAGCGCCTGGCGAAGATCTGCGAAGTGCTCGGTCGCGACTTCAGCACCTTTGAAACCGCCGAAGACGAACCCACCACCGCCGCCGACGTCGAGCGCCTGTTGCTCGCCGACCACAGCATCACCCACGTTGCGCTGATCCACTGCGAAACCAGCACGGGCATCCTCAACCCGCTGCCGGAAATCGCCCAGGTCGTGAAACAGCACGGCAAGCGCTTGATCATCGACGCCATGAGTTCCTTCGGCGCGCTGGCCATCGACGCCCGCCACGTGCCGTTCGACGCCTTGATCGCCGCCTCGGGCAAGTGCCTGGAAGGTGTGCCGGGCATGGGTTTTGTCTTCGCCGACAAGCAGGCGCTGGCCGTCGCCGAGGGCAACTGTCACTCCCTGGCGATGGACCTGTTCGACCAACACGCCTACATGGCCAAGACCGGTCAGTGGCGGTTCACCCCACCGACCCACGTGGTCGCGGCCCTGCACGAAGCCTTGCTGCAATACCACGAAGAAGGCGGCCTGCCCGCGCGGCACCAGCGGTATGCGAGTAACTGCCAGGCGTTGCTGGACGGCATGGCCGAGCTGGGCTTGCGCAGCTTCCTGCCGGCCGCAATCCAGGCGCCGATCATCGTCACCTTCCACGCCCCCAAAGACCCGCGTTATCAGTTCAAGGACTTCTACGAACGGGTCAAGGCCAAGGGATTCATCCTTTACCCGGGCAAATTGACCCAGGTGGACACCTTCCGCGTGGGCTGCATCGGGCATGTGGATGCGGCCGGGATGCGGGCTGCCGTGGCGGCGATCGCGCAGGCACTGCAAGACATGAACGTGCTCGAACCTGTAGGAGCCGGCTTGCCGGCGATCACAGGCGACGCGGTCTCTCTGTAAAACCTCATTTTCGTTCATCGCTGGCAAGCCAGCTCCTACAGGATTTGTGTATGAACTATCAGAACCCCAATACTCTTCAGGCCGTCATCCTTGACTGGGCCGGCACCGTGGTCGACTTCGGTTCGTTCGCGCCCACCCAGATCTTTGTCGAAGCCTTCGCCGAGTTCGGCGTGCAGGTCTCCATCGAAGAAGCCCGTGGCCCGATGGGCATGGGTAAGTGGGACCACATCCGCACGCTCTGCGATCAGCCGCAGGTTGCCGAGCGCTACCGCCAGGCGTTCGGGCGCACGCCGACCGACGATGATGTGACCGCCATCTACCAGCGCTTCATGCCGCTGCAGATCGAGAAAATCGCCGAGCACTCGGCCCTGATCCCCGGCGCCCTGGACACCATTGCGCGCCTGCGGGTGCAAGGCATCAAGGTGGGTAGCTGCTCCGGCTACCCGAAGCAAGTGATGGACAAGGTCGTCGCCCTGGCCGCCACCAACGGCTACATCGCCGACCATGTGGTGGCTACCGACGAAGTGCCCAACGGTCGCCCTTGGCCGGCCCAGGCACTGGCCAACGTGATTGCCCTGGGCATCGATGATGTGGCGGCGTGCGTCAAGGTTGACGACACCGTGCCAGGCATTCTCGAAGGTCGCCGCGCCGGCATGTGGACCGTGGCCCTAACCTGCTCCGGCAACGCCCTGGGCTTGACTTACGAGCAGTTCCGTGCCCTGGATGCGGCCACCCTGGCCAGCGAGCGCAAGCGCATCGAAGCGCTGTTCGAAGGCTCGCGCCCGCATTACCTGATCGACACCCTCAACGACTTGCCGGCGATCATCACCGATATCAACAAGCGCCTGGCCCGCGGTGAAATGCCGCAAAGCCACTGATAGAGGTCAAAACAACGGCATTCACGCCAGGCAAACCGCTCAAAACCGGCATACAGTTAAAGAACTCCGCCGCCCTAGAGCGGAGGTTTGCCCTGATGAGTGAGGAACCCAGCGATGCCGTGGAAAAACTCCGATACGCGCTACAGCACCATGTCGATCGCGTTGCACTGGTTGATGGTGGTGCTGCTGGCGGTGGTCTACGCCTGCATTGAGTTACGCGGCCAATTCCCCAAAGGCAGTGGCGGGCGAACGTTGATCGTTGAAATGCACTTCATGTTCGGTCTCACCGTGTTTGTGCTGGTGTGGCTGCGCCTGTTTGCCCGCAGCCTGGGGGTTGCGCCGAAGATCGTACCGGCACCGCCACAATGGCAGAGCTTATTGGCCACCCTGATGCATTTCGCGCTGTATGCCTTGATGATCGGCATGCCGATTGCCGGCTGGCTGATCGTCAGCGCCGAGGGGCATTCGGTGATGTTCTATGGCATAGAGTTGCCACCGCTGATCGCCGAGAACAAGGCTCTGGCCAAGCAGATCGAAGGCTGGCACGTGCTCTTCGGCAAGATCGGCTACTGGCTGATCGGGCTGCATGCCCTGGCGGGTATCTTTCATCATTATGTGCTGCGCGATAACACTGCCTTGAGAATGATGCCAGGTGGGAGCGGGCTTGCTCGCGAAGGCAGCGGAACAACCACCAAAACAGTTGACTGATAGACCGCATTCGCGAGCAAGCCTGCTCCCACAGGGGATCTGCGCTAGGCTGCAAAGCCCCGGCGGCCTTGCAGGCCACCGGTGTGCACGAAGATCAGGCGGGTGCCGGGGCTGAAGCGCCCGGCCTCGATCTGATGCTTCAACGCCAGCAACGCCTTGCCGGTGTAGAGCGGCTCCAGCGGCAGGCCGCAGGCGCGTTCGGTGGTATCGATGAAGTCGAGCAGCAGCGGGTCGACCTTGGCAAAGCCTCCTCGGCTGGCGTCCAACAGCTCATAACCACCCCGCACGATGGCGTCGACATTCTGGGCGACACCGTGATCATCGGGCACGGCCATGGCGCCGTATACCAGGTGCGCACCAGCCTCCGCCAGTGCCAACCCCGCCAACGTGGTGCCGGTACCCGCTGCCAGCCACCAGGCGTCGTAATCGTCCCAGCCGAGCGCCGCCAATTGCCCGCGCACCTGCTCAACCAGCACCGCGCACCCCGCTGCACCCGCCTGCCCACCGCCGCCTTCGGGCACGGGGTGAAAATCCGGGTACTGCTCCTGCCAAGGCGCCCAGAAACCCGGCGCATGGCGCGCGCGATAACCGCCATAACCGAGCCAATGCAATTGCATGCCGAACGTTTTCAGGTCGAGAACCGTGGGAGTGTCTTGCGGGTGGCCGCGCAGCAGGCCGACGGTGGGAAACCCAAAGCGTTTCCCCGCCGCCGCCACGGCGTGCAGATGATTGGAGTAAGCGCCGCCCAGGCTGATAAGCCCGCTGGCGGCTTGCGCCTGGGCCAGGTGCCCCGTGAGCTTGAACCACTTGTTGCCGCTGATCAGCGGGTCGATACGGTCCAGGCGCAGCACCGCCAACTCGACACCTTTCAGCCAGTCCAACGGCAAAGGTTCAAGGGGTGCCTGGGGAAGCCAATCGAACGGGCCCATCGGCAAATATCTGCATGAAAAAAGGGACGGTAGTCTAACACCGTCCCTTTTCCGCTTTTACAGCTCGGCGGCGAGGCGCGAGCCCTGGTTGATGGCGCGCTTGGCGTCCAGCTCGGCGGCCACGTCGGCACCGCCGATCAGGTGCACATTCTGGCCGGCGGCGACCAGGCCGTCCTGCAGCTCACGCAGCGGGTCCTGGCCGGCGCAGATGATGATGTTGTCCACCGCCAGCACCTGGGGCTCGCCCTCGGCACCGATGCGGATGTGCAGGCCTTTGTCGTCGATCTTCAGGTATTCGACACTGTTGAGCATCTGCACCTGTTTGTTCTTGAGGCCGGTGCGATGAATCCAGCCGGTGGTCTTGCCCAGGCCGTCGCCCACCTTGGAGGTCTTGCGTTGCAGCAGGAACACTTCTCGCGCCGGTGCGTGCGGCTGCGGCTTGATGCCGGCCACGCCGCCACGAGCCTGCAGCTGGGTGTCGATGCCCCACTCTTTCCAGAACGCGTCACGGTCCAGGCTGGTAGAGACGCCCTGATGCACGAGGAATTCCGACACGTCAAAACCGATACCGCCAGCACCGATCACGGCCACGCGCTTGCCCACGGGCTTGCGCTCCAGGATCACGTCCAGGTAGCTCAACACCTTGGCGTTCTCGATACCCGGGATCGCCGGCGTGCGCGGGGCAATACCGGTGGCCAGGATGATTTCGTCATAGCCGCCGGCCGCCAATTGCGCCACATCCACGCGGGTGTTTAGGCACAGCTCGACGTGGGTGGTCTGCAACTTGCGCTTGAAATACCGCAGGGTTTCAAAGAACTCTTCCTTGCCCGGCACGCGCTTGGCGATGTTGAACTGGCCGCCGATTTCGCTGGCCGAATCGAACAACGTCACCTGGTGGCCACGCTCCGCCGCTACCGTGGCTGCCGCCAAGCCCGCAGGCCCAGCGCCGACCACCGCGATTTTCTTGATCTGCTTGACCGGCAGGTAGTTCAGCTCGGTTTCGTAGCACGCCCTCGGGTTGACCAGGCAAGTGGTCAGCTTGCCGCCGAAGGTGTGGTCCAGGCAGGCCTGGTTGCAGCCGATGCACGTGTTGATTTCATCGGCACGTCCGGCCGCCGCCTTGTTGACGAACTCCGGGTCGGCGAGGAACGGCCGCGCCATGGACACCATGTCGGCGTCGCCCTCGGCCAGGATCTGCTCGGCGATTTCCGGGGTGTTGATGCGGTTGGTGGTGATCAACGGGATCTGCACCGCACCGCGCAACTTGGCGGTGACTTTGCTGAACGCGCCACGCGGCACCTTGGTGGCGATGGTCGGGATTCGCGCTTCGTGCCAGCCGATACCGGTGTTGATGATCGTCGCGCCCGCGCCCTCGATGGCCTTGGCCAACTGCACAATCTCTTCCCAGGTGCTGCCACCTTCCACCAGGTCGAGCATCGACAGGCGGAAAATGATGATGAAGTTCGGGCCCACGGCCTCGCGCACACGGCGCACGATTTCCACCGCCAGGCGCATGCGGTTTTCGTAGCTGCCGCCCCAACGGTCGGTGCGATGGTTGGTGTGGGCGGCGAGGAACTGGTTAATGAAGTAGCCTTCGGAGCCCATGATTTCGACGCCGTCGTACTCGGCCACCTGGGCCAGCAACGAGCAGGTGACGAAATCCTGGATCTGCTTCTCGATGCCCTCCTCGTCCAGCTCCTTGGGCTTGAACGGGTTGATCGGCGCCTGGATCGCGCTCGGCGCCACCTGCTTGGGGCTGTAGGCATAACGGCCGGCGTGGAGGATCTGCATGCAGATCTTGCCGCCCGCCTCGTGCACCGCTTGGGTCACGATCTTGTGCTTCTGTGCTTCTTCGTCGGTGGTGAGCTTGGCCGCACCGGCGTACACACCGCCTTCATCGTTCGGGCCAATGCCACCGGTGACCATCAGGCCGACACCGCCACGGGCGCGCTCGGCAAAGTAGGCGGCCATGCGTTCGAAACCACCGGGTTTTTCTTCCAGGCCGGTGTGCATCGAGCCCATCAGGGTACGGTTGCGCAGGGTGGTGAAACCCAGGTCCAACGGGGCCAACAGGTGCGGGTAGGCAGCAGCGCTCATGGTACAGCTCCACAACGGATCATCACGGGACGTGACAGGCTCGAATGGCCTGCCATCGGTTTATGTCCCACAGACTAAGAGGCGCTGGACGACGGCTCAATGACCGAAACTCACAAGTTATTGATCCAAATGCACAGCGCCCCTTGGCAAGCCCCGCCATGGGCCCTACCCTAGTCGGCGAACCCTATACACGGTCTGTTGTCTGTTGCCCCATGCGTAAACTTCTTGCCTTCACCGTCACCATGGCCCTGGTTGCCGCCGTCGCCGCGTATCTGGTCTGGACCCAGGAGCGCCCCGTGGCGCATTACCTGTCGGACCTGCGCATTACCCTGGCCATCAACGAAGGCCTGCCGGCCGATCGGGGCAACTTGCTGGGTATCCAGCCGGAGCTGTTCCCGGCCGACTACCAGAGCCTTGAACGCCTGCACCTGAAGCTCGCGGCCTATCTGCAAAAGGCCCGGGACCAGGGGTTGATCAATCAGAAAACCATCGTGGTGCTGCCCGAGCACATCGGCACCTGGCTGATGCTCAGCGGCGAGAAAAACGAGCTGTACCAGGCCACCCACCTTAAAGATGCAATGAACTGGCTGTCGGCCAGCAACCCGTTCCTGTTTGCCCGTGCCTGGATCGGCGCCACCGGCGATAACCGTACCGACGACGCCTACTTGCGCATGAAAGCCAAGGGCATGGCCCGCGACTACCAGGCGCTGTTCGGCGGCCTGGCCAAAGAATTTGGTGTGACCCTGGTGGCGGGCTCCATCGCCCTGCCCAACCCGAGCGTTCAAGACGGCCAACTGCATGTGGGCCACGGCGCGCTGTACAACGCCAGCCTGGTGTTCGGTACCAACGGCCTGCCCGTTGGCCAGCCGCAGCGCCAGTTCTACCCGATCTACGACGAGCGCGGGTTTATCGAACCGGGAGATGAAAACATCGTCAGCGTGGTGGATACCCCGGCCGGTCGCCTGGGCGTGTTGATTGGCAGCGACAGCTGGTACCCGGACAACTACCGCAAACTCAATGAGCAAGGCGCACAATTGGTGGCAGTGCCGGCGTTCGTCACCGGCCGCGACACCTGGGATCGCCCGTGGCGCGGCTTTAAAAGTGTCTCGACGCCGACTGAAATCAGCCTCAAGCCCGAAGAACTCAGCGAAGGCGAAGCGTGGCGCCGCCTGACCCTGATCAGCCAACAGCCGGTCAGCCAGGCCACCGCCGGCATGAGCGTGTTCCTGCGCGGGCAATTCTGGGATTTGGGCACTGCCGGACACAGTTTCCTCAGCAGCAACGGGCAAGTCACCGCCGACAGCGGCACCCGTGGCGCACGCTTGTTGAATATCTGGTTGTGACACCGTGAAGCCCGTACGCCTGGGGGATCTGTCGGTCGGCTTCGTGCAAGCGCTGGCCGATGCCATCCACAGCCATGGCCTGGACCCGCAACCGCTGCTGCTGCAATACGGCCTCGACCCGGCGCGTCTCGCCGAAGCCGGTGCGCGGTTGTCGATCCCGCGCTACATGCGCCTGGGCCACGCGGCTATCCAGCTCACCGGCGCGCCCAGCCTGGGCTTGCGCATGGGCCAGCTCAGCCGCCTGAGCCAGGCTGGCCTCGCGGGTGTGACGGCCGCCCAGGCGCCCAACGTGCGGGAAGCGGCGCGCACCCTGACCCGTTTCGAAGCGTTGTACGGTTCCAACTATCGCGGGCAGTCGAGCTTTCATGAGGACGCCGAAGGCGCCTGGCTGCGCTTCTATTCCATCAGCCCCTACAACGCCTACAACCGCTTTGTGGTGGACTCGATCATCGCCGGCTGGCTGCACCAATTGTCGAGCCTGGCCCAGCAGCCGGTGCAGGCACAACGCATTGATATCGAGTTCGAAGCGCCGGACTACAGCGAAGACTACAGCGTGCTGGGCGATGGCCCGTTGCACTTTGGCGCCGAGGCCAACCAACTGCGCCTCAGCCAGCACACCCTGGCCCTGCGCAATCCCCAGCACTGCCCCAGTACCTGGCAGATGCTGCTGCAATTATGTGAACGGGAATTGGAACAGTTGACCCGCACCCGCAGCCTGCGCGAGCGCATTACCCGGTTGCTCGGGCCGATGCTCAATGGCGGCCGGGAACCCGACCTGGAAGAAGTGGCGGCACGCTTGAAGCTGCCAACCTGGACGCTGCGCCGCAAACTGGCCGAAGAAGGCACTCAGTTTCGCGCGATTCTCAACGATACCCGCCGCGATTTGGCCATGACCTACATTCGCGACACGGAACTGGCGTTCGGCGAGATCGCCTACTTGCTCGGTTTTGCCTCGGCCCAGGCGTTTCAACGGGCGTTCAGGCGGTGGAACAACCAGACCCCAGGGGAATTTCGCCGCAGTCAGCGGCATTCCGCCTGAAGTCGGTCTTACAGCTCGGTGGCGTCGTCGGCTGGATCCAGTGGATCCATTTCAAACGCGTGGTACTCCAGCAGCTCTTCTTGGTAATCGTCCATGGTGGACTCCTTTTCAGGTAGAAAGCGGTTGCAGATAAATGACCTGCAAACCCAGCCTAAAGTGCCGTGATGACGAAAAAATGTCGACGCCATGACGTTCCTGCACTTGCAGAATAAACGTAGCAGCGTTGCGACGATTTAGCACCTCGGATTTGAGCGACTTTTGCAATAATTGCAATTGCAATTATACGGATATTTCCATTAGGGTATGGGCTTTCGCCATCAGGGGGCTCGACCCATGCCCGCTTCAACCGCGCTTTCGGCGCTGCTCTGCATCGATGCATTGAAGGCTGCCGGGCAGCCGCGCTGCTCACCGCTGTCTACCGTCATGGCGATGGCCCATACGTTGGAGTCCAGCCGTCATGCCTGGGTGATTCGCGGCCAGTCACACTCGCGCCGTGCAAACAGTTGGCCGGTTTGGTTCGCACGCAACACCGCGGAAAAGCCGCTGTTGTACCTGCACAGTGCAGCGTCTTCTGCGCAATTGTGTGCACTCTCGGACCAGACGGCGCGACGCGGCATCCTGTGCAATAGCATCGAGAACCAGCCCTCGACCTGGCCCAAAGGCGCACAACCTTCACTGCCGTTGTGGCTCGCCACCCATCCCCACTGCACCCCGTATGACCCGGCTTGCGCAGAAGAAGCCCGCGCGATTGTGCTCGAAGGTCTGCGCCGGCTGTATGTCGACGGCATGCCCGGTTTTTACTACCTGACGCTGCATGACCATGAGAACCCCATGCCGCTCAATACCCGGCAGCGCAAGCACGCACTCAAGGGGATGTACCGGATCACGCCTTACGGCCCGGCCGACGTGCGACTGCTCGGCGCCGGCCGGGCGCTGGAAGCAGTGCTGCACGCTGCGCAATTGCTGGAACAGGACTGGAATATTTCAGCCCAGGTGTGGAGTTGCCCTAGCTATACCCGCCTGGCCCGTGAAGCGGCGGCGGCCGAACGGTGGGACCGCTTGCACCCTACAGCGCCCAGGCAGGGCTGCCATTTGCGCGATTGCCTGGGCGACAGCCAGGCCCCAGTGATTGCCGTGACCGGCTACCCGCAGGCGATTGTCGATCAGTTGGCGGGGTATGTGAGTGCCAGGTTTGTCGCACTGGGTGCGGGGACGGTGCAGGCGTCAGCGCCGAGCCGGTATTGGATCGTGGTGTCGGCGCTCAAAGCGCTGGCGGATGAAGGGTGTATTGATCTTCATCAGGTGGAAACAGCGATGGCCCTGTACCCACTCGAATGAACTGGAGTGCGGTTAATTGTGGGAGCTGGCTTGCCTGCGATAGCGGTGCATCAGCCAAGAATGTGTTGACTAACAGTCCGCTATCGCAGGCAAGCCAGCTCCCACAATGGATCTCCACAGAGGTCAGGGTTTGCGTCGGCTGCGGGGCTGTATACCCGCCTCCATCGCCAATCCCGCCGTGCGCTCCAGGGTGTCGGCAAACAATTGGCGCTGCTCCGGCTCGATCTGCGAGAGGAACAGTTCATCCACTGTGCTTTCGTAGATCTTCCACATCTTTTTGCGCAACACCCGGCCCGCGTCGGTGATCGAGGCAAACGCCGCACGGCCATCACCCTCGGAACGCGAACGCACCACCAGGCCGTCCTTTTCCAGGCGGTCTACCAACCGGGTCAGGTTGTAGCGCTCGATCGCCAGCACATCGGCCAACTCGTGCATGCGGCGGGTGCCGTCGGGGCCGCTTTCCAGGCCCCACAAGGCGTCATACCAGGCATAGGGCGGCAGGTCCGCCTCGGCCAGGCGGCGTTCAATTTCACGGATGACCGTCCTGTGGGCCCTGACAAAACGGAACCAGACATCAGGCTCTTTCGACGACATGCAACACCATCCGGGGGTTTTCAAGAAGGTTGCAATAGTACCTCATCCCACGCTAGATTCTGGCATGTAGTTGCAATTGCAATTACTTTTGTAGCACTCCCACAAAGAGCCTGCCGCTTGAAATCTGCCTACCCTGGAGCCGCACATGACCACGAATCACGCAGTAAGACCGGACAACGATCCGCAGGAAACCCGCGAATGGCTGGAGTCCATCGAATCGGTGCTGTCCACCGAAGGCCGCCCCCGCGCGCACTACCTGATTGATCAGTTGCTGGATTTCGACGTAGCGCGGCATGGCGACTTCCACGGGCGGGTGACCACACCCTACGTCAACACCCTCCCGCTCGAACGCCAGCTGCCCTACCCCGGTAACCTGTCCATCGAACGCCGTACCAACGCGTTTATCCGCTGGAACGCCATGGCCATGGTGCTGCGCGCCGGCAAACACTCAGGCGTGGGTGGGCATATCGCGACCTACGCGTCAGCCGCCGTGCTGTACGACGTAGGTTTTGACCACTTTTTCCGTGGTCGTACTGACACTTTCGACGGCGACCTGGTGTACATCCAGGGCCACTCATCCCCAGGCATTTACGGTCGCGCCTACCTCGAGGGCCGCATCAGCGAAGCCCAACTGGACAACTTCCGCCGCGAAGCCAGTGGCGAGGGCTTGTCGTCCTACCCTCACCCTCGGCTGATGCCGGACTTCTGGCAATTCCCCACTGTGTCCATGGGCCTGGGGCCGATCACCGCGGCCTACCAGGCGCGCTTTATGCGCTACCTGGAACTACGCGCACTCAAGCAGCACCAAGGGCGCAAGGTGTGGGCCTTCCTCGGTGATGGTGAAATGGACCAGCCGGAATCCCTGGCCGCCATCTCCCTGGCCGGGCGCGAGAAACTCGACAACCTGATCTTCGTGGTCAACTGCAACCTGCAACGCCTGGACGGCCCCGTGCGCGGCAATGCCAAGGTGATCCAGGAGTTCGAAAGCCTGTACCGCGCCGCCGGCTGGAATGTGATCAAGGTGATCTGGGGCGGCGGTTGGGATGCGCTGTTGGAAAAGGACAAGAGCGGCCTGCTGCGCCAACGCATGATGGAGTGCGTCGACGGCGATTATCAGAACTACAAGTCGCAGAACGGCGCCTACGTGCGCGAACATTTCTTCGGCAAATACCCGGAGTTGCTGGCACTGGTCGCCGATATGTCCGACGACGATATCTGGAAACTCTCACGGGGCGGGCATGACCCGGACAAGGTCTACAACGCCTACGCGGCCGCCATGCGCCACAAAGGCCAGCCGACGGTGATCCTGGCGAAGACAGTCAAGGGCTTCGGCATGGGCGAAGCCGGCGAAGGCCAGAACATCAACCATCAGCTCAAGAAGATGGGCGCCGACGCCGTCAGGGCCTTTCGCGATCGCTTCGACCTGGACGTGGCCGACGACCAGCTCGACCAGATTCCCTACCTCAAGCCAGCGCCCGACAGCGAAGAGGCGCGCTACTTCGCGGCACGCCGCCAGGCGTTGGGCGGCTACGTACCGGCGCGTCACAGCGTCGTCGAGCCGTTGCAGATTCCCGAACTGAGCGCTTTCGCCACCCAGCTCAAGGACACCGGCGAGCGCGCGATCTCCACCACCATGGCGTTTGTGCGCATCCTCGGCACTCTGCTCAAGGACCCGAACCTGGGCAAGCTGATCGTGCCCATCGTGCCGGACGAATCGCGCACCTTCGGCATGGAAAGCCTGTTCCGCCAGATCGGCATCCATTCTGCCGTCGGTCAGCTCTACACCCCACAAGACGCCGGGCAACTGAGCTACTACAAAGAGAGCAAAGACGGGCAGATCATGCAGGAAGGCCTGAATGAGTCAGGCGCCATTTCTTCCTGGATTGCGGCCAGTACGTCCTACAGCAACCACGGCCTGATGACCGTGCCGTTCTACATTTTCTATTCGATGTTCGGCTTCCAGCGTGTCGGCGACCTGGCCTGGGCAGCCGGTGACGCACGGGCCCGTGGCTTCCTGCTGGGGGCCACGGCCGGGCGTACCACGCTGATGGGCGAAGGCTTGCAGCATGACGACGGCCACAGCCATATCCTGTCGTCGGTGATTCCGTGTTGCGTGTCGTATGACCCGACCTTTGCCTACGAGTTGGCGGTGATCATTCGCGAAGGCATGCGGCGCATGTATGTCGAGCAGGAGGACATTTACTACTACATCACCCTGCTCAACGAGAACTACCCACACCCGGCCATGCCCGAAGGTGTCGAGGAAGGGATTCTCAAGGGTATGTACCGGCTAACGGCCAGCGAACAGCCACAGGTGCAGTTGATGGGCAGCGGTTCGATTCTGCGGGAGGTGATCGCCGCCGCCGAATTGCTCGATAAGGATTTTGCCGTACGCAGCAACGTGTGGAGTGTGACCAGCCTCACCGAGTTACGCCGTGACGGGCACCAGGTGGAACGCTGGAACCTGCTGCACCCGCACAGCGATCCGCGCGTGAGTTACGTGGAGCAGTGCCTGGCCGACCAGGCTGGGCCGGTGGTGGTGGCGACTGACTACATGAAGTTGTTCGCTGACCAGATTCGCCCGTTCGTCAGCGGCCGCCGGTTTGTGGCGCTGGGCACCGACGGTTTCGGGCAATCGGACACACGGGAAACCTTGCGTGCGTTCTTTGAAGTGGACCGGCACTTCATCGTGCTGGCGGCGCTGAAGGCGCTGGCGGATGACGGCGTGATCGGCCGCGAGAAGGTCGGGGAAGCCATCAGCCGCTACGGGATCGACGTCGACAAGGCCGACCCCGTAGCGGTCTGAGTCACTGCGCAGGCGTTGGCAGGGGCGGAATCGCTTCTGTCGGCGCCGGCAGGCTTGGATTGGTCGGCGCGGGTGCCGGTGCAGGCTCTTCGTGGGGCACAACCGGTGCCGGCTCGGCAGGCGGCACCACCGGCTCGGACGCAGCAGGCGCAGCCGGCGCGGCCGGTTCTTCCTTCGGCGCCTCGACCTTCTCGGCAACCGGGGCAGCCTTGGGCTCTGGTACACCCAAGTCAGCCTTGGGCTTCTCGGGAATATGTTCGGCCTGCTTCACTTCCTGCGGCAGGAACACATCCACCAGTGCAAAGTAACGCTCGTAGAACTTCGGCGCGGAGACGGTCTCGCTCGCCACTTTCACCATGGAGTCATCGGTAGAACCGATCGGCATCGACACCGACCCCAACACACCGACGCCCAGGCTCGCGGAGTTGTTGACCTTCTTCAGGGCATAGCGGTCCTGCAAGGCGTTGGCAAACATCGTCGAGTGATTGTTGCCCTTGCCATCATTGGCGCACACCACGTTGAAGCTGATCTGCATGTGAGTTTCGCCAGTCTGCTGGAAGCTCTTGTTACCCACCACCAACTTCGGATCGCTGCTGGTGATGATGTAGCCCTGGCTCAACAACGCACGACGCGCCGCTTCACAGGCAGCCGCATCGCTGACCGGGTAATCACGGGAGAACGTGCCGGAGTCGTCGAAATTCTCATGTTCATAAATAGCGGTCTTGGGTGACGAGCAGCCCGCGGCGCCCGCCAGCACCAGCGCCAACCCGAGGTTACGCAAGTGAAATGATGTCGACATCGAAAATCCTGAGAAAAACAGTCCGGGCGGTATTGTGCAACAGAACGAGGCCTTGGCGCGCGGATTCCTGTCGGTAAAACGTCACAGACCTACGCACCGGTGCCTGCAGGAAAAAGCCCTGCGCACATATGATCAATAAACACGCGCAGTTTGACCGAGGCATGACGGCTGGAGGGCCAGAGCATCCAGAAACTGCCGCGATGCTCCAGGTAATCGTCCAGTACCCGCTGCAGGCGCCCGTCGGCCACGGCCTGCTTGACCATGTAGTCCGGCAGGCAGGCGATGCCCAAGCCTTCGTGTACGACATGGTTGAGTGACTCGATGGTGGTGCTGACCAACGGCGTGCGCAACACCGGTTCGGCGGCGCCGGGGTCGAGCCGCAAGGGCCAGGGCTCCAGTTTGCCCGTCGCGCAGAACTTGTGGCGCAAGCAGGCATGGCGGTTCAAATCCTGGGGCTGCTGCGGCGTGCCGCACTCGCGAAAGTAGGCCGGGGTGCCCACCAGCACCAGTTGATAATGCCCCAGATGACGGGCCATCAGCCGGGAGTCTTCGGGCTTGCCGGTGCGAATCACCGCGTCGAACCCTTCCTCGATCACGTCCACCATGCGGTCAGAGAAATCCACATCCAGTTCGATCTCCGGATAGGCGCGCATGAAATCGCTGAGTACCGGCATCAACAGGCCGCGCACTTGCGGCACGCTGATGCGCAATTTGCCGCGGGGTGTGGCGCTGGCCTCCGTGAGCTCGCGCTCGGCAGCCTCGACTTCGGCCAGGATGCGCCGCGAGCGCTCCAGGAACAACGTGCCCTCCCCGGTCAGGGTGATGCTGCGCGTGCTGCGGTGAAACAAACGCACGCCCAGGCGCTCTTCCATACGCGCGATGGTTTTGCCGATGGCCGAGGACGACACACCCAGCACACGCCCGGCGACGGTAAAACTGCGAGTCTCGGCCACCTGCACGAAGACCGAAAGGCTGCCCAGACTGTCCATGACAGGGTCCTTGATGATTGCGGACACCAGCGTCCGATAAGTTCGGAACCTTAGCCTGTTTTTCCGCTGACCACAGCCCCCTACTCTGCCGCCTTGCCTTTTGCATGGATCGAGCGCGATGACCTCACTGACCGAATCTCCCGTGACCACCCAGCGGGACACATTGCCATTGGGTGGCCTGCTCGCTTTGGCAAGCGCCGGGTTTATCACTATCCTCACCGAAGCCATGCCTGCAGGGCTGCTGCCGCAGATGGGCGAAGGCCTCGGCGTGTCACCCGCGCTCGTCGGCCAACTGGTCACGCTGTACGCCCTTGGATCACTGCTGGCGGCCATTCCGTTGACACTGCTGACCCGAAGCTGGCGACGTCGGCCATTACTGCTCGTGGCGATCGGTGGCTTTGCACTGGTCAACAGCGTAACAGCCCTTTCCAGTCACTATGGGCTGACCCTGGTCGCACGCTTTTTTGCGGGTGTATTTGCCGGCCTGCTCTGGGCACTGCTGGCCGGGTATGCCAGCCGAATGGTGGCGCCTCACCTGCAAGGCCGCGCAATCGCGGTGGCGATGCTCGGCGCCCCGTTGGCGCTGTCGCTGGGGGTGCCCGCTGGCACCTTCCTCGGCGCGGCCGTGGGCTGGCGCCTGAGCTTTGCAATCATGACCGGGCTCACGCTGGTGTTGCTGATCTGGGCGCGCCTGCAACTTCCGGACTTCGCTGGCGAGCAGGCGGGTAAACGCCTGGGGCTGCATCAGGTAGTGGCGTTGCCGGGTATTCGTCCGGTGTTGTGGGTGACCTTTACCTACGTGTTGGCCCACAACACTCTCTACACCTACATCGCCCCGCTTCTGGTGCCTGCGGGCATTGCCGCCGATGTCGACCGGGTGCTGCTGGTGTTCGGCCTCGCCGCGCTGTTGAGCATCTGGCTGGCCGGTGTGTTGATTGATCGATGGTTGCGCACATTGCTGCTGATCAGTTGCGCACTGTTTGGGCTGATTGCCTTGGCGCTGGCATTCTGGATCATGCAGCCCGTGGTTATTTACCTCGCCGTGGCCTTGTGGGGCCTGGCGTTCGGCGGGCTGCCGGCTTTGCTGCAAACAGCGCTGGCCAAGTCGGCCGGCGAGTCGGCGGATGCCGCGCAATCGATGCTGGTGACCGTGTGGAACCTGGGCATTGCAGGTGGCGGCTTGGCGGGCGGTGTGTTGCTGCAGGGCTGGGGTGTCGGGGCGTTTGCCTGGGCGGTGGTGCTGCTGATGCTACTGGCCTTTGCCGGCGCGCTAAAGACTGCGCCCCAGTAACTGGCCCGGCCACCCATCCACGTCGAATGTTGAAAGCCGCTCATAGCCGCAGGATTCATAGAAGCGCACCAGATCGCCGCTCCCGCCGCCGTAGCAATCCACCCGCAAACGCTTCACGCCGGATGCGCGGGCGCGCTCATCGGCAAAGCCCATCAGTTGCCGACCAACGCCGCGCGCACGCTCATCGCGCGCGGCGATCAGCAAACGCACGTACAGCTCAGGCTCGGTTGCCGGTGGCGCATAAGGCATAGGCTCACCCAACACCAGTGCGGCAAGGATGCGGCCGTCGGGGGCTTCGACGACCCACGCATCCGGCATCGCACAGGCTTGCATGACTTGCTCGACGCGCCGAGGCGAAGCCGACCAAGGCTGCGTGCCCCACTGGCCGTCATTGCCCATGCCGACGAACCAGGCAATCACCTCGTCAAACACCTGCAACACGGCGGGAACATCCGACACCCTGGCGCGACGAATCAGCCCACCTTCTCTTCCTTGATCAAACACGCTTGATACTCCTGGTTCGGCAATAGCGAATAGCCAGTCTAGCGCACATAAAAAAGCCCCCGGTCTTTTCAGGCCGGGGGCTTCTTGTTCAGGCGTGCATCAGAACTTCTTGATGTCAGCCTTGGCTTCCAACTGCTTGCGGTACG
Organism: Pseudomonas sp. GW821-FHT05H12; assembly: GCF_059419385.1. Taxonomy (NCBI): domain Bacteria; kingdom Pseudomonadati; phylum Pseudomonadota; class Gammaproteobacteria; order Pseudomonadales; family Pseudomonadaceae; genus Pseudomonas; species Pseudomonas sp. GW821-FHT05H12. The sequence goes on along the minus strand of NZ_JBWKRS010000004.1, from coordinate 140,378 downwards.
CCGCGAAGTCTTGCTGGCCAATACGGGAGGCGAGGAAGCGGCGGTATTGCGCTTTCTCTTCGTCCGTAGGAGCAGCCGCTTCGTTGACGCCGTTCAAGCGCACGATCACCAGGCTACCGTCAGCCAGGGTCACAGTGGTGAAGGTCGGCTTGTCCTTGGCCGCAGGCTTGGGCATGCGGAACAGGGCTTGCAGCACGGCCGGGTCAATCGCTTCCTGGTTGCGGGTAGCCGCTTCGGTCACCTTCCAGGCCTGGCCGTCGATCGGCTGGTTCAGCGGGGTCTTGCCATCACGCAGGCTGGTGATCAACTCGTCAGCATGGGCCTTGGCCGCCGCGCTGGCACGCTCCTTGGTCATCTGGGTGCGGATCGCCGCAGAGACGCTTTCCAGCGGCAGTTGTGTTGGCTTCAAGTGCTCTTTGGCACGCAGCACGATGATGGTTTCCGGGTCCAGCTCGATAGCCGAACTGTTGGCACCTTCATCCAGCACTTCCGGGCTGAACGCTGCGGTCACCACGGCACGGTTGGCCGCAACACCTTCGCCACCTTCACGGCCAAAGGGCGCGGAGGTGTGCACAGTCAGTTTCAGGTCAGAAGCCGGCTGCGCCAGATCGGAGGCTTCGAATGCCGCATCTTCCAATTGCTTGGTCGCTTCGACATAACGCTGTTCAACCTGCTGGGTCTTGAGCTCGCGGGTCAGCTTGTCTTTCAGGCTGGCGAACGTTGGCACTTGCGGTGCCTCAACGCCGAGCAACTTGATCAGGTGCCAACCGAAGGAGGTGCGCACCGGTGCCGACACCTGGTCCTTGTTCAAGGCGTACAGGGCCGTTTCGAAGTCCGGGTCGTAGACGCCAGGGCCGGCGAAACCGAGGTCACCGCCATTGTTGGCCGAACCCGGGTCCTGGGAGAACTCCTTGGCCAGGGCTTCGAACTTCTCACCCTTGGCCAGGCGCGCCTGGATTTCTTCGATCTTGGCCTTGGCTTGCGCCTCGGTGACCTTGTCGTTGACTTCAATCAGGATGTGCGCGGCACGACGCTGTTCAGCGAGGTTGGCGGTTTCTTTCTGATAAGCCGCTTGCAGTTCATCGTCCTTGACGGTGACCTGGTCGAAGAAGGAAGACTTCTTCAGCTCCAGATAGTCGATGACCACCTGGTCCGGGGTCATGAACTCTTTGGCGTGCTGGTCGTAGTAAGCCTTGACCTCATCGTCGGTGAGTTTCACCGCGGCAGGGTTGGCCTTGAGATTGACGGTGGCGAAATCGCGGGTCTGTTTTTCCAGACGGGCGAAGGCAAGCACTTCGGCGTCAGTCACAAAACCACTGCCGGCGATGCCTGCGCGAACCTGGCCGATCAGCATTTCCTGGGTCATCATCTGACGGAACTGCATACGGCTGTAGCCCAGCTGACGGATCACCTGGTCAAAGCGTTCGGCGTTGAACTTGCCGTCCACCTGGAATTCCGGAGTCTGCAGGATCACTTGGTCCAGTGCCGCTTCAGAGAAGCCGAACTTGGAATCCGCAGCGCCTTGCAGCAACAGCTTGCGATCGATCAGGCCCTTGAGGGCCGCGTCGCGCAGCAGCTTTTCGTCCAGCAGGGAAGCATCGAAATCCTTGCCCAGCTGTTGCATCAGCTGACGGCGTTGCATATCGACGGCACTGCTGAGTTCGGTCTGGGTGATTTCTTCACCGTTGACCTTGGCAACGTCCTGCTTGTTGTTGGTCGAAGCCTGGAAAATGGCCTCGATACCGGTGAACGCCATCAACGCGACGATGATCCCGATAATGGTCTTGGCAATCCAGCCTTGTGAATTGTCCCTGATATTCTGCAGCATGCGTCCCCCAGAAACGGTTGAACTTCAAAAATTAGGCAACCGTGGAGCGTGGGTAGAGTCCGGATAGAAGAAAGGCGCATCCGAGGATGCGCCTTCTCGTAACTGGCGGAGCGGACGGGGGTTTGAACCCACACCCCCGGCGTGGCGACCCGATGGATACTTGGGTCAGCTGCCGCTCCGCTGCCAGGCCGGACGTTTGTCCAACCCGGGTAGGTAAGGCTTGAGCGAAGCTTAGTTAACGGCTTCTTTCAGGGCTTTACCGGCTTTGAAACCTGGTTTCTTGGCAGCAGCGATTTGCAGTGCTTTGCCAGTCTGTGGGTTACGGCCAGTGCGAGCTGGGCGGTCAGTCACAGAGAAAGTACCGAAGCCTACCAGTACCACGGAGTCGCCGGCCTTCAGAGCGCCAGTGACGGATTCGATTACTGCATCCAGCGCACGGCCAGCAGCAGCTTTCGGGATATCAGCGGATGCAGCGATAGCATCAATCAGTTCCGACTTGTTCACTCTAAGTCCCCTTATATATCTATTGAGTATGATTCTAAGTTTTTTGGTGAAAGCAAAAACCAGTGCTGAATGGCCTACAGACACTTAAGAGCCGCTTTATAACAAGGGCTCTAAAAAGCTGTCAAGGAAGCCACCAGGCTTAATCGCATTAATGCGTGCTAATTCTTTCCTTGGAATCAGACTCGCGTTTTTCGTCCTTCGCGACTATCTCCGGAGCCACATCCGGCAAGGGCTCCGGCGCGTATTGCAGCGCAATTTGCAGGACCTCGTCAATCCATTTAACCGGTTTAATCTGAAGATCCTGCTTGATGTTGTCAGGAATTTCCTTCAAGTCGCGAACATTCTCTTCCGGAATGATCACGGTCTTGATACCGCCCCGATGTGCAGCCAGCAATTTCTCTTTCAGACCACCGATCGCCAATACTTGGCCACGCAAGGTGATTTCACCGGTCATGGCCACGTCAGCGCGTACCGGAATGCCGGTCAATGCCGAGACCAGGGCCGTGCACATGCCTACGCCAGCGCTAGGCCCGTCTTTCGGGGTCGCCCCTTCCGGCATGTGGATGTGGGTGTCGTGCTTCTCGTGGAAGTCCAGGGGGATCCCCAGGCTCTTCGCGCGGCTGCGCACCACGGTCTGCGCGGCGGTAATGGATTCAACCATCACATCACCGAGGGAACCGGTCTTGATCAGTTGGCCTTTGCCAGGGATCACCGCCGCCTCGATGGTCAGCAATTCGCCGCCCACTTGGGTCCACGCCAGGCCAGTCACCTGCCCTACTTGATCCTGCTGCTCTGCCAAGCCGTAGCGGAATTTGCGCACGCCGAGGAAGTGTTCCAGCGAGTCGGCTGTCACCTTCACCGAGAAGCGTTTTTCCAGTGCGTGCTCTTTGACAGCCTTGCGGCAAATCTTCGCAATCTGGCGCTCCAGGCCCCGTACACCGGCCTCGCGGGTGTAGTAGCGCACGATGTCGCGGATGGTTTCGACCTCAAATTCAATCTCGCCTTTTTTCAGGCCATTGGCTGAAATCTGCTTGGGCGCGAGGTATTTGACGGCAATGTTGATCTTCTCGTCTTCGGTGTAGCCCGGCAGACGAATCACCTCCATCCGATCCAGCAGTGCTGGCGGGATGTTCATGGAGTTGGAGGTGCACAGGAACATCACGTCGGACAGGTCGTAGTCGACTTCCAGGTAATGGTCGTTGAAATTGTGGTTCTGCTCAGGATCGAGCACTTCCAGCAACGCCGACGCCGGATCGCCGCGCATGTCGCTGCCCATCTTGTCGATTTCATCGAGCAGGAACAGCGGGTTGCGCACGCCGACCTTTGTCATCTTTTGAATCAATCTTCCTGGCATCGAACCGATGTAAGTACGGCGATGACCACGAATTTCCGCTTCATCACGCACACCGCCAAGGGCCATGCGCACGAATTTGCGGTTGGTGGCGTTGGCAATGGACTCGGCCAGGGAGGTTTTACCCACACCAGGCGGACCCACCAGGCACAACACCGGGCCACGAATCTTCTTCACGCGCTTTTGCACGGCGAGGTATTCGAGGATGCGTTCTTTGACTTCTTCAAGGCCGTAGTGATCGGCGTCGAGGATGTCCTCGGCACGCGCCAGGTCCAGGCGAACCTTGGTCTGGGCCTTCCACGGCACCTGCACCAGCCAGTCGATGTAGGAGCGCACCACGGTGGCTTCGGCCGACATCGGCGACATTTGCTTGAGCTTGTTCAGCTCGGCGGTGGCTTTGGTCAGGGCGTCTTTGGGCAAGCCAGCGGCATCGATGCGCTTTTTCAGCTCTTCGATTTCGTTGTGGCCTTCCTCGCTATCGCCGAGTTCCTTCTGAATGGCCTTCATCTGCTCGTTCAGGTAGTACTCGCGCTGACTGCGCTCCATTTGTTTCTTCACGCGACCACGGATGCGCTTCTCAACCTGCAGCAGGTCGATTTCCGCATCCAGCAAGGCCAGCACGTGCTCGACACGGGCGGACAGGTCAATGATCTCGAGGATGTCTTGCTTCTGCTCGATCTTCAGCGCCATGTGCGCAGCCATGGTGTCGACCAGGCGGCTTGGCTCATCGATGCTGTTGAGGGAAGACAGGACTTCAGCCGGGACTTTCTTGCCCAACTGCACATACTGCTCGAACTGCGAGAGCAGGCTGCGAACAAACACTTCGGATTCGCGCTCAGGGGCTTCGACTTCGTCGATCAGCGCCACTTCGGCGCGCAGGTGGCCATCCACCTCCATGAAACGCTCTACCGCACCACGCTGCTCGCCTTCTACCAGGACCTTGACGGTGCCATCAGGCAGCTTGAGCAATTGCAGGACAGTGGCAATGGTGCCGACGCGATACAGGGCGTCTTCGCCTGGATCATCATCAGCAGGATTTTTCTGGGCCAACAGCAGGATCTGCTTGTCGCCCGTCATCGCGGCCTCGAGGGCTTCGATAGACTTCTCGCGCCCCACGAACAGCGGGATAACCATGTGCGGATAGACGACGACATCACGCAACGGCAGGAGAGGCAATTCGATGGTGGTCTTCATGATTTCGCCTCTATGACAGATGAAAAATAAGCTTGAAACCAAGATGGGGGCTGCATGCAAAAAAAACAAGCGCAATGCCAGCAGTTAAACGCATGAATACACGCGAATTAAAAACCGCCCCAAAAAACAAGGGGCCCCGAAAGGCCCCTTGCTTGCTCTGCGACTGCAAAACGCTTACGCGTCTGGCGCAGCCTTGGCAGTCGGCTCACTGTTTTCGTAGATATACAGTGGCTTGGACTTGCCTTCTATAACGCTTTCGTCGATCACCACTTTACTCACCTCGGACTGCGAGGGGATTTCGTACATGGTGTCGAGCAACACGCCTTCGAGGATCGAACGCAGGCCACGTGCACCGGTCTTGCGCTCCAGCGCCCGCTTGGCAACGGACTTGAGGGCATCGGTGCGGAACTCGAGGTCCACGCCTTCCATCTCGAACAGCTTGGCGTATTGCTTGGTCAGGGCGTTTTTCGGCTCGGTGAGGATCTGGATCAAAGCCGCCTCATCCAACTCGTCCAACGTCGCCAGGACTGGCAGACGGCCAACGAATTCCGGGATCAGACCGAACTTGACCAGATCGTCAGGCTCGACTTCACGCAGGGACTCGCCCACCTTCTTGCCTTCTTCCTTGCTGCGCACTTCGGCACTGAAGCCGATGCCACCACGGGTGGAGCGCTGCTGGATAACTTTTTCCAGACCCGAGAACGCACCGCCACAGATGAACAGGATGTTGCGCGTATCAACCTGAAGGAATTCCTGCTGCGGGTGCTTGCGGCCACCTTGAGGCGGTACGGAAGCGACCGTGCCTTCGATCAGTTTCAACAGGGCTTGCTGCACGCCTTCACCGGAAACGTCCCGGGTGATCGACGGGTTGTCGGACTTGCGCGAGATCTTGTCGATCTCGTCGATGTAGACAATACCCATCTGGGCCTTCTCTACGTCGTAGTCACACTTCTGCAGCAGTTTCTGAATGATGTTCTCGACGTCCTCACCCACGTAGCCAGCCTCGGTGAGGGTGGTGGCGTCGGCGATGGTGAACGGAACGTTCAGCAGGCGAGCGAGGGTTTCTGCAAGCAGGGTTTTACCCGAGCCTGTAGGACCGATCAGCAAGATGTTGCTCTTGCCGAGTTCAACTTCGTCGCCTTTCTTGTCACGCTGGTTCAGACGCTTGTAGTGGTTGTATACCGCTACGGCCAGAACCTTCTTTGCACGCTCTTGACCGATGACATACTGGTCAAGGATGCCGCTGATTTCTTTAGGCGAAGGCAATTTATGCGCACTGCTCTCGGCCTGGGCTTCCTGCACCTCCTCGCGGATGATGTCATTGCACAGGTCGACGCACTCGTCGCAGATAAACACCGAGGGGCCGGCAATCAATTTGCGTACTTCATGCTGGCTTTTGCCGCAGAAGGAGCAATAGAGCAGCTTGCCGTTGTCCTCGCCGTTGCGGGTGTCAGTCATTCGTTCGATCCAAATCCGATAGGCTTGCAACACAAGATGAAGGCTTATGCGGGCTTTTTCAAGCCCGCCAGTGGTCGGACATGCCGACCAGCCCTATTTTGAGCGGCTTATATTAAGCGGGGCGCTTGTCGATCACTGCGTCGATCAACCCGTATTCACGAGCCGCTTCGGCACTCATGAAGTTGTCGCGGTTGGTGTCGCGCTCGATTTCTTCCAGGGTGCGCCCGCTGTGCTTGGCCATCAGCGTGTTGAGACGCTCGCGGATGAACAGGATTTCCTTGGCGTGGATCTCGATGTCCGACGCCTGGCCCTGGAAACCGCCCAGTGGCTGGTGAATCATCACGCGCGAGTTAGGCAGGCAGAAACGCTTGCCCTCGGCACCTGCGGTCAGCAGGAATGCGCCCATGCTGCAGGCCTGGCCGATGCAGGTGGTCGACACGTTCGGCTTGATGAACTGCATGGTGTCGTAGATCGACATGCCTGCAGTGACCGAACCGCCTGGGGAGTTGATGTAGAGATGGATGTCCTTGTCCGGGTTTTCGGCTTCAAGGAACAGCAGTTGCGCACAGATCAGGTTGGCCATGTAGTCCTCTACGGGACCAACCAGAAAGATCACTCGCTCCTTGAGCAGGCGCGAGTAGATGTCGTAGGCGCGTTCGCCACGAGCGGACTGCTCTACAACCATCGGGACCAGGCCGCCAGCGGCCTGGATATCAGAGTTCTGCTGAATATAGGAATTACGGAACATGCTCTGCAGTTACTCCCAAATAGTCATGTCTTGAAAACGCATAAGCCAGCGCGAGGCTGGCTTATGGTTGAATTTCCAACGAGTTGGACAATCAGTCGGCTTGTGCTGCTTCCGCCGGTTTGACTGCTTCTTCGTAAGAGACCGCTTTATCGGTCACCTTAGCCTTCTGCAGAACAGTATCCACAACTTGTTCTTCCAGCACAACCGAACGTACTTCGTTCAGTTGCTGGTCGTTCTTGTAGTACCAAGCCACGACCTGCTCAGGCTCCTGGTAGGCCGAAGCCATTTCCTGGATCATTTCGCGAACGCGATCTTCGTCAGGCTTGAGGTCGAACTGCTTGACCACTTCAGCCACGACCAGACCCAGCACAACACGGCGCTTGGCTTGCTCTTCGAACAGCTCGGCCGGCAGTTGGTCTGGCTTGATGTTGCCACCAAACTGCTGAACCGCTTGAACGCGCAGGCGATCCACTTCGTTGGACAGCAGGGCCTTAGGCACTTCGATCGGGTTGGCAGCCAGCAGACCATCCATAACCTGGTTCTTGACCTTGGACTTGATGGCCTGGCGCAGCTCGCGCTCCATGTTCTTGCGAACTTCGGTGCGGAAACCTTCGATACCGGTTTCCTTGATGCCGAATTGAGCGAAGAACTCTTCGTTCAGCTCAGGCAGCTTAGGCTCGGAAACGCTGTTGACGGTCACGGTGAACTCGGCAACTTTGCCCGCCAGGTCCAGGTTCTGGTAGTCAGCCGGGAAAGTCAGGTTCAGAACGCGCTCTTCGCCGGCTTTGGCGCCAACCAGGCCGTCTTCGAAGCCAGGGATCATGCGGTTGGAACCCAGCACCAGCTGAGTGCCCTTGGCGGAGCCGCCAGCGAATGCTTCGCCGTCAACCTTGCCAACGAAATCGATGTTCAGCTGGTCTTCGTTCTGGGCAGCACGGTCGGCCACTTCGAAACGGGTGTTCTGCTTGCGCAGGATTTCCAGCATGTTGTCCAGGTCCGAATCAGCCACGTCAGCGCTCAGGCGCTCTACGGCGATACCTTCGAAACCGGCAACTTCGAACTCTGGGAACACTTCGAATACAGCAACGTATTCCAGGTCCTTGCCAGCTTCCAGGGACTTAGGCTCGATCGAAGGCGAGCCAGCCGGGTTCAGCTTTTGCTCGACAACGGCTTCGTAGAAGGAAGCCTGGATCACGTCACCAATCGCTTCCTGGCGCGCATCGGCACCGAAACGGCGCTTGATTTCGGTCATTGGCACTTTGCCTGGACGGAAACCAGCGATCTTGGCCTTTTGGGCAGTCTGCTGCAGACGCTTGTTGACCGCAGTCTCAATACGCTCTGCCGGAACGGTGATGCTCAGGCGGCGCTCGATGGCAGTAGTATTTTCAACAGAAACTTGCATGGATATTCCTCGTTGCACAGACGTTAGCCGGCCGTTTCCGACCCCAGAATCAAGGGCATGCATTCTAGTGGGTCAAACTCAAGAAGTCACCCTACTGAAAACGGGTAGAAAAACAGCAGGCCATTTATAGGTTCAAGTGCACGCATGCACCTCATCCCGTTAGCAAATACAGCTCATCACGCCAGGGCTCTGCGTCAGCCCTTCTATATATAGAGAAGGGCCTGGGAGCGCGCCCCTGGCCACTGGACTTGTGAGCAAGGCCAGCGGGTACGGCGGCAGCATCGAGACACACAAATACGACGAAACGCCCTACCCTGAAAACTCGAAACACTTAAACAAAAACGGCACAGCCCCGTTTCCAGGTACTGTGCCGTCTTCGCTATTAAATAGCTGTACTGATCCGGAAATAGCCCTGAATCAGTTCCACACGCTCAAAACCGGCAACGATTCTAACGCCAAGGCATTGAGAATGCTTGTTTTTTTCTGGGCATCAAAAACCAGCCGAGGCTTGATACTGATCGACCGCCGCAAACACCCGAATTCGCGCGCGATGCAACAGCACCCGGGCATTGGAGAGGCTCACGCCAAGCAACTCGGCAATCTCTTCAAGCTCAAGCCCAACACGCTCACGCAACACCAAGGCAGCGCTCTGAGATGCCGAAAGCGCCTGCAACGCGTGCTCAATACACACCCGCAACTCTTCCTCACTCGCCAGAGCCTCGGGCGTGTCCTCGTGCCACCCGCAAGGCGGGGGCGCCCATTGCCCATCGACCGCACCAAAACGCTCATCGAGCAGCCCATCATCGACAAACATTTCACGACGAGTTTGACCGTAACGACCTTTCGCCTTGTTGGCCGTGATGGTCAGCACCCAGGTCTTGAGGCTGGAGCGCCCTTGAAAACCACTCAAGCCCCGAACAACAGCCAGCCAGGCGTCCTGCACCACATCATCCACATGCCGATGCCCCGCAATAGCAGACGCCACCGCTCGCATGGCGCCCTGATGCGCATTGACCAAGTCGCAATAGGCAGACTGCTCACCTTGCAAAAGGCGATCCAGCAACTGCGCCTCCCCCATCACGTGCTGATGCTCATCCTGCTGGAGTGCCAACATATCCAGATCCTCGACGATGACTTCCGATGAGGACCCAAACCCACGCAGGGCCATCCTCGCCCATACATACGTGGCGCAGCATTTTCTGGATGCAAAAAAAAGCGCCAGATCATAGATCTGGCGCTTTTCTGAATATGGGGTGGACGAAGGGGATCGAACCCTCGACAACGGGAGTCACAATCCCGTGCTCTACCAACTGAGCTACGCCCACCATCTTGCATCAACAAAGAACTCGAACATCTTCCTTGTCTGGCCTCACCCTGCCCGAAGGCCTGGTAAAGCTTAATTGGTGCGGATGAAGAGACTCGAACTCTTACGCCTCGCGGCGCTGGAACCTAAATCCAGTGTGTCTACCAATTCCACCACATCCGCGCTTGAAGCTCTTAAAGCAAAGGCGCCAGATGTTTAATCTGGCGCCTTTCGAAATATGGGGTGGACGATGGGGATCGAACCCACGACAACAGGAGTCACAATCCTGTGCTCTACCAACTGAGCTACGCCCACCATATTGCGCTACTTGTGCCAAAGCTGCCTAATGGCGCACCCGGCAGGACTCGAACCTGCGACCATCCGCTTAGAAGGCGGATGCTCTATCCAGCTGAGCTACGGGCGCCTTATTAATCTGTACTCTTGGAGGATTACAAACTAAGTGCTTCCAGCCTTACAGAACAACAATTCTGCTCGACCTTCTTAACCAGTGCTAGGCTGTGCCCGACAAGTGCGACGAATAGTATAGAGGGCCTGGAAACCCGTCAAATCTTTTTTGAAAAAAATTCATTTTATTTAAGGGGTTAGGGCAATTTGCTGACCAAGCGCCTTTGCCCTCACGTCCTGGCATGCGAGAATGCGCGCACTTTTCTTCCCCCTCTCGATGGTTAATCACGCGTAATGACTGCACAACTTATCGACGGCAAATCAATCGCCGCCAGCCTGCGCCAGCAGATCGCCAAACGCGTCACCGAGCGTAGCCAGCAAGGCCTGCGTACGCCCGGCCTCGCGGTGATCCTGGTCGGCAGCGATCCTGCCTCTCAGGTTTATGTCTCGCACAAGCGTAAAGACTGTGAAGAGGTCGGCTTTATCTCCAAGGCCTACGACTTGCCTTCCGAGACCACCCAACAGGCCCTCACCGACCTGATCGACGGCCTCAACGATGACCCGGCCATCGACGGCATCCTGCTGCAACTGCCGCTGCCCGAACACCTGGACGCCTCCAAGCTGCTGGAGCGCATTCGCCCCGACAAAGACGTGGACGGTTTCCACCCTTATAACGTCGGTCGCCTGGCCCAGCGTATCCCGCTGCTGCGCCCGTGCACCCCGAAAGGCATCATGACCCTGCTGGAAAGCACCGGTGTCGACCTCTACGGTCTCGACGCCGTCGTGGTCGGTGCTTCCAATATCGTTGGTCGCCCAATGGCCATGGAGCTGCTGCTGGCCGGCTGCACCGTGACCGTCACCCACCGCTTCACCAAGGACCTGGCAGGCCACGTCGGCCGCGCCGACCTGGTGGTCGTTGCCGCCGGCAAGCCGGGCCTGGTCAAGGGCGAGTGGATCAAGGAAGGCGCCATCGTGATCGACGTCGGCATCAACCGCCAGGAAGACGGCAAGCTGGTTGGCGATGTGGTGTACGAAACCGCCCTGCCCCGTGCCGGCTGGATCACGCCGGTACCCGGCGGCGTTGGCCCGATGACCCGTGCCTGCCTGCTGGAAAACACCCTGTATGCCGCAGAGACCCTGCACGGTTAATAACCAGGCGTACTGAAAAAGCCCTGCCTTATCGCAGGGCTTTTTATTGCCCGCAGGAAACCCTGTTTTTTCTTAGTTTTTAAGAACTTTCGTCCGGTTCTAGAAGAACATTCGACAGTTTCTGATCCATACTCCTAAAATGTAACGGCATTTATCAAAAACCCGTTTCCGAACGGTATTTCCTTACTTTTTTAGCGAGTTCATCCGCGTGAAAATTCGTCTCTCTCTCGTCAGCCTATTTTTTGCGTTTACAGGCACCTTTGCACACGCCGCCGAAACCACCCTGGCGCCGCGTGATACCTCCAAACTGCAAATCGCCTCCGGCAGCGCCATGCTGGTAGACCTGCAGACCAACAAGGTCATTTACTCCAGTAACCCGGACGTGGTGGTGCCCATCGCGTCGGTGAGCAAACTGATGACCGGCCTGGTGGTGCTTGAAGCCAAGCAAAACATGGATGAGTACATCGATATCAACATCAAGGACACGCCGGAAATGAAAGGCGTGTTCTCCCGCGTGAAAATCGGCAGCGAAATGCCGCGCAAGGAAATGCTGCTGATTGCCCTGATGTCCTCGGAAAACCGCGCCGCCGCCAGCCTTGCCCACCACTACCCGGGCGGCTACCCGGCGTTTATCGCGGCGATGAACGCCAAGGCCAAGGCGCTGGGCATGACCAGCACTCATTACGTCGAACCGACTGGCTTGTCGATTCACAACGTGTCCACCGCCCGCGACCTGAGCAAATTGCTGGCCGCTGCGCGCCACTACCCGCTGCTGAGCCAGCTGAGCACCACCAAGGAAAAAACCGTGTCCTTCCGCAAACCCAACTACACCTTGGGTTTCTCCAACACCGACCACCTGATCAACCGCGCCAACTGGGACATCAAGCTGACCAAGACCGGTTTCACCAACCAGGCCGGCCACTGCCTGGTGCTGGTGACCAGCATGGGTAACCGCCCGGTGTCGCTGGTAATCCTGGATGCTTTCGGCAAGTTCACCCACTTCGCCGATGCCGGCCGCATCCGCAATTGGGTCGAGACCGGCAAGAGCGGCTCGGTGCCTGACGTAGCATTGCGCTACAAGGCCGACAAAAACCTGAAGAACCGTCCTAACGCCGCGGAAGTGCGCCGCTAAACACGCTACCTCCCTGTGTGAGCAGGCTTGTGTGGGAGCTGGCTTGCCTGCGATGCAGACACCAAGGTGTTTCAGTTACACCGCGGTGATGCTATCGCAGGCAAGCCAGCTCCCACATGCCCACACTGGCCTTTAGAGGCTGGCCGTTACTTTCTTTCCGCTAACACCTTAAGTGCCTGCGCCGCCGCCTGCTCCTGCCCAGCCTGCGCCGTCGCATTGGCCGCATCGCGCCAACGCTGTGCATCCACATTGGCCGGCAACTGGCTAGGACGCTGGGTCAAAATCCCCCAATTACCCGCACTCTTCCACGCCGATTCAAAGTCGCTGAAGCTCATCAACAGCCGCCGGTCCATACCCGATCGCAGCAGCACCGTGCTCTTCTGCTGGTTGAACCCCACCACCACGACGTAGCGCGTCCCCGACCAAAAGCTTGAATTGATCCGCGCCATCACCGGGTAACCCGCCGCCACCTGTGCCAGCACGGCCGTCAGCTTGGCATCCACCGGGTACACCATCAGCCCGTACTCGCGCGCCAGCATCTGCATGTTGCGCTCAAGGTCCGCCTCGCCACCCGGCAAGTGCAGGGGTTTATCCAGCAGCCCCGGTGTCATGACAATGCCTTGTTGCGACAGCATGCTGGCTAAAGCCGAAGGGCCGCTCTGATAGGCCTCGCTGCGAAAGGTTGGCACGCCATTGAGTTCGACACGTTCCGGCAGGCCCGCCAGTTTCGACGGATGCCCGGAACAGGCGCCTAACCCCAGCGCGCAGGCCAGCAACAAGGATGTTTGAAGGTTCGACCGTAACCGCAATTTTCTACTCGCTTGATCAGCTTCCGGTAAGGGCCTTGATCATAGGGCGCCGAGCCACGCCGGTATAGCCCAAGCCCTTAGTAAAACGCGCGGGATAGAGCAAAGAAGTTGGAAGGACTCGACCATTGGTCAATAGCGGGCAACCGCCAGGTGACTAGACTGTCCATTGAGAAGACTGTGTGTGCCCCGCAGGGGGCGAAAGGAGGCCCGAATGAGCCTTGCAACAACGATTTTCCTGTTGATCTGCGGTTGGCTGGCGGTTGCCGGCGCCATGTTGTGGGGGGTCATGCGCGTGACCCGTCGGCACCATCACCCCCACGTCAAACCGGCTGCACCGACCAAGCCCCATAAGGCTGCGGTGCACCACGCCTAGCCAGGCATGCAACTGAAGTCCTGCGTCGCGGCCACTTCCTTGCCGTGCCCATCCTTGAGGGATGCGCGCACGGTGGTGCCCAGGCTGGATTCCACCAGTGTGTAGTGCTCGCCCGCCTTGAAGTTCTTGTAGTCGACCCGACCCTGGCAGTCCTGCTGGTTGTCGTCGCCTGGCTCTTCTTCGAACAGCGTCACGTCCAGGCGGTGCTCGCCCGGGGTCACTTCAAAAAAGCGCCCGTCATCCACGCGCTTGCCATCCACGCGCTCGGCCATCAGGTCATTCGGCGCTTCTTCCTTCAAACCAATCCAGGCTTCGCTCGGGTCAGCCTTGGGAAGGGGGCCGGCGCACGCCGACAACAACAGGACAGCACCCAGGGCGGGAATCAACAACAACGGTTTAAGTGACATGGCAGGGCTCCAAAAGGACATCGATAAACACGGTGGACGGCACTCAACTGTGTCGCGTCCGATGGGTTACAAGCTTGAGGAGCCACCCTTTGTAGAACAAATGAATACATATGAAACGATCTTCAGCCCTTAACTAAATGTTCCTTCACCTCGCTGAAAGGCGCGTGTTAGGTGGGTCGGGCAAGACTGCCGGGGTTTGCAATCCTGCTCCAATGGAGGTTCACGCATGCTCGGGCTGGTAAAGACCGCACTGCAAAAGCCGTACACGTTTATCGTGTTGGCCATATTCATCTGCATCATCGGGCCGATGGCGGCCCTGCGAACCCCTACGGATGTTTTCCCCGATATCGGCATCCCCGTGGTCGCCGTGGTCTGGCAGTACAACGGCCTGTCGCCGGACGCCATGGCCGGTCGGGTGATCTACACCTACGAACGCTCCCTGAGCACCACCGTCAACGACATCGAACACATCGAATCGCAATCGCTGCCCGGCATGGGCATCGTCAAGATCTTTTTCCAACCGGGAGTGGACATCCGCACCGCCAACGCCCAAGTGACGGCCGTTTCACAAACCGTCCTCAAGCAAATGCCACCGGGCATCACGCCACCGCTGATCCTCAACTACAGCGCTTCCACGGTGCCGATCCTGCAACTGGCGTTCTCCAGCCCCAGCCTCTCGGAGGCCAAGATCCGCGACCTGGTGCAGAACAACATCCGCCTGCCCCTGAGCGCCCTGCCCGGCCTGGCCATGCCCACGCCCATGGGCGGCAAGCAACGCCAGATCACGCTGGACCTCGACCCGCAGGCGCTCGCGGCCAAAGGTTTGTCGGCCCAGGACGTGGGCAACGCGCTCGCGCTGCAGAACCAGATCATCCCGGTGGGCACCGCCAAGCTCGGCCCCAACGAATACACGATCCTGCTCAACAACAGCCCCAAGGCGATCGATGAACTCAACGACCTGCCGATCAAGACCGTCGACGGCGCACTGATCACCATCGGCCAGGTGGCCCACGTGCGTGACGGTTCGCCACCGCAGACCAACATCGTGCGCGTCGACGGCCACCGCGCCGTGCTGATGCCGGCGCTGAAAAACGGCAGCATCTCCACCCTGTCGATCATCGACGGCATCCGCCAGATGCTGCCGCGCATCAACGAAACCCTGCCACCGTCGCTGAAGACCTCGCTGCTGGGTGACGCCTCGGTGTTCGTCAAAGAGTCGGTCGGCAGCGTGGCCCAGGAAGGCATCATCGCCGCCCTGCTGACCAGTGCGATGATCCTGCTGTTCCTCGGCAGCTGGCGGTCGACGCTGATCATCGCCGCCTCGATTCCCCTGGCCGTGCTCTCGGCCATCGCCCTGCTGGCCGCCACAGGGCAAACCCTCAACGTCATGACCCTGGGTGGGCTGGCGCTGGCGGTGGGGATTCTGGTGGACGACGCCACGGTGACCATCGAAAACATCAACTGGCACCTGGAACAAGGCAAGGCGGTGAAAACCGCGATCCTCGACGGCGCCGCGCAAATCGTCGGCCCGGCGTTCGTCTCGCTGCTGTGCATCTGCATCGTGTTCGTGCCGATGTTCCTGCTGCAAGGCATCGCCGGCTACCTGTTCCGGCCGATGGCCCTGGCGGTGATCTTTGCCATGGCCAGCTCGTTCATCCTGTCGCGTACGCTGGTGCCGACCCTGGCGATGTTCCTGCTCAAGCCCCATGTGCCGGAGCAAGGGCCGGGGCATCACCCGGAAGATGAGTTCATCAACCACCACGAAGGTGAGCAGCACACCAAACCGCGCAATGCCGTGCTGCAAGCGGTGCTGAATTTCCAGCAGGGTTTCGAGCGCCACTTCTCGAATATCCGCGACACCTACCACGGTCTGCTGACCCTGGCGCTGGGCCATCGCAAGCGCTTCATCGTCGGGTTCCTGGCTTGCGTACTCGCCTCGTTCCTGTTGCTGCCAAGCCTGGGCCAGGACTTCTTCCCGGCCACCGACGCCGGCGCCCTCGCCCTGCACGTGCGCCTGCCACTGGGCACGCGCATCGAAGAAAGCGCGGCCGCGTTCGACCGCATTGAAGCGCGGATCCGCGAGGTGATCCCGGCCGAAGAACTCGACACCATCGTCGATAACATCGGCATTCCCCTCAGCGGCATCGACATGGCCTACAGCAGCAGCGGCACCATCGGCCCGCAGGATGGCGACATCCAGGTCACCTTGAAAAAGGACCATGCGCCGACTGCCGACTACGTGAAGAAACTGCGCGAAGCCCTGCCCGAAAGCTTTCCCGGCAGCCACTTCGCCTTCCTGCCCGCCGACATCAGCAGCCAGATCCTCAACTTCGGCGCACCGGCCCCGCTGGACGTGAAAATCTCCGGGCGCAGCGATGAAGAAAACCGCGCCTACGCGGTGGAACTGGAACGCCGCCTGCAACACGTACCGGGCATCGCCGACCTGCGCATCCAGCAGTCAACGGGCTACCCGTCGCTGCAAGTCAACGTGGACCGCATGCGCGCCAATGGCCTGGGCATCACCGAGCGTGACGTGACCAACAGCATGGTCGCGTCCCTCGCCGGCAGCTCCCAGGTGGCACCGACCTTCTGGCTCAACCCGGCCAACGGCGTGTCGTACTCAATCGTCGCCGCCACCCCGCAATACCGTCTCGACAGCCTGCCGACCCTGGAAGCCTTGCCGGTGACCGGTGCCGATGGCCAGTCGCAAATCCTCGGCGGCGTGGCCACCATCTCGCGGGTGCAGAGCCCGGCGGTGGTGACCCACTACAACATCGAACCGACCCTGGACCTGTACGCCAACGTGCAAGGGCGTGACTTGGGCGGCGTCGCCCGCGACGTGCAAAAAGTGCTGGATGACACCGCCTCCATGCGCCCCAAAGGCGCGGTGATCAGCCTGCACGGGCAGATCGATGCATTGCATGAAGCCTTCAGCGGCCTGAGCTTTGGCCTGCTCGGCGCGGTGGTGCTGATCTACCTGCTGATCGTGGTCAACTTCCAGTCCTGGGCCGACCCGTTTGTGATCATCACCGCACTGCCCGCCGCATTGGCCGGCATCGTGTGGATGTTGTTCCTCAGCGGCACGTCGTTGTCAGTGCCGGCCCTCACCGGGGCCATCCTGTGCATGGGCGTGGCCACGGCCAACTCGATCCTGGTGGTGAGCTTCTGCCGTGAGCGCCTGGCCGAACATGGCGATGCACTGAAGGCCGCGATGGAAGCCGGCTACACACGCTTTCGCCCGGTGTGCATGACCGCCCTGGCCATGATCATCGGCATGCTGCCACTGGCGATTTCCCAAGAACAAAACGCCCCCCTCGGCCGGGCGGTGATCGGTGGCTTGATCTTCGCCACCGTCGCCACCCTGCTGTTTGTTCCCGTGGTCTTCAGCCTGGTCCACGGACGTCATCCTACTCGCGCTGTTGCTGGAGAAACTTCACATGTCGTCTGATCACAAACCCTCGCGCAAGCGTCTGATGCTCATGGGTGTCGGCGGCCTGACTCTGGCCGCCCTGTTGGTCGCCAACGGCCTGCACGCCCGCACGATGCACGAACAATCGGTAACCGCCTGGACGGAAACCGCCGCCATCCCCCAAGTGATGGTGTTCCAGCCCAAGCAAAACGCTGCCGGTGACACGCTGCGCTTGCCGGCGCACCTGGAGGCCTGGAGCAAAGCGCCGATTCATGCCCGGGTCAGTGGCTACCTCAAGGACTGGAAAGCCGACATCGGCACCCAAGTCAAAGCCGGGCAAATCCTCGCCGAGATCGACAGCCCAGACCTGGACCAGCAACTGGCGCAAACCCACGCCCGACTGATGCAGGAGCAAGCCAATGCGCGCCTGGCGGAGACCACCGCCACGCGCTGGCAAAATCTGTTGGCCAGCCATTCAGTGTCGCGCCAGGAGGCCGATGAAAAAACCTCCAACGCTGCGGCGGCCAAAGCCAACGCCGAAGCCGCCGCTGCCGACTATGCACGGCTGTCGGCACTGGAAAGCTACAAGACCATCCGCGCCCCATTCGCTGGCACCATCACTGCGCGCAACACCGATATTGGCCAGTTGATCAAGGCCGATACCGACAGCGACCCGGAGCTGTTCAACATCGCCGACACCCATCAACTGCGCCTGTACGTGCCGGTGCCGCAGAACTATGCGGCGGTGATCCACCCGGGCCTTGAAGCCGAACTGACCGTGCCGGAACACCCGGGCGAGCATTTCAAGGCGCGCCTGATCGGCGACTCCACCGCCATCGACCGGCGTTCCGGCACCCTGCTCGCGCAGTTTGTGGCCGATAACCCCAACGGTGAATTGCTGCCCGGAGACTACGCCGAAGCCACGCTGCCGATCCCGGCCGACACCCACGGCGTGAGCATCCCGGCCAGCGCGTTGATCTTCCGCGCCCAAGGCACCCAAGTGGCGGTGCTGGACGCGCAGAACCATGTGCACCTGCAAAACATCCACATCGGCCTCGACCTCGGCGAACGCCTGGTGATCGACCAGGGCCTCAAGCCCGCCGACCGCATCGTCGACAACCCGCCCGATGCCCTGCGCGAAGGTGACCCGGTACAACTGGCCGACGCCTCCGGAGGTGCGCATGCGCCCAAGGCTTAAGCCCCTCGCGGCCTTGATGCTGCTGGCGTTGCAAGGCTGCTCAATGGCGCCCACGTACAAGGTGCCAAGCGTGGACCTGCCCGCCGGCTATCGCGAACAGACCAGCGATGGCCCGTGGCACAGCGCGCAGCCGTCCGACCAGTTGGCGCCCGAATGGTGGAAGCTTTACAACGACCCGCGTCTGAGCGAGCTGCAACAACAACTGCTCAAGGCCAACCCGGACCTGGCCGCAGCGTTGGCGCACTTTGATGCGTCCCAGGCCTATGCCAGCCAGCTGCATGCCGGCTTGTTCCCGCAGATCACCGCCAGCGCACAACCCCTGCGCCAGCGGCAATCGGACACGCGACCGTTGCGTGGCAGCACGCAGCCGTCGGTGTACAACAGCAACACCGCCGGTTTTTCGTTGAGCTATGACTTGGACCTGTGGGGCAAGATCCGCAACCAGGTTGCGGCCGGCGACGCCCAGGCACAAGCGTCTGGCGATGACCTGGCCGTGGCGCGCTTAAGCCTGCAGCATCAGTTGGCGACCTTGTACGTGCAGCTCAACGGCCTGGATGCCCAGGCGCGGATTCTCAACAGCTCGCTGGACGATTTCAGCCAGGCGTTGCAACTGACCCGCAGCCGCTACGAAGGCCAGATTGCCTCGGAGCTGGACCTGACCCGCGCGCAAAACCAGCTGGCCGAAGCCAAGGCCCAGCTGGATGAAGTACGCGGCCAGCGCAACCTCACCGAGCATGCGATTGGCGAGCTGGTGGGGGTAGCCGCGAGCACCTTCACACTGCCGCCGAGCCAGCAATTGATCGCGTTGCCCGGCATTCCATCGCAGCTGCCGAGCCACCTGCTGCAACGGCGCCCGGATATTGCTGCGGCTGAACGCCGGGTGTTTGCCGCCAACGCCAACATCGGCGTGGCTAAGGCGGCCTGGTACCCGGACTTCAGCCTCACCGGGTTGATTGGCGGGCAGACCCAAGGGGTCGGCAACCTGTTTTCGGCGGGTAATCGTTATTGGGCGCTAGGGCCGTTGGTCAATTTACCGATCTTCGATGGCGGCCGTTTGAGCGCCAATGAGCGTCAGGCCAAGGCCGAATTCGAAGAGGCCTCGGCGCAGTACCGCAGCCACGTGTTGAAAGCCATCCGCGAGGTGGAAGATAACCTGGCGCAACTGCGGGATTTGCAGCAGGAAGCCCAGGATGAACAAGCCGCGGCGGATGCGGCGCAGCATACCCAGGCGCTGGCGATGAACAGCTATCAGGCGGGGGCGGTGAGTTACCTGGATGTGGTGACCGCGCAGACCGCCGCGTTGCAGGCACAGCGCACGTTGCAGGCGGTGCAGACGCGGCAGTTGCAAGCCAGCGTCGGCTTAGTCACAGCGCTGGGGGGCGGCTGGCAACCCTCCTCCTGACACCCCGTAATCACCTGTAGGAGCCGGCTTGCCGGCGATGGCGATAAACCAGGCAGCATTGCTTTGCCTGACACTCCGCTATCGCCGGCAAGCCGGCTCCTACATTGGGTGGTGATTCAGGCAGCGAGCTTGCCGCTGGCAATCGCGGCAGACGCAGCAACCATCGCCCGCAACAACACCGCACACCCCGCTGCCAGGTCATCCGGGGCGGCGTTCTCGATTTCGTTATGGCTGATGCCCCCCTCACACGGCACAAAAATCATCCCGGCCGGGCCGAGCTCGGCGACGAAGATCGCGTCATGCCCTGCTCCGCTGACGATGTCCATGTTCGACAGTCCCAGCCCATTCGCCGCATCGCGCACCGCATTCACGCAGCCTTTGTCGAAGTACAACGGCGGGAAGTCGGCCGTGGGCTCCATCTCAAAACTCAGGCCATGTTTGGCGCAGGTCTCATCGATCACCTTGCGCACCTGGGCAATCATCGAGTCCAAACGTGCGGGTTCCAGATGACGGAAATCCAAAGTCATGCGCACTTCGCCAGGGATGACATTGCGCGACCCCGGATACGCCTGCAGGCACCCCACGGTGCCGCACGCATGCGGCTGATGCCCCAACGCCGCCGCATTCACCGCCGCGACCACCGCAGCGGCGCCCACCAGGGCATCCTTGCGCAGGTGCATCGGGGTAGGTCCCGCGTGGGCTTCCACGCCGCGCAGTTTCAGGTCGAACCACTTCTGGCCCAGCGCCCCCAGTACCACGCCGATGGTTTTCTGTTCATCCTCAAGGATCGGGCCTTGCTCAATGTGCGCTTCAAAATAAGCACCGACTTTGTGCCCGCTGACGGCACGCGTTCCCGCATAGCCAATCGCATTCAACGCATCACCCACGCTGACGCCGTCGGCATCGACCTTGGCCAGGGTATCGGCCAGGGTGAATTTTTCGGCAAACACCCCCGAACCCATCATGCACGGCGGGAAGCGCGAGCCCTCTTCATTGGTCCACACCACCACTTCCAGCGGCGCTTCGGTTTCCACGTTGAGGTCGTTGAGGGTGCGCAGCACTTCGACGCCGGCCAGCACACCGAAGCAGCCGTCGAACTTGCCACCGGTGGGCTGGGTGTCGATATGGCTGCCGGTCATCACCGGTGGCAGGTTGGGGTTGCGCCCGGGGCGACGGGCAAAAATATTGCCGATACCGTCGACGGTGACCGTGCAGCCCGCCGCTTCGCACCATTGCACGAACAGGTCGCGGGCCTTGCGATCGAGGTCGGTCAGGGCCAGGCGACACACGCCGCCCTTGGGCGTGGCACCGAGCTTGGCCAGGTCCATCAGGGACTGCCACAAACGGTCGCGGTTGATGAGCTGATGGGTGGATTGCAGAACGTCGAGGGCAGCGTTCATAGGGATCTCCTCAGGCTACATTTTTATAGGTTGAACGGGCTTGTGTGGGAGCTGGCTTGCCTGCGATGGCGGACTGTCTGCTAAAACAGGATCAACTGATACACCGCTATCGCAGCGATGCGGCGACCCGACAAGCCAGCTCCCACATTGACCGTATTTACAACGGGGATTTGGCGGTGACTGGACGGGCCGCTCGCTTGGCATTCAGGCCGTAATACATCAAGCCGCCCAACGCCGAGCCGGTGAACCAGCCATAGCTGTAGAACCAGCTGAACGCATCGCTGCCCAGGGACAACAGCGTCAGTACCACCGGCACGCCGAAGGCAATGAAGCCGCTCCAGTTCCACGCCGGGTACACGTCATCGCGGTACAAACCGGCCAGGTCCAGTTGCTGTTTGCGGGTGATGAAATAGTCCACCACCATGATCCCGGCGATAGGCCCCAGCAGGCTGGAGTAGCCCAGCAACCAGTTGGAATACACCGTCTCCAGGCTCACATCGGACACGATCAGCCCCAGCTTTTTCAGCAGCTCATGGCCCATCAGCGCCAGCCCCACCAGCCCGGTGAGGATCACCGCCGTGGTGCGGTTGATCAGCTTCGGCGCGATGTTCTGGAAGTCGTTGGTGGGCGAGACGATGTTCGCCGCGGTGTTGGTGGACAAGGTGGCGATGATGATCAGCGCCATGGCAATGGCCACCCACACCGGGCTCTGGATATGCCCGATCAGGGTCACTGGGTCAGACACGCTCACGCCCACCAGTTTCACCGAGGCGGCGGTCATGATCACGCCGAGGGCGGCGAACAGGAACATGGTCAGCGGCAGGCCAAAAATCTGCCCGAGGATCTGGTCCTTCTGGCTTTTGGCGTAGCGACTGAAGTCCGGAATATTCAGCGACAGGGTGGCCCAGAAGCCCACCATCGCGGTAAGGCCGGCCATGAAGTAACCGGTGAGGCTCGCGCCTTCGGGGCGCTTGGGCGGGATCGCCATCAACTCGCTGATCGACACATTGGGCATCGCCCACACCAGCAGGCCGATGCCCACCGCCACCAGCAACGGTGCCGAGAGGGTTTCCAGGCGCTTGATCGACTCGGCGCCGCGCAGCACCACCCACAGGTTCAGCGTCCAGAAGATCATGAAGCCGATCACCTCACCCGTGCCGCCGAGGGACTTCCAGCCCTCGAAGATCGAACCCAGGAACAGGTGGATCGCCAGCCCGCCGAACATCGTCTGGATGCCGAACCAGCCACAGGCCACCAGCGCGCGGATCAGGCACGGCACGTTGGAGCCGAGGATGCCAAAGGAGGACCGCAACAACACCGGGAACGGAATGCCGTACTTGGTGCCGGGGAAGGCGTTGAGGGTCAGCGGGATCAGCACCACGATGTTCGCGAGCAAGATCGCCATCAGCGCCTCGCCCACCGACAACCCGAAATACGCCGTGAGCACCCCGCCCAAGGTGTAGGTGGGCACGCAGATCGACATACCCACCCACAGGGCGGTGATGTGCCATTTGTTCCAGGTTCGTTCATGCACCTTGGTCGGTGCCATGTCGTGGTTGTAGCGAGGGCTGTCGAGGACGTCGGGGCCGGCGTCGAGTTCGTACAGGCCGTTGCGCTCAATGACTTGCGATCTGTTCTGTTGCATGGCCGCTCCACGGTTTTTCGAATTATTTTTGCTCACCCAACGCATCACGCCGGGTGGCCGGAGTACCTCGTAAACAACATGACATCACGGGCCCGGCCAGCCGCCACTGCACTCAATAACCGTGCCGACAACCGTTACCGAAACCGCACCGCTTATATAACGCACTGATGTTTATCAGCTTTCCGATTGGGCCCTGGGTACTTGCTGCGTGACTCAGGCTAGATAACGCGCAAGTTATTCGAACTGTCAGGACTCAATCTGGTGCAACACAATTATTTTTATTTCCCATGCCCGTCAAGTGGCATGTCTCAAGCGTCTGATTTGCAATAAGAAATGTTGCTCAATTTAAGAACCTGTCAAGTGCGTCAAAATGGTGAGATGGCGCTTCATTTTGGTGAAAACAGATTTTAATCCTTATAAATCAACATATTAAATACGATATAGGCTTATAAAAAATCTTCTTGCCCAATCTAAAAACTCGGGCTAGTTTCTATTCCTGTCACCGATGACAGGAATTAACCGACCATCGGTAAGCAGCATTACAACACTTAGAACTGGCACAAGCCGGTCAAGCCTGTGAGGAACTCGACATGTCGCTGTTGATCCGTGGCGCTACCGTTATTACCCATGATGAAAGTTACCGCGCCGATGTTTTATGCGCAGGCGGTCTAATTCGGGCCATTGGCACGAACCTGGATATTCCCGCCGGCACTGAAGTACTCGATGGCAGTGGCCAATACTTGATGCCGGGCGGCATCGATCCCCACACCCACATGCAACTGCCCTTCATGGGCACCGTGGCCAGTGAAGATTTTTTCAGCGGCACCGCCGCTGGCCTGGCCGGTGGCACCACCTCGATCATCGACTTTGTAATCCCCAACCCGCAGCAGTCCTTGCTGGAGGCGTTTCATCAGTGGCGCGGCTGGGCGCAAAAGTCCGCCTCCGACTACGGCTTTCACGTGGCAATCACCTGGTGGAGCGAGCAGGTGCGCGAAGAAATGGCCGAGCTGGTCAGCCACCACGGCATCAACAGCTTCAAGCATTTCATGGCCTACAAGAACGCGATCATGGCGGCCGACGACACCCTGGTGGCGAGCTTCGAGCGCTGCCTGGAACTGGGCGCCGTGCCCACCGTGCATGCCGAAAACGGCGAGCTGGTGTATCACCTGCAGCGCAAGCTGATGGCCCAGGGCATCACCGGGCCGGAAGCACATCCGTTGTCGCGTCCCTCGCAAGTTGAGGGCGAAGCGGCCAGCCGGGCGATCCGCATTGCCGAGACCATCGGCACCCCGCTGTACCTGGTGCATGTGTCGACCAAGGAAGCCCTCGACGAGATCACTTACGCCCGCAGCAAAGGCCAGCCGGTCTATGGCGAAGTGCTCGCCGGCCACCTGCTGCTGGACGACAGCGTGTACCAGCACCCCGACTGGCAGACCGCCGCCGGCTACGTGATGAGCCCGCCCTTCCGCCCGCGTGGGCACCAGGAAGCGCTGTGGCATGGCCTGCAATCGGGCAACCTGCACACCACCGCCACCGACCACTGCTGCTTCTGCGCCGAACAAAAAGCCGCAGGCCGTGACGACTTCAGCAAGATCCCCAACGGCACGGCAGGTATCGAAGACCGCATGGCGGTGCTGTGGGATGAAGGCGTGAACAGCGGTCGCTTGTCGATGCAGGAGTTCGTCGCCCTGACCTCCACCAACACCGCCAAGATCTTCAACCTCTACCCCCGCAAAGGCGCGATCCGCGTTGGCGCCGATGCCGACCTGGTGCTGTGGGACCCCGAGGGCACGCGGACCATTTCCGCCAAGACCCACCACCAGCAAGTCGACTTCAACATCTTCGAAGGCAAGACCGTGCGCGGCGTGCCGAGCCACACCATTAGCCAGGGCAAGCTGGTGTGGGCCGATGGTGACCTGCGTGCCGAACGCGGGGCCGGGCGGTATGTGGAGCGGCCGGCGTATCCGGCGGTGTTTGAGCAGTTGAGCAAGCGGGCTGAGCATTCCAGGCCCACGGCTGTGAAACGCTGAGGCCGCCTTCGCAGGCAAGCCAGCTCCCACACTGACTGTATTCACAAATAAAAATATGTGAACCCGATCAACTGTGGGAGCTGGCTTGCCTGCGATGAGGCCAGCACAGGCAACACAAAAACCAATGCCCATCAGAGGCAGCACCTCAATCACCGTGAGGCCAAACCCGTGATCCAGACCCTGACCCACCTCCCCCATCCCCATGAAGACGGGGCAACACTCGCCAGCCACTTCACCGACCTGGCTCCGCCACTCAACGCGCGCCAGGCCCAACTGGAAGCCTCGCGCTGCCTGTATTGCTACGACGCGCCGTGCGTGAACGCCTGCCCCAGCGAGATCGATATCCCGTCGTTCATCCGCAACATCCACACCGAAAACGTCCAAGGCGCCGCGCAGAAGATCCTCTCGGCCAACATCCTCGGCGGCAGTTGCGCGCGGGTGTGCCCCACCGAAATCCTCTGTCAGCAAGCCTGTGTGCGTAACAACGCAGAAGAATGCGCGCCGGTGCTGATCGGCTTGTTGCAGCGCTACGCGGTGGACAACGCACACTTCACCGAGCATCCGTTTCATCGCGCCGCCTCGACCGGCAAGCGCATCGCCGTGGTCGGCGCGGGGCCTGCGGGCCTGGCCTGTGCCCACCGCAGTGCGTTGCATGGCCATGACGTGGTGATCTTCGAAGCCCGGGAAAAAGCCGGTGGCCTGAATGAATACGGGATCGCCAAATACAAGCTGGTGGATGACTTCGCCCAGAAGGAGCTGGATTTCCTGCTGCAGATCGGCGGCATCGAGATTCGCCACGGCCAACGCCTGGGCGACAACCTCACCTTGAGCGAACTGCACCAGCAATTCGACGCGGTGTTCCTCGGCCTCGGCCTGGCTGCCAGCAAACAACTCGGCCTGCCCCATGAAGACGCCCCCGGCCTGCTCGCCGCCACCGACTACATCCGTGAACTGCGCCAGGCCGATGACCTCACTCAACTGCCCCTGGCCGACCGCTGCATCGTGCTCGGCGCCGGCAACACCGCCATCGACATGGCTGTGCAAATGGCCCGCCTCGGTGCTCGCGACGTCAACCTCGTGTACCGCCGTGGCCTGGCGGACATGGGCGCCACCCACCATGAGCAGGACATCGCCAAGGCCAACCAGGTACGCCTACTGACCTGGGCCCAGCCAGAAGAAGTGTTGCTGGATGACAGGGGCCAGGTGCGCGGCATGCGCTTCTTGCGCACGCGCATGGAAAACGGTCGCCTGCACCCCACCGGCGAAACCTTCG
The DNA here is from genome assembly GCF_059419385.1 of Pseudomonas sp. GW821-FHT05H12. NCBI lineage: Bacteria > Pseudomonadati > Pseudomonadota > Gammaproteobacteria > Pseudomonadales > Pseudomonadaceae > Pseudomonas > Pseudomonas sp. GW821-FHT05H12. Next base: position 113,958 of record NZ_JBWKRS010000004.1, on the reverse strand, counting down.
AGTTGGCCGCCGATGCCATCTTCAAGGCCATCGGCCAGGGCTTCGACAGCGCGGCACTGCACGATCCGTTGGCCCAACAACTGCATCGGGTGGGCGAACGGATTTTCGTCGATGAACACCTGCAAACCAGCGTTCCAGGGGTGTACGCCGGGGGCGATTGCGTCAGCCTCGGCCAGGACCTCACCGTGCAGGCGGTGCAACACGGCAAGCTGGCCGCCGAGGCCATGCACGCCCAACTCATGCTGAATGTGGAGGCTGCGTAATGGCCGATCTCTCGATTGTGTTCGCCGGTATCAAAGCCCCCAACCCCTTCTGGCTGGCCTCTGCGCCGCCCACCGACAAGGCCTACAACGTGGTCCGCGCCTTCGAAGCCGGCTGGGGCGGCGTGGTGTGGAAAACCCTCGGTGAAGACCCGGCGGCGGTCAACGTGTCGTCACGCTACTCGGCCCACTACGGCGCCAACCGTGAAGTGCTGGGTATCAACAACATCGAGCTGATCACCGACCGCTCCCTGGAGATCAACCTGCGGGAAATCACCCAGGTGAAAAAGGATTGGCCAGACCGCGCATTGATCGTGTCGCTGATGGTGCCGTGCGTAGAGGAGTCGTGGAAAAGCATCCTGCCCCTGGTGGAAGCCACTGGCTGCGATGGCATCGAGCTGAACTTCGGTTGCCCCCATGGCATGCCCGAACGCGGCATGGGCGCGGCGGTCGGCCAGGTGCCGGAGTATGTGGAACAGGTGACGCGCTGGTGCAAGACCTATTGTTCACTGCCGGTGATCGTCAAGCTCACGCCGAACATCACCGACATCCGCGTGGCGGCGCGGGCGGCGTATCGCGGCGGCGCGGATGCGGTGTCGCTGATCAACACCATCAACTCCATCACCAGCGTCGACCTGGAACGCATGGTCGCCCTGCCGGTGGTCGGCACCCAGAGCACCCATGGCGGCTATTGCGGCTCGGCGGTCAAGCCGATCGCGCTGAACATGGTTGCCGAAATCGCCCGCGACCCGCAGACCCAGGGCCTGCCGATCTGCGGCATTGGCGGCATCGGCAACTGGCGCGATGCGGCCGAGTTCGTCGCACTGGGCTGCGGCGCGGTGCAGGTGTGCACGGCGGCGATGCTGCATGGGTTCCGGATTGTCGAGGAGATGAAGGATGGGCTGTCGCGGTGGATGGACAGTCAGGGTTACAAGAACCTGCAGGAATTCTCCGGGCGGGCGGTGGGCAATACCACGGACTGGAAGTACCTGGATATCAACTACCAGGTGATCGCCAAGATCGACCAGGAGGCCTGTATTGGCTGTGGGCGTTGCCATATCGCCTGTGAGGACACTTCGCACCAGGCCATCGAGAGCGTGAAATTAGCGGATGGCACGCATAAATATGAGGTGATCGATGAAGAGTGCGTGGGCTGCAACCTGTGCCAGATCACCTGCCCGGTGGCGGACTGTATCGAGATGGTGCCGATGGACACCGGCAAGCCGTTTTTGAATTGGACGCAGGATCCGAGGAATCCCTACCGGGAGGCGGTGTAGTTCTGTAGACCGCTATCGCCGGCAAGCCGGCTCCTACAGGGGATTGCGTTCCAACTGTGGGAGCTGGCTTGCCTGCGATAGGGCCCTCAGATCCACCACAAAAATCAAGGCTCCAACCCAATCCCCCGCAAAATCACACTCGTCACCGTCTGTATCGCCTTCTCGAACTGCATGTCCGACAACGGCTGGTGATCATTCAGGATCTTCACCTGGTGATCAAAGTCCGCGTAGTGCTGGGTCGACGCCCAGATCATATACAGCAGGCTCGACGGTTCCACCGGCAGGATGCGCTTGTCCTCTACCCACTGGCGAATCTTCGCTTCCTTCATCTTGGCCCAGTCGTACAGGCTTTCATCCAGCGCCTCACCGAGCGTCGGTGCACCATGGATGATCTCGTTGGCCCACACTTTGGATCCATACGGCCGCGTGCGCGAACGCTGCATCTTGGCGCGGATGTAACTGCTGAGCACCACCCGTGGGTCATCGAAGGTTTCGAAACTCAGGGCATCCTGCTTCCACACTTCCAGCAGGTCGAACAGCACCGCACTGTACAGCTCGCTCTTGGTGGTGAAGTAGTAATGCAGGTTGGAGCGCGGCAGTTGCACTTCTTCGGCAATGTCGGCCATGGCGGTGCTGCCATAGCCTTTTTCGGCGAAGATTTTCTCCGCCGCCAGCAGGATTTTCTCGACGTTGACTCGACGAATTCCGATCTTGTGATTACCCATAAAGGCTGCAAACCCACTCACTGTCTATGGACGCTTCAAACGGCACGTGCACCATCACATCACGAACAGACACATTAGGCCACACACCTGCCGCCTCAACTTCGGCTTACGCAGCCGATTGACCGGACATGCCGTTGATCGACAGGTCGGCGTTCGCCTCGCAAAGGCTGCAGTTTTCCTCGGCGTCCGGCCGCGTGATCGGGCTATGATCGGCACATCTGAACCGGACCCCTGACCTATGGCCGTCGACCTGCACACCCTCTATCCAAAATTGATCCACCTGATGCTGGACACGGTCTTCGTGGTCGAAAGCAACAACCAAATCGTTTTTGTCAGCGATGCCTGTGAAACGCTGCTCGGCTATCGCGCCGACGAGTTGACCGGCACGCTCATCACCGACTACATGCACCCTGAAGACCTGGCGCGCACCCGCGCTTCGATCGTGCGGGTCATGAACGGCAAGCCCCACGTCGACTTCCGCAACCGGTATATCCGCAAGGATGGCGGTGTCGTGCACATCCTGTGGGCGGCCTTCTGGTCCGAAGAGGTGGGTGCACGGATCGGCGTTGCACGGGACGTCACGGCCCTGACCCAGGCCGAGGAGGAGCTGCGTTTTCTCGCCCATCACGACCCGCTGACCGCGCTCACCAACCGCTCGCTGTTCAACGACGGGCTGGACTCGGCCCTGCAGGCCGCGCAGCGGCAGAACAGCACCCTGGCGTTGCTGTTTCTGGACGTCAATGACTTCAAGGGCATCAACGACGTGCATGGCCATGGCGTGGGCGACCGGGTGCTCTGCGTGATTGCACGACGGCTGGAACGCTGTGTGCGTGAGGGCGACCTGGTGGCGCGGATGGGCGGGGATGAGTTCACGGTGCTGCTGACGGATATCCAGTCCCAGGACGCCGTTTACGCGAAAGTGACTCAGATCCTCGCGGTCATGGCAGAGCCGTTGGGCGCAGGCTTCGAAGGGATCAAGATGCCGTCCTGCAGCATCGGCGTGGCGTTTTATCCAGCGGACGGTGAGGACGCCGATACGCTGCTCAGCCATGCAGACGGTGACATGTACCAGACGAAACGGCGCAGGCTTGCGGCGGAGTGAAGAGCCGCGTGCACGCCAGGTGAAACTTCCTGTGCGAGCCTTTCCCCTGGAAATCGGATTGGTTAGGATCGCGATCCCAATGAAGGATCAATGCCATGACTATTCGACCTCGCGTGGCCGCCGACGACCCAGTGCTGGGAGCACTGTGGGAGCGCTCGGTGCGGGCCACCCATGACTTCCTCCCCGAGGATGACATTCAACGTCTGCTGCCTCTGGTGCGTGATACCTACCTGCCCATGCCCGCCCTCGACGTGTGGGTGTATGAAGACAGCGCCGGCGTCGCCGGTTTTATCGGCACCGGTGGGCACAATGTGGAGATGCTCTTCATCGAGCCTGCGCGCCGTGGCCAAGGGGTTGGCCGCCAACTGCTGGACCACGCCCGCGCCCGCCACGACACCCTGACGGTGGACGTCAACGAACAGAACCCCCAGGCCGTGGGGTTCTACCTGCACTATGGTTTTACCCAGGTCGCGCGTTCGCCGCTGGATGGCGAAGGCAAGCCCTTTCCCTTGCTGCACTTGGCGTTACCGACGCCCTCACCTGAAGGTACTGAACCATGCTGATCAAGAAAACCCTCACCGCTGTCGCGCTGCTCGCCTCCCTGCTGGGGGCCTCGGCAGCGTTCGCCCACGCCCACCTCAAGAGTTCCACCCCCGCCGCCGACAGCACTGTCGCGGCACCAGCCGACCTGCGCCTGACCTTCAGCGAAGGCGTCGAAGCCACGTTCACCAAGGTGTCCCTGAGCAAGGACGGCACCGAAATCGCCATCAAGGGCCTGGAAACGCCGGACGCCGACAAGAAAGTCCTGGTGGTCACACCGGCCGCCCCGCTGGCAGCCGGCAACTACAAAGTGGTGTGGAATGCGGTGTCGGTCGACACCCACAAGAGCAACGGTGAATACAGCTTCAAGGTCGGCCAATAACCCATGGCGACCCTGCTGGTGCTGTGTCGCTTCCTGCATTTTATCGTCGTGTTGCTGATGTTCGGGGCCTGTGTCTTCAGGCCCTGGCTGCTCGGCGCTGAACCGCGACCGGCACTGGACCGGCACGTGCTGCGCATCACCCGCGCCCTGGCCGGGGTCGGGCTGTTCTCTGGCGTGGCCTGGTTACTGTTGATCACTGCCAGCATGGCGGGCAGTTGGGACGCAGCCTTGCAACCGGCCACCGTGCAGTTGGTGCTGGGTAAAACCTTCTTTGGCCAGGTGTGGGCCTGGCACCTGTTGTTCAACCTGCTGCTGGTGCTGGCGCTGATCAAACCCTGGCCCGCGCTGCGCCTGCCGTTGATCGCCCTGCTGCTGGTGACGCTGGCACCGGTGGGGCACGGCGCCATGCTCGATGGGCTCAGCGGGCAACTGTTGATCCTCAACCAGGTGGTGCACCTGGCGTGTGTTGGCACGTGGTTGGGTGGCTTGCTGGTGCTGGTGTTGGTCCTGCGCCAACCGCAGGGTCATAGGCTGGAGCCGATCCTGCGGCGCTTCAGCGGCGTGGGGTATGGCCTGGTCGTCGGGTTGCTGGTGACCGGGCTGATCAATGTGCGCGTGCTGACTGGGCAACTGTGGCCGACGCCGTTGTTCAGTGGCTTTGCCTTGATTCTGCTGATCAAGGTGATGCTGGTGTTGGGGATGCTTGCCCTGGCGTTGCTCAATCGTCTGCGCATCGAACGCTGCGAGGAGCGCGTGGGCAGTTTGAAAGCCAGCGTGATGCTGGAATGGGCGCTGGGCATTGGCGCGGTTGCCGCGGTTTCCTTGCTCGGTACCCTGCCGCCGATGGTCATGGCGGGTTAAAAATTCACGTTGAAATGTCATCACTGTGGGAGCTGCGGGGCGACGGTTCGGCTTGCCTGCGAAGGCGGTATGGCTGGCGACTAGGATCGAGAGCTTATCCGTTACTTAGGTAACGGCTGCTATTGGTTCCGCCCTTACGGCGGGTCACTTTCGAAAAGCGCGAAAGTAACCAAAGCGCTCTTGCCCCACCACTCGGCACCTCGCCTAGGCTCGGTGTGCCCGAACGAAGGCTTGAATCCGTGGGCCGCCGTCATGGGCCATCCTTGGCCCAGGACGGCTAACCCGACGTCCTGCCGGGTTACCCACGGATTCAAGCCTGCGTTCGGCCAGCGTGGTTAACGGGGCGCCTAAGATCAAGATCAAAAGCAAGAGCACGGCGGCCTGAAAGCCGACCTGAGTGGTGTGGATCAAAAGCGAACGACTGTAGGAGCTGGCTTGCCGGCGATGCAGGCAACTCGGTGAATCAGGCATAACCGGTTGAGGCCATCGCAGCGGTGCGGCGATCCGACAAGCCAGCTCCCACATGGAACGTGTCCGTATTTTGATCCGTGCGGCCATAGTCATCGTATAACTTCTGCTTGACACCCCGCGAAAACCTCGTAAATATCCGCGCAATGTTGTACGACGACGTACGACAAATAATAAAAACAACAAATAAAAGGGAGTTTCACTGTGAGTCCATTCGCCCGCAATTCCTCCTCGCGTATCGGCCTTCTCGGTCTTGGCAGCCTGGTTTGCACCCTACCCCTGACCACCCACGCCGACGGTTTTATCGACGACGCCACGGCCACGCTTAACCTGCGCAACGCCTACTTCAATCGCAACTTCACCAACCCCACCTACCCCCAGGCCAAGGCCCAGGAGTGGACGCAAAACTTCATCCTCGACGCGCGCTCCGGCTTCACCCAGGGCACTGTCGGCTTCGGGCTGGATGTGCTGGGCCTGTACTCGCAAAAATTGGATGGCGGCAAAGGCACCGGTGGCACCCAACTCTTGCCGATCCACGATGACGGGCGCCCAGCGGACAACTTCGGGCGCCTGGGCGTGGCGCTGAAGACCCGGCTGTCGAAGACCGAATTGAAAGTCGGCGAATGGATGCCGGTGCTGCCGATCCTGCGCTCTGATGACGGCCGCTCCCTGCCGCAGACCTTCCGGGGCGGCCAGGTCACTTCCAACGAAATCGCCGGCCTGACCCTCTACGGCGGGCAGTTTCGCGGCAACAGCCCGCGCAACGACGCGAGCATGGAAGACCTGTTCATGAACGGCAAAGCCGCGTTCACGTCGGACCGCTTCAACTTTGGCGGCGGTGAATACAGCTTCAATAACAAGCGCACCCAGGTGGGCGTGTGGTACGCCGAGCTTTCCGACATTTACCAGCAACGCTATTTCAACCTGACCCACAGCCAGCCGGTCGGCGACTGGACCCTGGGCGCCAACCTCGGTTACTTCACCGGCAAGGAAGACGGACGTGCCCTGGCGGGTGATCTCGACAACAAGACCTTTTCCGCACTGCTCTCGGCCAAATACAAGGGCAACGCCTTTTATGTGGGCCTGCAGAAACTCACCGGCGACAGCGTGTGGATGAAGGTCAACGGCACCAGCGGCGGCACGCTGGCCAACGACAGCTATAACGCCAGCTACGACAACGCCAAGGAAAAATCCTGGCAAGTGCGCCATGATTTCAACTTCGTGGTGCTGGGCATTCCCGGGCTGACCATGATGAACCGCTACATCAGCGGCAGTAACGTACACACCGGGGCGATCACCGATGGCAAGGAATGGGGCCGCGAGTCGGAACTGGCCTATACCATCCAAAGCGGTACGCTGAAGGACCTGAACGTGCGCTGGAGGAATTCGTCACTGCGCCGGGACTTCAGCAACAATGAATTTGATGAGAACCGGCTGTTTATCAGCTACCCACTCTCTCTGCTCTAACCCTCTTCTGTAGGAGCCGGCTTGCCGGCGATGGCGTCCTTGAACCCATCGCACGACCTGGGGCCGCCATCGCTGGCAAGCCAGCTCCTACAGGGAGGTGTGTGTTGACAAGCCGAGGGGTCCGTAAGGATACTTTGGCAAAGTCATACGACAACCTACAACAACAATGGAACCCCCATGACCACCACGACTACTACACCCGTTCCATTCAATCGCCTGCTGCTCACCGGCGCTGCCGGCGGCCTGGGTAAAGTCTTGCGCGAACGCCTGCGCCCTTATGCCCAGGTGCTGCGCCTGTCGGACATCGCCGCCATGGCCCCCGCAGCCGGCGCCCATGAAGAAGTGCAAACCTGCGACCTCTCCGACAAACAGGCCGTGCACCACCTGGTGGAAGGCGTCGACGCGATCCTGCACTTTGGCGGCGTATCGGTAGAGCGCCCGTTCGAGGAGATCCTCGGCGCCAACATCAGCGGCATTTTCCACATCTATGAAGCCGCCCGTCGCCATGGCGTCAAGCGCGTGATCTTCGCCAGTTCCAACCATGTGATCGGCTTTCACAAGCAAGGCGAAATCCTCGACGCCCACTCGCCACGCCGCCCAGACAGCTACTACGGCCTCTCCAAGTCCTACGGCGAAGACATGGCCAGCTTCTATTTCGACCGCTACGGCATCCAGACCGTGAGCATCCGCATCGGCTCCTCGTTCCCCGAACCGCAGAACCGCCGCATGATGCACACCTGGCTGAGCTTCGATGACCTTACCCAACTGCTCGAACGTGCGCTGTATACGCCAGACGTCGGCCACACCGTGGTCTATGGCATGTCGGATAACCTCGACACCTGGTGGGACAACCGCTACGCCGCCCACCTGGGCTATGCCCCCAAGGACAACTCCGAAGTGTTCCGCGCACAGGTTGAAACCCAGCCACCGGTGGCCGCCGATGACCCGGCCAAGGTCTACCAGGGCGGTGCATTCTGCGCGGCCGGCCCGTTCGGCGATTGAGCCATGAGTGCAGAACTGATCGTCGACGCACGCAACGCGGTGGGCGAATGCCCGGTGTGGGTGCCTGAAGAAAACGCGCTGTACTGGGTGGACATCCCCCACGGCGGCCTGCAACGCTGGAACGCCGCCACCGGGCATGTCGCCGCCTGGAAAGCCCCGCAGATGCTCGCCTGCATTGCCCGAACGCAAACGGGCAACTGGGTGGCCGGGATGGAGAGCGGCTTTTTCCAACTCACGCCGCACAGCGATGGCAGCCTCGACACCGCCCTGCTGGCCAACGTGCAGCACCCGCGCGCCGACATGCGCCTGAACGATGGCCGCTGTGATCGCCAGGGCCGGTTCTGGGCCGGCAGCATGGTGTTGAACATGGGCTTGAACGCGGCCGAAGGCACCCTGTATCGCTATGCCAGCGGCACCGCACCCCATGCACAACTGGGCGGGTTCATCACCCTCAACGGCCTGGCGTTCAGCCCGGATGGGCGCACGCTGTACGCGTCGGACTCGCACCCGCTGGTGCAACAGATCTGGGCATTCGACTACGACATCGACACCGGCACGCCGTCCAACCGCCGCGTGTTCGTGGACATGCAGGCATACCCCGGTCGCCCTGACGGTGCGGCGGTCGACGCCGAGGGTTGCTACTGGATCTGTGCCAATGACGCCGGGCTGATTCACCGCTTCACCCCTGACGGTCGCCTCGACCGTTCCCTGGCAGTGCCGGTAAAGAAACCTACCATGTGCGCCTTTGGTGGCAGCCGACTGGATACCCTGTTCGTCACCTCGATCCGTGATGATCAGAGCGAACAGTCCGTGTCCGGCGGCGTATTCGCCCTCAACCCCGGCGTGCAAGGCCTGCCAGAACCGACCTTCGCGCTTTAGGTGAATGCCGATGCTGATCGAACTCGAAGACGCCCTCACCCACCTCACCCTGGCCCCGGCCGTGGGCGGCAGCATCGTCAACTGGCGGGTGCGCGCTACCGGGCAGCCCTTGCTGCGCCACAGTGACCAACAGGCGCTGGACACCGGCTTGCCGGGCAAGCTGGGGTGCTACCCGTTGGCGCCCTGGTCCAACCGGATTGCCGAAGGCGGTTTTGATAACCCGGACGGTTGGCTGGCATTGACGCCCAACAGCGCCCTCGACCCATTGCCGATTCATGGCTCTGCCTGGCAACAGGCGTGGCAGGTGGTCAGCCAATCTGCCGACGAAGTGGTGCTATCGGTGGAATGCGACACGCCGTTCGCCTATCGCGCTGAGCAAAGGTTTCGATTGGAGGGTGGCGAGCTGAGCATCGCATTACGCGTGACCCATCTGGCGGCACAGCCTGCGTGGCATGGTTTGGGATTGCATCCTTACTTGCCGCGCAAACCGCGGACACGGCTGCAGGCAGAGGCGTCGCAAGTGTGGTTGAGTGATGCGTCAAAGCTGCCGACGGGGCTGGCGTCGGTGCCGTCAGAGTGGGATTTCCAGGCGCTCAAAGGATTGCCCGAAGGGCTAGTGGACAATGGTTTTTGCCAGTGGGACGGCCACTGCGTGATTGAACAGCCTGAGTTGGGCTACACCCTGGAATGCCACGCCGAAGGTAGCGACTACTTTTTACTGTACTGCCCACCGGGGCTGGAGTTCTTCTGCATCGAACCGGTAAGCCATCCCGTCAATGCCCACCACCTGCCCGGCAGACCCGGCTTGAAACTGCTGGAACAAGGCCAGTCCACCCACCTCAACTTCGCCCTGAAATATCACCCCTTGTAGGAGCCCGGCTTGCCGGCGATGGGGCCATCAAAATCACCGCAAGACGTTCGGGCCCAATCGCCGGCAAGCCGGCTCCTACAGGGATCAGGGTGGGCTGTTCTTCAGGCGCCCCGCCGTGTCGATACTCACCACCACCGACAACCCCGGCCTCAACCGTTCGCTCTCGGCCTGGTCCGGGTCCACCGTGATCCTCACCGGCACCCGCTGGGCAATCTTCACGAAGTTGCCGGTGGCATTGTCGGCCTGCAACAGGCTGAACTCAGAACCCGTGGCCGGGGAAATGTGCTGCACCGTGCCATGGAATTTACGGTGGTTCAGCGCATCCACCGTGAAGGTCACCGGCTGACCGACCTGCACGTTGTCCATCTGGGTTTCCTTCATGTTGGCGATCACCCACAACTGCGGCGGCACCAGCGCCATCAACTGCGCGCCGGAGTTGACGTAGGCGCCCAGGCGCACGCCGATCTGTCCCAACTGGCCGTCACGCGGCGCTGTGATGCGCGTGTTCGACAGGTCGATCCGCGCCAGCTCCACCGCCGCATCGGCACTCGCGACGGCCGCTTCCAGGGAGCCGCGATTGACGATCACTGTTTGCAGGTCCTGCCGTGCGATTTCCAGGTTCGCCTGGGCCTGGGCCACAGCGGCGATGGTCTGCGCGTTGGCGGCGCGGGTCACGTCCAGCTCGCGCTTGGACACTGAGCCGTCACTGATCAACTCTTGATTGCGGCGCAAGTCGGCAGTGCTTTTACGCGACTGCGCCTCGCTGTCGGCCAGGGCCGCCTGGCGCAACTTGATCGTGGCTTCGGCGCTGTTGCGCTGCTGCACCACATTGGCCAACGCGGCCTTTTGCACCGCCAGTTGGGCCAGCGCCTGGTCGAGGCGCTGCTTGTAGATGCGGTCATCCAGGCGCACCAACAGGTCGCCGGCCTTCACGTACTGGAAGTCCTGCACCGGCACTTCGAACACATAGCCGCTGAGTTGCGGCCCGATGATCGTGACCTGCCCACGCACCAGGGCGTTCTCCGTGGTTTCCACCGCGCTGCTGAACGGCGGCAGCTGCCAGGCGTACAGCACGATCAGCACGCCGACGACGGCGATCGCGGCAAAGCCCAGGGACGAAAGAATGCGTACGCGCAACGGCCGCAGCTCGGTGGGCACGGCGCCGGGGGGCGTGCTGCCTTCCGGGGTGGCGGCAATGGCGGTGGTGGTCGTGGTGGAAGGTTCGGTCATGAAGATGCGCCGCTGGGTTGAACGGGAGTGGCTGCTCGGGTGGTGCTCATCAGCCACAGACTGCGGATAAAGATCCAGATCATGGTGAGTATCGCGATGATCGCGATCAACATGAAGACATCGTTGTAGGCCATCACGTTCGCTTCACGGGTGGCCGCCGTGGCCAGGCTGCGAATGCCCATGAGGTTGCGCAGCTCGGGGTCGGCGATGATGCCCCCGTAGGCCGAGCCGCCACTTTTCACCCGTGCGGCCACACGTGGGTCGAGCAGGGTCAGGTGCTCGACGATCATGCTGGAGTGGAATTTCTCCCGCACGATCTGGAAGGTGCCCAGCAGCGCCGCGCCGATCAGGCCGCCGAGGTTCTGGCAAATGCCGAACATCACCGAAAAACTCACCAGATTGCGCGGGTTGGTCAGCACGTTTTTCGTACCCAGCACCATGGTCGGCCCGAGGAAGAAGGTCCCGCCGAAGCCTAGCAGGAACTGGCTGATATACAGGTTTTCCGGGCGGGTCAGGTTGCTGGAAAAGCTGTCCATCACCGACCCCACCGCCATCAGCGCCAGGGAGATCACCAACGGCATCAACAGGTGCGCCGGGTTGATGGTCAACGCGCTCACTGCCAACCCGGCGATCGCCCCGGCCAGCATCACCACGTACAGCGTGTGCATCTGCTGGTAGCTCATGTTCAGCATCTGCATGAAGCCTACCGCGCCGGTGGACTGCTCGGACAGCACCATGCGAATCAGGATCACCGCCAGCGCCAGGCGGATCATCACCCCGCTGCCAAGCCAGCGGGTCATCAGCATCGGGTTGCTGCGGTTATGCTCGATGGCCAGGCCGGCCATGATCAGCACCAGGGAACAGGCCGACGCCACGCCGATCCACGGGGCTTCGAGCCACCAGTCGATACGCCCCAGGGACAACACGGCGCACAGCAATGCCACGCCGGTGGCGAGCAAGGCGAAGGTGAGGAAGTCGAGTTTTTCAAAGGTCTTGAAGCGGTCGCCCGGCGGCAACTTGAGCAGGAACACGCAGCCCAGGCAGATCAGCGCCATGCCCAGTTCGAACAGGTACAAGCCGCGCCATTCGGCGATTTGCAGCAGGTCTTCAGAGAACAACCGGGCCAACGGCAACGCCAGCTGCGCCGTGCCCAGGCCCAGCACCAGCGCCTTCAAGCGCCACTTGGCCGGGAACGCCTGGATCATGTAGTACAAGCCCAGGGAGCTGAGCGCCGCGCCCACCATGCCGTGGGCCGCACGCACCGCGATGGCCGAACTGAGGTCGTTGACGAACAAGTGGCCGAAGGTCACCAGCGCATACAGCACCAGGAACACCTCGGTGAACGCGCGCAGGCCGAACTGCTGGCGAAACTTCACCAGCAGCAGGTTCATGCACACGTTGGTCATCACGTAGGCGGCGGGCAGCCAGGCCATTTCGGCGGTGGTCGCACCCAGGGCGCCTTGCAGATATTGCAGGTTGGCAATCACCAGCGCGTTGCCCAAGCCCCCGGTGATTGCCACCAGCACGCCCACCATCGCGAACAGCCAGCGCTTGTGCGTGGGGTGCAACGGCGTCGACGGCGAACCGGGTAGGCTCGGGCGCTCGTGGGGTTCCCAGGCGTGGGGGGTGTATTTGTCCATTTACAGACCTAGAAGTGCAAGGCTGGGTAACAGTGTACAGGTAGGAGCCGGCTTGCCGGCGATGACAGTTTTGAGAACGACGGTGTTCTTCAGGGCCTCATCGCCGGCAAGCCGGCTCCTACAGGTCGGTGAGCGTTTTCCGCCGCGGGCAAGCCGGTGGAATCAGAGAGCGGCTTTGATCAACATGCCCGCCGCCACCAGCACACACAGGCCGGCAAAGCCGACTTGCAGGGTACGCGTGGGGATCAACGCACACAGGCGCCGACCGGCTAGCATGCCGACGATGCTGGCGCCAATGAACATCCAGCCCACCGGCTCGATGCGCACACCGGCATGGAACGCGCCCGCCACACCAATCAACGAGATCAGGCTGATCACCATCAACGAGGTGGCGACAATGCCGCGCATCTGCACGTCGGTGAGCTGCTTGAACGCCGGCACAATCAGAAAGCCCCCGCCCACACCGAGCAGGCCCGACACGGCACCGGTCACGGCGCCGAGTGCCGCCAGAGTGGCCGTGCATTTAGCGGTCCAGGCCAGGCGCCCGGTCTGCTGGTTGAGCATGCAGTTCTTCTGGCCCCAGGACGCGGCGCCATGGTCGCTGGGCCCGGCCTGTTTTTTTTCGCGCTGCAACATGCGCCAGGCCACCAGCACCATCAGCGCGCTGAACAAGCCCATCAGCAGGTATTCCGGCAATTGGTGGGCGAAAAACACCCCCACCGGTGAAAACAACCCGCCGAGCACGGCGATCAGCAACGCCGCGCGATAGCGCACCAGGCCATGGCGCAAGCCGTCAATGGCCCCCACCGCTGCCGCCGCCCCCACGGCGAGCAGCGACACCGGTGCAGCCTGGGTCATGCTCAGGCCCAACCCCAGCACCAGCGCCGGCACGCCGAGGATGCCGCCACCGGCACCGGTCAGGCCCATGACCAGGCCCATCAAGATGCCCAACACACTGGCCAGCAGCATTCAGTCCACCTTGCTCAGGCGGGTCAGCCACTCGCGGCCCTTGAGCATGCCGTTCCAGTAGAACCACGGCAGCAGCGTCGCCTTGAGGAACCACATTGAACGCCGCGCCTGGGTCGGGTCCAGGGGAAAGGTCGGCAGCAGCTTGCCGCCATAACCGAACTCGGCCAGCACCACCTTGCCCTTCTCCACCGTCAGCGGGCAGGAACCATAGCCGTCGTACTTGAGGGGCAGCGGCGCCTGTTTGCGCAGGGCCAGCAGGTTTTCCGCGACCACCACGATCTGTTTGCGCACGGCCGCAGCGGTCTTGGCGTTGGTGGTGCCGCACACATCGCCCAGGCCGAAGATGTGCGGGTAGCGCAGGTGCTGCAGGCTGTGAGGGTTGACCTCGCACCAGCCGGCCGCGTCGGCCAGCGCACTGTGGCGGATGAAGTCCGGGGAAACCTGCGGCGGGACCACGTGCAGCAGGTCAAAGCTTTTCTCTTGAACAGTGACGTTGCCCTCGGCGTCCTTCACCTCGAACCAGGCCCTGCGCGCCGGGCCGTCGACCTTGACCAGATTGGCGTTGAACGCCAGGCGGGCGTTGTACTTTTCAACGTACTTCATCAACGGCGGGACGAAGGTCGGCACGCCGAACAGCGCGGCACCCGCCAGGTTGAACTCGACGTCGATGTTGTTCAGGACGCCCTGCTTGAGCCAGTGATCGCAGGACAGGTACATCGCCTTTTGCGGCGCGCCCGCGCATTTGATCGGCATGGCCGGCTGGGTAAAGATCGCCTTGCCACCCTTGAGCTGCTGCACCAGTTGCCAGGTGTAGGCGGCGTGTTCATAGCTGTAGTTGGAGGTGACGCCGTTGCGCCCGAGGGTGTCCCGCAGGCCCTCGATTTTCTCCCAGGCCAGGCGCAGGCCGGGGCACACCACCAGGTTTTTCCAGCTGACGCGCTGGCCACTGTCGAGCACCAACGTCTGCTCATCGGCCAGGATTTCGGTGACCGCGGCCTGTATCCAGGTCACGCCATTGGGCAACACATCGGCCAGTGGGCGGCGGGTCTTCTTCACGTCGTAGGCGCCGCCGCCCACTAAGGTCCAGGCCGGCTGGTAGCAGTGGTGGTCGCTGGGTTCGATGAGGGTGATGTTCAGGTGGGGGTCGCGCTTGAGCAGGCTGGCCAGCAGGCCGATGCCTGCCGAGCCGCCGCCGATGACTACGATGTCGCCACTGATGGTTGGGCCCCAGTGTTGGTCGGTCATGGTCTATCGCCTTTTGTATTCAATGCACACAAGGGTCGTTGCCGGATGGCATCACGCCCAGCTTTTTATCACCGCGCCGCAGTACAGGCCGGACAGGGTCTTCATCACTTGAATCACTTCATGGCTGGCCAGCCCGTAGAAGATGTATTTGCCTTCCCGACGGGTGGCTACCAACCCTTCGTCACGCAGGATGCCCAACTGTTGGGACAGCGTAGGCTGGCGAACGCCGGTCATGGTTTCCAGCTCGCCGACGTTGCGCTCGCCCTGGGTCAACTGGCAGAGGATCAACAAACGGTCTTCATTGGCCAGCGCCTTGAGCAAGGAACACGCCTTGGACGCCGACGCGCGCAGCTGGGCGACTTCGCCTTCACTCAGAGTAGATTCCATTTGCCTCGGGTCCTTTTTGTCACTTAAGCTCAAAACATTATGTGTAAACGTAAACTGATTGTAACGACTTTTTTCTTCACCACTTCCTTACAAAACAGGAACAGCCGCCATGCCCGCGTTGATTCAAGCTTTTTTGGACGAGGCATCGTCGACCTACACCTACATCATCTATGAAGCCGACGGCGGCCCCTGTGCCGTCGTCGACTCCGTGCTCAACTACGACCCGGCTTCCGGGCGCACCGACACGGCCCAGGCCGACAAGGTCATCGACTTTGTCCGCGAACACCACCTGCAGGTGCAATGGCTGCTGGAAACCCACGCCCACGCCGACCACCTGTCTGCCGCGCCGTATTTGCGGCGCACCCTGGGCGGCAAAATTGCCATCGGGCAGTCCATCAGCACCGTGCAGGGCGTGTTCAAGAACCTGTTCAACCTGGAGCCGGAATTTCGCGTGGATGGCTCGCAGTTCGATCACCTGTTTGCGCCGGATGAGGTGTTTCATATCGGCAACCTGAAGGCCCAGGCGCTGCATGTACCCGGACATACGCCGGCGGACATGGCCTACCTGATCGACGGCCGGTTGATCCTGGTGGGTGACACGCTGTTCATGCCGGATGTTGGCACGGCGCGCTGCGATTTCCCGGGCGGCGATGCGCGGCAGCTCTACGCGTCGATGCGCAAGTTGCTGGCGTTTCCGCTGGAAACCGAACTGTACGTTTGCCATGACTACCCGCCCGATGGCCGCACGGCGAAATGCCTGACCACCGTGGCCGAACAGCGCGCGGGGAATATCCATGTGCATGACGGGGTGGATGAAGCGGCGTTTGTGGAAATGCGTACCAAACGGGACGCCGGGTTGGGCATGCCGACATTGTTGCTGCCGGCGATCCAGGTGAATGTGCGGGCGGGGAATATGCCGCCGGCGGAAGAGAATGGCGTTGTCTACCTCAAGATCCCCCTCAACAGACTCTGACATACCCACCCCCTGTAGGAGCCGGCTTGCCGGCGATAGCGGTGGGGCAGGCAAACCGCCATCGCCGGCAAGCCGGCTCCTACAGTTGAGCGGGGTGGGTCAGGTGCCCAGGTTGATGCCATTGGCCGGCAACGGCAGCGCGGTTTTATAGCGCACCTGCTTGAGCGCAAAACTCGACCGAATATTCGCCACCCCCGGCACCTTGGTCAGAAAGTCCATCATGAACCGCTCCAGCGACTGGATCGTCGGCACCAGCACCCGGATCAGATAGTCCGGGTCGCCCGCCATGAGGTAGCACTCCATCACTTCCGGCCGGTCGGCAATTGCGCCCTCGAACTGCTGCAGCGCCAGCTCGTTCTGTTTCTCCAGGCTGACGTGGATGAATACGTTGACGTGCAGCCCGAGCAGGTCGGCGTCGAGCAAGGTGACCTGGTCACGGATCAGCCCCAATTCCTCCATCGCCTTGACCCGGTTGAAGCACGGCGTGGGCGACAGGTTCACCGAACGCGCCAGGTCGGCGTTGGTGATGCGGGCGTTCTCCTGCAAGGCGTTGAGAATGCCGATATCGGTACGGTCCAGTTTGCGCATGAGACAAAATCACCTGTTTTTTATGTTTATGCAGTTTTTTTATCCGCAAATGATCTTGAGCGCAATGAAACACAGATAAATATTCTTCTACGCCCCGCCTATGATTGTTGTAGGACAAGATTTCCCTTACCCGGGGACTGACTGTCAGCTAGCGCGCCCACTACAAGAAATTCACAAGATAGAGCGTAGAAAGCCATGACCCAGCAGTACGAACCACTGCGCCTGCACGTTCCCGAACCCTCGGGCCGCCCAGGCTGCAAGACCGACTTCACGTACCTGCGCCTGACCGACGCCGGCACGGTGCGCAAACCCGCCATCGACGTAGAACCCGCCGACACCGCCGACCTGGCCAAGGGCCTGATCCGCGTGCTCGACGACCAGGGTCAGGCCCTGGGGCCGTGGGTCGAAGGCGTTAGCGTCGAGATCATGCGTCGCGGCATGCGCGCCATGCTCAAGACGCGCATCTTCGACAACCGCATGGTGGTCGCCCAGCGTCAGAAAAAAATGTCGTTCTACATGCAAAGCCTTGGCGAAGAAGCCATCGGCAGCGCCCAGGCCCTGGCCTTGAACATCGACGACATGTGCTTCCCCACCTACCGCCAGCAAAGCATCCTGATGGCCCGCGAAGTGCCGCTGGTGGACCTGATCTGCCAGTTGCTGTCCAACGAGCGCGACCCGCTCAAGGGGCGCCAGCTGCCGATCATGTATTCGGTCAAGGACGCCGGCTTCTTCACCATCTCCGGCAACCTCGCCACCCAATTCGTACAAGGCGTGGGCTGGGGCATGGCCTCGGCGATCAAGGGCGATACCAAAATCGCCTCGGCCTGGATCGGCGACGGTGCCACCGCCGAATCCGACTTCCACACCGCCCTCACCTTCGCCCACGTGTACCGTGCGCCGGTGATCCTCAACGTGGTCAACAACCAGTGGGCCATCTCCACCTTCCAGGCCATTGCTGGCGGTGAAGCCACCACCTTCGCCGGACGCGGCGTCGGTTGCGGCATCGCCTCCCTGCGCGTGGACGGCAACGACTTTATCGCTGTATACGCCGCCTCCGCCTGGGCCGCCGAGCGTGCGCGCCGCAACCTCGGGCCTACGCTGATCGAATGGGTCACCTACCGCGCCGGCCCGCATTCCACTTCCGATGATCCGTCCAAGTACCGTCCCGCCGACGACTGGAGCCACTTCCCCTTGGGCGACCCGATTGCGCGCCTCAAGCAGCACCTGATCAAGATTGGCCAGTGGTCCGAAGAGGAACACGCGGCGGTCAGTGCCGAGCTGGAAGCCGAGGTGATCGCCGCGCAGAAAGAAGCCGAACAGTACGGCACCCTGGCCGGTGGCCAGATTCCAAGCGCCGCGACCATGTTCGAAGACGTCTATAAAGAGATGCCGGAGCACTTGAAGCGCCAGCGTCAAGAGTTGGGGATCTGACATGAACGATCACAACAACAGCATTGAAGTGGAAACCGCCATGACCACCACCACCATGACCATGATCCAGGCCCTGCGCTCGGCCATGGATGTGATGCTCGAACGTGACGACAACGTGGTGGTGTTCGGCCAGGACGTGGGTTACTTCGGCGGCGTGTTCCGTTGCACCGAAGGCTTGCAGAACAAGTACGGCAGCTCGCGGGTATTCGACGCCCCGATCTCCGAAAGCGGCATCGTTGGCGTCGCCGTGGGCATGGGCGCCTACGGCCTGCGCCCGGTGGCCGAGATCCAGTTTGCCGACTACGTCTACCCCGCCACCGACCAGATCATCTCCGAAGCGGCGCGCCTGCGTTATCGCTCGGCCGGCCAGTTCACCGCGCCGCTGACCATGCGCATGCCCTGCGGCGGCGGCATCTACGGCGGCCAGACCCACAGCCAGAGCATCGAGGCGGTGTTCACCCAAGTCTGCGGCCTGCGCACGGTCATGCCGTCCAACCCCTATGACGCGAAAGGCCTGCTGATCGCCTCCATCGAAAACGATGACCCGGTGATCTTCCTGGAGCCCAAGCGCCTGTACAACGGCCCGTTCGACGGCCATCACGACCGCCCGGTAACCCCGTGGTCGAAACACCCGCAAGCGCAAGTACCGGACGGTTACTACACCGTGCCGCTGGACGTGGCCGCCATCGTGCGCCCAGGCTCTGCCGTGACCGTGCTGACCTACGGCACCACCGTGTATGTGTCGCAAGTCGCCGCCGAAGAAACCGGTATCGACGCCGAGGTCATCGACCTGCGCAGCCTGTGGCCGCTGGACCTAGAAACCATCGTCAAGTCGGTGAAAAAGACCGGCCGTTGCGTGGTGGTGCACGAAGCCACGCGCACCTGCGGTTTTGGTGCCGAGTTGGTGTCGCTGGTGCAAGAGCATTGCTTCCACCACCTGGAAGCGCCGATCGAACGCGTCACCGGCTGGGACACCCCCTACCCGCACGCGCAGGAGTGGGCGTATTTCCCAGGGCCGTCCCGAGTGGGCGCGGCGTTGAAACGGGTCATGGAGGTCTGAATGGGCACGCACGTTATCAAGATGCCGGACATTGGCGAAGGCATCGCGGAAGTTGAACTGTCGGTGTGGCATGTAAAGGTCGGCGACCTGGTGGTTGAAGACCAGGTACTGGCGGACGTCATGACCGACAAGGCGATGGTGGACATTCCCTCGCCCGTGCACGGCAAGGTGATTTCCCTCGGCGGCGAGCCGGGTGAAGTCATGGCCGTGGGCAGTATTCTGATCAGCATCGAAGTGGAAGGCGCGGGCAACGCCAAGGAAGCGCCCGCCGCGAAAGAAGCGCCGAAAGCTGCACCGGTGGTCGAGGCCAAGCCCACGCCGGTGGCGGTTGAAAACAAACCGGCACCGGTTATCGCAGCCCAGGCACCCGTGGCGCGTGCAGCCGACGAGCGTCCGCTGGCCTCCCCGGCCGTGCGTAAACACGCACTGGACGCCGGCATTCAGTTGCGTCTGGTACAGGGTTCCGGCCCGGCCGGGCGAATCCTCCATGAAGACCTCGATGCCTACCTGCAACAAGGCACGACGAGGGCATCGACGGCCGCCAACCCTTACGCCGAGCGCAACACAGAAGAGCAGATCCCGGTGATCGGCATGCGCCGCAAGATCGCCCAGCGCATGCAGGACGCCACGCGCCGCGCCGCGCATTTCAGCTATGTGGAAGAGATCGACGTCACCGCCCTCGACGAGCTGCGCGTGCACCTCAACGAGAAACACGGCGCCACGCGCGGCAAGCTGACCCTGCTGCCGTTCATCGTGCGCGCCATGGTCGTGGCGTTGCGGGACTTCCCGCAGATCAACGCGCGTTACGACGACGAAGCCCAGGTCATCACCCGCCTTGGCGCGGTGCATGTGGGCATCGCCACCCAGAGCGACGTCGGCTTGATGGTGCCCGTGGTGCGCCACGCAGAAGCCCGCAGCCTGTGGGGCAATGCCGAGGAAATCGCACGTTTGGCCACCGCCGCACGCAACGGCAAGGCCAGCCGTGACGAACTGTCGGGCTCGACCATCACCCTCACCAGCCTCGGCGCCTTGGGCGGCATCGTCAGTACGCCGGTGCTGAACCTGCCGGAAGTGGCCATCGTCGGCGTCAACCGTATCGTTGAGCGGCCGATGGTGATCAAGGGCCAGATCGTGGTGCGCAAGATGATGAACCTCTCCAGCTCGTTCGATCACCGCGTGGTCGACGGCATGGACGCGGCGCAATTCATCCAGGCCATTCGCGGCCTGCTCGAACAACCCGCCAGCCTGTTCCTGGAGTAACGCATGACGCAGACTTTGAACACAACGCTGCTGATCATCGGCGGCGGCCCTGGCGGTTATGTGGCGGCGATCCGCGCCGGCCAACTGGGTATCCCGACCATCCTGGTGGAAGGCCAGGCACTGGGCGGCACCTGCCTGAATATCGGCTGCATTCCGTCCAAGGCCCTGATCCATGTGGCCGAGCAGTTCCAGCAAACCGTGCACCACAGCCAAGGCTCCAAACTGGGCATCGAAGTGGTTGTGCCGACCCTGGACATCCGCAAGAGCGTGGAATGGAAAGACGGCATCGTCGACCGCCTGACCACCGGCGTTTCGGCGTTGCTCAAGAAGCACAAGGTGCAGGTGATCCATGGCTGGGCCAAGGTGGTGGACGGCAAGACCGTCGACGTCGGCGACCAGCGCATCACGTGCGAACACCTGCTGCTGGCCACCGGCTCGAAAAGCGTCAACCTGCCAATGCTGCCGATTGGCGGGCCGATTATCTCGTCCACCGAAGCCCTCGCACCGACAAGCGTGCCCAAGCGTTTGATCGTGGTGGGCGGTGGCTATATTGGCCTGGAACTCGGCATTGCGTATCGCAAGCTCGGCGCAGAGGTCAGCGTGGTCGAGGCGCAAGATCGTATCCTGCCGGCTTACGATGCCGAGCTGACGGCGCCGGTGGCCGAGTCCCTCAAGCAACTGGGGGTGAAGCTGTACCTCAAGCACAGCGTGACGGGCTTTGCCGACAAGCAGTTGCAAGTGCGCGATCCGAATGGCGACACGCTGTCGCTGGAGACCGACCAAGTGCTGGTGGCCGTGGGCCGCAAACCCAATACCCAGGGCTGGAACCTCGAAGCGCTGAACCTCGAGATGAACGGTGCGGCGATCAAGATCGACAGCCGTTGCCAGACCAGCATGCGCAATGTGTATGCCATCGGCGACCTGAGCGGCGAGCCGATGCTGGCGCACCGCGCCATGGCCCAGGGCGAAATGGTCGCCGAGCTGATCAGCGGTCAATCCCGCGAATTCAACCCCGCCGCGATCCCCGCCGTGTGTTTTACCGACCCGGAAGTGGTGGTGGTCGGCAAGACCCCGGACGAGGCCAAGGCCGCCGGGCTGGACTGCGTCGTGGCCAGTTTCCCGTTTGCGGCCAATGGCCGGGCGATGACCCTGGAGTCGAAAACCGGCTTCGTGCGGGTGGTGGCGCGCCGTGACAACCACCTGATCGTCGGCTGGCAAGCCGTGGGCGTGGGCGTCTCGGAACTGTCCACCGCGTTTGGCCTGAGCCTGGAAATGGGCTCGCGCCTGGAAGACGTGGCCGGCACCATCCACGCCCACCCAACCCTGGGTGAGGCGGTGCTGGAAGCGGCGTTGCGGGCGTTGGGCCACGCGTTGCACCTGTAAACACAGCCCTTGTAGGAGCCGGCTTGCCGGCGATGGCGGTCGTCGGGTAAACCGAATTGCCTGGATCGCCGGCAAGCCGGCTCCTACAAACCCGCTGCAGAATGAAGTATTGTTGCGCCCATCCAGAAAAAAACCGACAAGCCTGCCTTCGACCAGGCGGTTGACCAGAGATAGAGGGTGTCATGGGTAACGAAAGCATCAATTGGGACAAGCTGGGTTTTGACTACATCAAGACCGACAAGCGGTTTCTCCAGGTCTGGAAAAACGGCGAATGGCAAGAAGGCACCCTGACCGACGACAACGTGCTGCACATCAGCGAAGGCTCCACCGCCCTGCACTATGGCCAGCAGTGCTTCGAAGGCCTCAAGGCCTACCGCTGCAAGGACGGTTCGATCAACCTGTTCCGCCCGGACCAGAACGCCGCCCGCATGCAACGCAGCTGCGCCCGCCTGCTGATGCCGCACGTGTCGACCGAAGACTTCATCGAAGCCTGCAAACAAGTGGTCGCGGCCAACGAGCGTTTCATCCCGCCGTACGGCAGTGGCGGCGCGCTGTACCTGCGCCCGTTCGTGATCGGCACCGGTGACAACATCGGCGTGCGCACCGCACCGGAATTCATCTTCTCGGTGTTTGCGATCCCGGTTGGCGCCTACTTCAAGGGCGGCCTGGTGCCGCACAACTTCCAGATCTCCAGCTTCGACCGCGCCGCGCCACAAGGCACCGGTGCCGCCAAGGTCGGTGGCAACTACGCCGCCAGCCTGATGCCAGGTTCGGAAGCGAAGAAATCCGGCTTCGCCGACGCGATCTACCTGGACCCGATGACCCACTCGAAAATCGAAGAAGTCGGTTCGGCCAACTTCTTCGGGATCACCCACGACAATAAGTTCATCACGCCGAAGTCGCCTTCGGTGCTGCCAGGCATCACCCGCCTGTCGCTGATTGAACTGGCCCAGACCCGCCTGGGCCTGGAAGTGGTCGAGGGCGAAGTGTTCATCGACAAGCTCGACCAGTTCAAGGAAGCCGGCGCCTGCGGTACCGCTGCGGTGATCTCGCCAATCGGCGGCATCCAGTACAACGGCAAGCTGCACGTGTTCCACAGCGAGACCGAAGTCGGCCCGATCACCCAGAAGCTCTACAAAGAGCTGACCGGCGTGCAGACCGGCGACGTTGAAGCGCCAGCGGGTTGGATCGTGAAGGTCTAAGCCAACAAACCTTGTAGGAGCCGGCTTGCCGGCGATGGCTGCTTTGAAGGCTGCAGTGAATTCAAGGGCCTCATCGCCGGCAAGCCGGCTCCTACAAGTTTACGCCCCGTTTTTGGGGATATTCTGGGCAATCTTCTTGCCCATGCTGATCCTCGGCTCCACCCCATACCCCAACGCCCCGTAGAACCCCACCACCGCCTCATTGCCACTGGTGATCTGCAGGTTGATCTTCATGCAGCCCAGCGCAATCAGTGCCTGCTCCGCATGCCGCACCAGTGAGGCGCCCAGACCCTGGCGCCGATAATCGGCGTGCACCGCCACTGAATACAACCAGCCACGATGACCGTCGTACCCGGCGAGTATCGTGCCGATCACGGCCTTTTTATCCGTCGCCACAAAGAACAGCCCATCGTTGACCGCCAGCTTCTTGTCGATCGCCAGGCTCGGCAGGTTGTGGGCGGTGTCATAGCCAAACGCCTCCTGCCACAACGCCACCACCTGCGCGCGATGCTGTCGGTCGCGATACGGGCCGATGGGATGCCGGGACGACAGCGCCTTTTCCATCACCAGCGTGCGCTCATTGCCGTGGTACACGTCGCGCACGGTGTGGAACCCCAGCTTGGTGTAGAACGGCTCGGCGGTCAGCGATGACGGCACACTCAGCACTGTCACCCCGGCCTCGCGGGCGCGCAGTTCGATCTCGATCATCAACAGGCGGCCAACGCCTTGCCCTTGCAGGTCGGGGTTGACGAACACCGAACGCACCACGTTGCTGTCCAGGGCGGCCGTGGCCACGATCACCTGGCCCTGCACCGCCACCAGCACCAGTCGCCGCGTGAGCAACGCCAATACCGCATCAGGCGTGAAGTTGCTGGCGACGCGGGCGATCACCTCGGCCGGGTAATCCCGTGCATTGCTGCTGTGCAGGGCGGCCAGGATGACCTGGCTGATGCCTTCAGCGTCGGTGGGTTGGGCGAGACGAACGGCGGTGGACATGACGGCTCCCTGCTAAAGCGATTCTCACAAGCGCCTCATACTAATGTAGGAGCTGGCTTGCCAGCGATAGCGGTCTGTCAGGATCACCGCTATCGCCGGCAAGCCGGCTCCTACAGTTTGAGCGCATTCCACTCTCTGCAGCCGATTCGGCTGTGCCACTGCCCTTTTCAGCTTTCCCGGCTGAACCGCCCCGCTGTTTCAGCCGGGATTCATCCCGCACAAGCCACAAAATAAGCGCACAGCTCAACCTCATGGATTCGTGCACCCATGCAAACCACCAACACCGTCTTGATGATTCGCCCGGCGCGCTTTGCCTTCAACCCGGACACCGCGATCAACAACCGTTTCCAGCGCCCGCCCCAGGACCCGCTCAGTGCACAGCAGAAAGCGCTGGAAGAGTTCGACGGCTATGTCGACACCCTGCGCAGCCACGGCGTGGAAGTGCTGGTGGTGCAAGACACGCCGGCCCCCCACACCCCCGACTCGATCTTCCCCAACAACTGGTGGAGCAGCCATGCCGACGGCAGCCTGGTGCTGTACCCGATGGAAGGCCAGAACCGACGACTGGAACGCAACAAAGGCGTGCTGCAGGTGCTCGAGCAACGCTTTGCGATCAACAGCACCATTGACCTGAGCCACCTGGAACAACAGAACATCTTTCTTGAAGGCACCGGCAGCATGGTGCTCGACCGCCAGCACCGCATCAGCTACGCCTGCCACTCCGGGCGCACCCACCACGACGCCCTGCGTCAATTCGCCGAACGCCTCGATTACCAGCTCTGCGTGTTCCACGCCGTCGACCGCCATCACGCGCCGATCTACCACAGTAACGTGATGATGAGCGTTGGCCGCGACCTCTCGGTGGTGTGCCTGCAAGCCCTGCCCGACGCCGACGAGCGCCGCACCCTGGAACGCTCCCTGCGCGACACCGGCAAAGACATCCTCAGTCTGGACTTCGACCAGCTCGAAGCCTTCGCCGGCAACATGCTTGAAGTCCACGACCGCGACGGCCAGCCACTGCTGGTGATGTCCGCCAGCGCCTGGGGCGCGCTGCAGCCAGCGCAGCGCCAGCACGTGGAGCGCCACACGCGCCCGGTGGTGGTGAACATCGACAACATCGAACGCATCGGCGGCGGCAGTGCCCGCTGCATGCTGGCGGAAGTGCACCTGCCCGCCCGCGCCACCTTCCAATAACTCAAGGAGTCTTGCCATGACCCGCTATATCGACGTCAACGACCTCAGCTACCTGGTCTCGCAAAAAGGCCTGCAGACCTGCATCACCGAGATGGCCGAGTACATCCGCGCCGACTACCTGCGCTGGCAGGATTTCGAGAAATGCGCACGCCTGGCCAACCATTCGCCGGACGGCGTGATCGAGTTGATGCCGGTGTCGGACGCCTCGCTGTACGCCTTCAAGTACGTCAACGGCCACCCGAAAAACACCCTGGCCGGCATGCTCACCGTGATGGCCTTCGGCGCCCTGGGCGATGTGGACACCGGCGAGCCGGTGCTGCTGGCAGAAATGACCCTGACCACCGCGATCCGCACCGCCGCCACCTCGGCCCTGGTCGCCCGTTACCTGGCGCGTGAAAACAGCCGCAGCATGGCGTTGATCGGCAACGGCTCACAAAGTGAATTCCAGGCGCTGGCCTTCCACGCCATGCTCGGTATCAATGAGATCCGCCTGTTCGATATCGACGCCAAGGCCACCGCCAAGCTGGCCGCTAACCTCAAGGCCTTCCCGGCGATCAAGGTGATCCTGGCCGGCAGCGTGGCCGAAGCGGTCAAGGGCGCCGATATCGTCACCACCGTCACGGCCGACAAGGCCTACGCCACCATCCTTACCGACGAGATGATCGAACCCGGCATGCACCTCAACGCCGTGGGCGGCGACTGCCCGGGCAAGACCGAGCTGGACCGACGCATCGTCGAACGCGCCCGGGTGATCGTCGAGTACGAACCGCAAAGCCGCATCGAGGGGGAGATCCAGCACATGCCGGAAGACTCGCCGGTGACCGAATTGTGGCAAGTCATCAACGGCCAGAAACCCGGCCGCGAGAACGCGCGCCAGGTCACCCTGTTCGACTCGGTGGGGTTTGCCATCGAAGACTACTCGGCCCTGCGCTATGTGCTGGACGTGGCCAAGGCGCTGGACGTGGGCAGCACCCTGGAGCTGGTGCCGGCGCTGGCCGATCCGAAAGATTTGTTCGCGCGCCTGGCCCAACAGCCCTGTGCACAGCAGAAAAAGCGCGCCTGAGACCGCTCTGGCCTGCCCCTTTGCGACCAGGGCCGGCCAGAATTCAACCGATAAAAAGCCGATTCAGCGCGTGCAGCAGCCGATTCCGCTGCATTGCGCTTTTTAACAGCGCAATTCGCGCTTTATGCACGGGGTAAACGACACAAAAAACGCACCATCATGAAGCATTCTCTGTGCCCAACGATTCAATGCCCTGACATCAATTACAACATATAGGGACAACCCATGACTCCACTGCGATCACTCTTCGCCGCGTTGCTGTTGCCACTCTGCGCCAGCGCCGCTCACGCCCAGGACTGGAAAGAAATCCGCTTCGGCGTATTCCCCGAATACCCACCCTTCGAATCCGTGGCCGCCGACGGCAGCCTGCACGGGTTTGATATCGAGCTGGGCAATGCGATCTGCGCCAAGCTCGAGGTCAAGTGCACCTGGGTGCACAACGAGTTCGACGGCATGATCCCGGCCCTGCGCGCCCGCAAGTTCGACGCGATCATGTCGTCCATGGCCGTGACCCCGGCGCGGGAAAAGGTCATCGACTTCAGCGACCGCCTGTTCCTCAGCCCGACCTCAGTGATCACTCGCAAAAGCGCCGACTTCGGCGACACGCCGGAATCGTTGAAAGGCAAGCAAGTGGGCGTGCTGCAAGGCTCGCTGCAGGAAGCCTACGCCCGTGCCCACCTGGCCAAGCTGGGGGCGCAGATCAAGGCGTACCAGTCTCAGGAACAGAACTACGCCGACCTGCAGAACGGCCGCCTCGACGCCACCCTGACCGACAAGCTCGAAGCCCAGCTCAACTTCCTGTCCAAGCCTGAAGGCGCCGACTACAAGACCGGCCCGGCCTTCAAGGACCCGACCCTGCCCCTGGACATCGCCATGGGCCTGCGCAAGAACGACCAGGAATTGCGCGCGCTGATCAACAAGGGCATCGCCGCCGTGCAGGCCGATGGCACCTACGCGCAGATCCAGAAGAAGTACTTCGGCGATCAAGACATCTACAACGAGTGATCCCAAAGCCTCCCCCCTGTAGGAGCCGGCTTGCCGGCGATGGCGGCCTGAAGCGTTGCGCTGAATTCAAGGGCCTCATCGCCGGCAAGCCGGCTCCTACGAGGGGCGTCTGTGTCCTTGAGAGATACCCACCATGAACGAATTCCTCAACTTGCAGGGCTACGGCCCGATGCTCGCCCACGGCGCCTGGATGACGCTCAAGCTGGCGTTCCTCGCGCTGGCCTTGAGCCTTGCGCTGGGCTTGATCGCCGCGGGTGCCAAGCTGTCCAGCGTGAAATGGCTGCGGGTGCCCGCCACCCTGTACACCACGCTGATCCGCAGCGTGCCCGACCTGGTGCTGATCCTGCTGATTTTCTACAGCCTGCAACTGTGGCTGAACGACCTGAGCGAAACGTTCGGCTGGGACTACTTTGAAATCGACCCTTTCACCGCGGGCGTCGTGACCCTGGGCTTTATCTACGGCGCGTACTTCACCGAAAACTTCCGTGGGGCGATCCTCAGTGTGCCCGCCGGCCAGCTGGAAGCCGCCACCGCCTATGGCCTGAGCCGCTGGCAGCGTTTTCACCTGGTGCTGTTCCCGCAATTGATGCGATTTGCCCTGCCGGGCCTGGGCAACAACTGGCTGGTGCTGCTCAAGTCCACGGCGCTGGTGTCGATCATCGGCCTGTCGGACCTGGTCAAGGCCGCGCAGAACGCCGGCAAGAGCACCAATGAACCGCTGTATTTCCTGATCCTTGCGGGCCTGGTGTACCTGGTGATCACCACCCTCTCCAACCGCATCTTCAAGCGCCTGGAACGGCGCTACAACCTGGGCATCAAGGGGATGGCGCGATGATCGAACTGTTCCAGCAATACGGCCTGGCCTACCTGTTCAGCGATGGGGCAGGGTTGTCCGGCGTCGCCATGACCTTGTGGCTGTTCATTGTCTCGGTAGTCCTGGGATTCTGCCTGTCGATCCCCTTGGCCTTGGCCCGCGTCTCGCCGCACTTCTGGCTGCGCTGGCCGGTGGAGGTCTACACCTACCTGTTTCGCGGCACGCCGCTGTATATCCAATTGCTGATCTGCTACACCGGGCTGTACAGCCTGGAACTGGTGCAGGACAACGCCCTGCTCAACCAGTTTTTCCGCAATGCGCTGAACTGCACGCTGCTGGCCTTTGTCCTCAACACCTGCGCCTACACCGTGGAGATCTTCGCCGGGGCGATCCGCAATATCCCCCACGGCGAAATCGAAGCCGCCCGCGCCTATGGCCTGCACGGCTGGCGCCTGAACCTGTTTGTGGTGGTACCCGCTGCGCTGCGCCGTGCGTTGCCGGCCTACAGCAACGAAATGATCCTGATGCTGCACGCCACTTCACTGGCGTTTACCGCCACGGTCGCCGACATCCTCAAGGTGGCCCGCGATGCAAATGCCGAGACGTTCCTGACGTTCCAGGCCTTCGGCATCGCCGCCCTGTTGTACATGCTGCTGTCCTTTGCACTGGTGGGCCTGTTTCGACTGGCCGAACGTCGCTGGATGCGTTTTCTTGTTCCTACCCGAGGCTAACCCATGAATCAGTCCGCGCAGGCCCTGGCCGCTTATCCCGTCGACCTCCCCGTTGCCAAACCCGTCACCGCCGCCATCAAGCTGCAAGTCGAGGGCATCCACAAACGCTACGGCGAGCACGAAGTGCTCAAGGGCGTGTCGCTGAATGCACGCCAGGGCGATGTGATCAGCCTGATCGGCGCCAGCGGCTCCGGCAAAAGCACGATGCTGCGCTGCATCAACTTTCTTGAACAACCCGATGCCGGGGTGATCACCCTGGACGGCATCAGCATCGAAATGCAGCAAGGCCGTGCCGGCACCCGCGCACCGCACCAGGCCCAACTGCAGAACCTGCGCACGCGCCTGGCCATGGTGTTCCAGCACTTCAACCTGTGGAGCCACATGACCGTGCTCGAAAACATCACCATGGCCCCGCGCCGGGTGTTGGGCGTGAGCGCCGCCGAGGCGGAACAACGCGCGCGCCTGTACCTGGACAAGGTGGGTTTGCCCGGCCGCGTGGCGGACCAATACCCGGCGTTCCTGTCGGGCGGCCAACAGCAGCGGGTGGCGATCGCCCGGGCCCTGGCGATGGAGCCGGAGATCATCCTGTTCGACGAACCGACGTCAGCGCTGGACCCAGAACTTGTAGGAGAAGTTCTCAAAGTCATACAGACGTTGGCCGAGGAAGGTCGTACCATGCTGATGGTCACCCACGAGATGGGCTTTGCCCGCCAGGTGTCCAGCCAAGTGCTGTTCCTGCATCAGGGCCGGGTCGAGGAACAAGGCGGCGCCGAGATCCTCGACCACCCCGGCAGCGAGCGCTTGCAGCAATTTCTTTCCAACCGTTTGAAGTGAACTCATGGATACCAAGGCCAACGGACCCCACTCCTCCCCTGCGCTGGATCGCATCGATGAGGCGATCATCGACGTGCTGCGCCACCAGGGGCGTATCACCTACGAAAAGCTTTCGTCGCTGGTGCACCTGACCCCCAGGCCGTGCCTGGAACGGGTGCGCAAGCTGGAGCGGCGCGGGGTGATTCGCGGGTATGGCGCGATCATCGACGTGCAGATGGTCTCGCCCGGGTTGTCGCTGTTGGTGTTGGTGGCTCTGTCCAACCAGAGCGGGCGTTCGGCGCAAAAAGCCTTCGAGGCCTGCGTCAAGGCGTGCCCGCAGGTGTTCGAGTGCCAGTTGATCAGCGGGCCGTTCGACTACAGCCTGCGCATGCGCTGCCGTGACATGGAGCACTACCGGGTGTTGACGGAAACCTGGCTGAACAATGACGAGCTGCACATTGACAAGCTGGTGGCGCATCCGGAGTTGGCGGTGGTCAAGAACACCGCCACCGAGCTGACCTGAAACCCAATCCCCCTGTAGGAGCCGGCTTGCCGGCGATGGCGGCCTTGAATCGTGCAGCGGTTTGAAGGGCCTCATCGCCGGCAAGCTGGCTCCTACAATGGGTTGCGCGTGGGTCAGTCAGCCTTGGGTTGACTGGCCTATTGTCATCGCAGGCAAGCCAGCTCCCACATTGATCGGGTTCACAATTTTTTTGCCTGGCTTGGTGCCAATCAGCCTGGCCTGGCCATCCTTCTGCTTGCCCATCCGCGCCTCGGTGATCAACCCCGGGATCAACTTGCCCTCCGGCAAATTCTTCCAGAACCGGCTGGGCAAATGCCCTTCCATGACCTTGGGATTCAAGCGTGCCGGGTTGAAGATGTGGCTGTAGTAGGTCAGCCACATGTCACTGTGGGGGTCCTCGACGTTCTGCGCCAATTGCTGCCAGGCCTCGGGGCACTTGCGTTGGTGAATCATCTGTTCGCCGTCGTAATACACCCCGTCCAGCGGCGTGGCGATCATCCAGCGGTGGCGCCCCATGCGCCCGACAAAATGCTGGCTGGCGGACTTGAGGATGTCGTGCGCTGGCTCGTGCCATGCCACATATTCCGGCAACTCAGGGCCCGCCTCGGCCGGCAGCGCGACAAACCGGACAAACGCATGCAAGTGGTGCGCTTCGCGACTCACCTGCTTGATACGCCGCTGCAACTCACTGCCCAGCTTGTCACCGGCCAGCATCGCGGTGCGGTCGCCATGGCTGACGCGCCACAGCACTTCATACAACAGGCTCCAGCGCTGGTCGCCGTGGTAGCAGGCGGCGGATTCCAGCAGCTCCAGCAGGGCCTTGGGCACCCGCGTCTGGAACGGCCCAAGCCCGGCGGGGATGGGTTCATCGGTGGCAAACAGGTCAGCCGCCTGCACCTCGCCCCAACTCACCTGGCTGGGGTCCACCTGATGGCTAAGGAGCCAACGCGCCTGGTCTCGCCATGTGCTGAACAGGTTGTCGCATTCCAGGCTGATCATCCCCACAACCCCATTTGTTGCGGCTGCGGGCGGTCGCGCAGTTGCTCGCGCAGCAACACGCTGGTGCTGTCAGCCTGTTGCGGGTGGTAGTCACTGGTGATGAAAAACGGTTTGGCCTTGGCCAGTACGCAGCGCATGCGGGCCAGGTCTTCGAAGCGGATCTTGCGTTCGCGGCGCAGGTCGACCAGGCGCTGGGTGGTGCGCAGGCCAATGCCGGGAATACGTGCGATCAAGGTGGGCTCGGCGCGGTTCAGGTCCAGCGGGAACACTTCACGGTGCTCCAGCGCCCAGGCCAGCTTGGGGTCGATGTCCAGGGCCAGGTGGCCGGGGCCTTCGAACAGTTCATTGGCACTGAACCCGTAGCTGCGCAGCAAAAAATCGGCCTGGTACAAGCGGTGCTCGCGCATCAGCGGTGGCGCGGCCAGGGGCACGCTTTTCGGGCTGTTGGGGATGGGGCTGAACGCCGAGTAATACACGCGGCGCAGCTTGAAATTGCCGTACAGCGCCTCGGCACCGTGGAGGATGGTGCTGTCGTCGGTGTCGTCGGCGCCCACAATCAATTGGGTGCTCTGCCCGGCCGGGGCAAAACGCGGCGCGCGCGGCTCGTTGCGCACCGTTTGCTCGCCGGTGTAGATGGTCTGCATGGCCTGCTTGATCGACACGATCTTTTTTTCCGGTGCCAGGGTCTGCAGGCTGGCCTCGGTGGGCAGTTCGATGTTCACGCTCAGGCGGTCGGCATAGCGCCCCGCTTCGGCGATCAGTGCCGGGTCGGCGTCAGGAATGGTCTTGAGGTGAATGTAGCCGCGAAAGTCATGCTCTTCGCGCAGCAGTTTCGCGACGCGCACCAGCTGTTCCATGGTGTAGTCGGACGAACGGATGATGCCGGAACTGAGAAACAGCCCGCTGACGCAATTGCGCCGGTAGAAATCCAGGGTCAGGGTGACCACCTCCTCCGGGCTGAAGCGTGCACGGGGCACGTCGCTGGAGCGGCGGTTGACGCAGTATTGGCAGTCGTAGAGGCAGAAGTTGGTGAGCAACACCTTGAGCAGCGAGACGCAGCGCCCGTCGGGCGTGTAGCTGTGGCAGATGCCCATGCCATCGGTGGAACCCAGCCCCGCCTTGCCCTCGGAACTGCGCTTGGGCGCACCACTGCTGGCGCACGAAGCGTCGTACTTGGCGGCGTCGGCGAGGATGCTGAGTTTTTCGATCAACTGCATGGAGGGCTACCGATACTGGTTTTTTGTACAGTATCAGCGAGCACCCGCAAATGCCAGCGTGCAATGACGAACTGTAGGAGCCCGGCTTGCCGGCGATGGGGATCTCAGGGACGCCATCGCCGGC
>NZ_JBWKRS010000004.1:64516-81267 GCF_059419385.1 Pseudomonas sp. GW821-FHT05H12 | reverse complement strand
GGCGTCCCTGAGATCCCCATCGCCGGCAAGCCGGGCTCCTACAGTTCGTCATTGCACGCTGGCGAAACCAGCGTGAGCCATTACGACGCCGTGGTGCTGGCCACCGGTTACCAGCGCCAGGGATCAGCTGGCCGTAGCGAGCAACAGGTCCTGCACCGAGCGCGCCTTGCCACGGCTGCGGTCGTGCTCGAACAGCGAGGCGGCAATCTCGTCCGCGCGGATCGGCAGCACCGACAGCAAGGTGTCGCTCAGGCCGTGGCTGGCCTGGCTGAAGCCCTGAATGTAGATACCCGCCTTGCAGCGCTCGTCGGTAACGATGCGGTAGTCGCGCGCCACTTCGAAGTCGCCCATGTAGGCTTCCAGCGGCGCCAGCAGCTCGCGGTGCATCTGGCGCTCGTAACCGGTGGCCAGCACCACGGCGTCGTAATGGCTCACGCTGGTTTCGCCGGTGGCGTTGTTGCGCAAGGCCAGTTCGATACCCAGCGGGCTGGCGCTGGCTTTTTCGACCACAGTCATGGTGCGGAAGGCCTGGCGTGCAATGCCGGAGACTTTCTGACGATAGAAAATCCCGTAGATGCGTTCGATCAGGTCCAGGTCCACCACCGAGTAGTTGGTATTCTGGTACTCGGCGACCAGGCGCTCACGCTCGGCACCCACCTGCTGGAACACCAGGTCGGTAAAGGCCGGCGAGAACACTTCGTTGACGAACGGGCTGTCATCGGCGGGCTTGAGCGCCGAACCGCGCAGGATCATGTCGACCTGCACCGACGGGAAGCTGTCATTCAGATCGATAAAGGCCTCGGCCGCGCTCTGGCCACCCCCGATGATCGCGATGCGCATCGCCTTGCCCTCGACACACGGCTGCGTGGCCATGCGTGCCAGGTATTGGGAGTGATGGAACACGCGGCCGTCGTCCTTGAGGGCCTTGAAGGCTTCAGGAATGCGCGGCGTGCCCCCGGCGCTGACCACCACCGAGCGGGTGGTGCGCACATGCTGCTCACCCACGGCATCGCGGGAAATCACACGCAAGGCTTCAACCTGTTGCTGGTGCAGGATCGGCTCGATGGCCAGCACTTCCTCGCCGTAGCGGGCCTGGGCCTGGAACTGCCCGGCAACCCAGCGCAGGTAGTCGTTGTACTCCATGCGGCACGGGTAGAAGGTGCCCAGGTTGATGAAGTCCACCAGGCGGTCGTGGGCCTTGAGGTAGTTGACGAAGGAGTAAGGGCTAGTGGGGTTGCGCAGGGTGACCAGGTCCTTGAGGAACGAGATCTGCAATTCGCTCTGGGTCACCAGGGTATTGCCGTGCCAGCGGTAGTCGGCCTGCTTGTCGAGAAACAGCACGTCCAGTTTGCCCTGGGCCTTTTCACGCTCCTGCAGGGCGATGGCCAGCGCCAGGTTCGAAGGGCCGAAACCGATACCGATCAGGTCGTGAACCGCGGGCGAAGCAATTGCCTGTGTCATTCCAGTGTCCTCTGGATAAGCCCCTTGGCGATTGGGGCGGGAATACCTTCAAGGCCTGAACAACAGGCCGTGTGTTGATAGGAAACGAGGACAGTGAAATAAAATTTAACTGATCGCTGATCAGTGTGCTTCCCACTCGCGCATGCGCACCCGGCAGTGCTTCATGGCATTGACGATGTGCTTTTCCACGAGGCTGCGGGAAATGCACAGGCGTTCAGCGATCTGCGGGTGGGACAAGCCGTCGAGCTTGCGCAGCAGGAAGCTGTCGCGGCAGACCGCGGGCAGCTCGGCCAGGGCGCGCTCGAGCATCTCCAGGCGCTGGCCCTGGTCGTGGGTGGCGTGGGGGGAACTGGCGGCAAAGCGTTCTTCGCTGTCGAGCACGTCCAGGGGTTCAGCCTGGCGCAGGGCGTTGCGCCGATGGCCGTCGATCACCAGATTGAGCGCGGTGCGGTACAGAAACGCCCGGGGCTGCTCGATCGGCGTGTCGCTGGAGCGCTCCAGCACCCGGACATAAGCGTCATGCACCACATCCTCGGCCACCTGACGGTTGCCCAGCTTGGCGTTGAGGAAACACACCAGCTCGCGATAGTAGTTTTCCAACATGACTCCCGGCCGTCCGGAGGGACGGCATCAGATCCTTGAGTGCTAAAGAAGACAGCCCATCGATGATGGCAGTTTGAGTGCGTGCAATTTATAGTAATTCTCATCTACTTTTAAAGAAGTCTCACACCCACACGCAAATTTTTTTACCGACCAGACCTGTAACCGCTTGTGTAACAGCCTAAATCCCCACGCATTTCCAACGTTTAACTGTCAGCTCAGCGCAACTGCGCTCCGAACTTTCCCGGCTGGAACCTAAGCATGAAACGCCCTCGACCTGCCCGACGCGCCCTGCTTGTTGTGGCGTGCCTGATCCCCATCATCGCGGTTGCCGCCTGGCAGGTGCTGCCGTCGGGCCGCGACAACCTGGCCACGGTCACCGTCACCCGCGGCAATATTGAAAACAGCGTGACCGCCCTGGGCACCCTGCAACCGCGTCGCTATGTCGACGTGGGCGCCCAGGCTTCGGGGCAGATCCAGAAGATCCACGTGGAGGCCGGCGACCAGGTCAAGGAAGGCCAGTTGCTGGTGGAGATCGACCCGTCCACGCAAAAGGCCAAGCTCGACGCCAGCCGCTATGCCATCGAGAACCTCAAGGCTCAACTGCAAGAGCAAAAAGCCCAGCACGAACTGGCGCGCCAGAAGTACCAGCGCCAGCAACGCCTGGCCGCCGGCAACGCCACCCGCGAAGAAGATGTGCAAACCGCCAAGGCCGAGCTGAGCGCCACCCAGGCGCGGGTCGACATGTTCCAGGCGCAGATCCGCCAGGCCCAGGCCAGCCTGCGCAGTGACGAAGCCGAACTGGGCTACACGCGGATTTTCGCGCCCATGGCGGGTACCGTGGTCGCGGTGGACGCGCGGGTCGGCCAGACCCTCAATGCCCAGCAGCAGACACCGTTGATCCTTCGTATTGCCAAGCTGTCGCCGATGACCGTGTGGGCCGAGGTCTCCGAAGCCGACATCGGTCACGTCAAACCCGGCATGACCGCCTATTTCACCACCCTGGCCGGTGGCAACCGGCGCTGGACCAGCACGGTGCGCCAGATCCTGCCGATCCCGCCCAAGCCGCTCAATGAAACCAGCCAGGGCAGCGGTAGCCCCAGCAGTTCAAGCAAGAGCGGCAGCGGCCGCGTGGTGCTGTACACCGTGCTATTGGACGTGGACAACGCCGACAATGCACTGATGGCCGAAATGACCACCCAGGTATTTTTTGTCGCCAGCCAGGTCAAGGACGCCCTCACGGTGCCGGTCGCCGCCCTGCTGGGCAGCCACGGCACCGACAAGCAGATCGCCCGCGTAGTGGCAAAAAACGGGTCCATCGAGGAACGCGAAGTGCGCCTGGGCATCAGTGATCGCCTGCGGGTCGAAGTGCTGGGCGGCCTCAGCGAAGGCGATCACCTGCTGATCGGCCCGGCCGACGGCAGCGGGGGTTGAGTTGAGCACGCCTCTGATCGAACTCAAGCACATCCGCAAGTCCTACGGCGGCGGCGACAGCCCGCAGGTCGACGTATTGCGCGGGATCGACCTGTCGATCCACGCCGGCGAGTTCGTCGCCATCGTCGGTGCTTCCGGCTCGGGCAAATCCACGTTGATGAATATCTTGGGTTGCCTCGACCGCCCCACCGAGGGCGACTACCTGTTCGCCGGGGAAAACGTCGCGCACCTGGGCAGCGACGAGTTGGCCTGGCTGCGCCGCGAAGCCTTCGGTTTTGTGTTCCAGGGCTATCACCTGATCCCGTCGGGTTCGGCCCAGGAAAACGTCGAGATGCCGGCGATCTATGCCGGCATCAGCGCCACCGAACGCCATGCTCGCGCCAAGGCCCTGCTCACTCGGCTGGGCCTGGCCGACCGCACCGCCAACCGCCCGCACCAGCTTTCCGGTGGCCAGCAGCAGCGGGTATCGATTGCCCGGGCATTGATGAACGGCGGGCATATCATCCTCGCCGACGAACCCACCGGCGCCCTCGACAGCCACAGCGGCGCCGAAGTGATGACCTTGCTCGACGAGCTTGCCAGCCAGGGTCACGTGGTCATCCTGATCACCCATGACCGCGAAGTGGCAGCGCGGGCCAACCGCATCATCGAGATCCGCGATGGCCTGATCATCAGCGATTCTGCCGACAGCGAGACCTATGTGCCGGCCACGGCCAACAGCGATGCGCTGCAAGCCGTGGACCTGCGCCAGCGCCTGGCCGACGGCGCCGAGCACAACGGCGCGTGGAAGGCCGAACTGGTCGACGCGGTGCAGGCGGCCTGGCGGGTGATGTGGATCAACCGGTTCCGCACCGCGTTGACGTTGCTGGGGATCATCATTGGCGTGGCGTCGGTGGTGGTCATGCTGGCCGTCGGCGAAGGCAGCAAGCGCCAGGTCATGGCGCAGATGGGCGCGTTCGGCTCCAACATTATTTACCTCAGCGGCTCCTCGCCCAACCCGCGCACGCCGCTGGGGATCGTCACCCTCAATGATGTCGCGGCGCTGTCGGCACTGCCCCAGGTCAAGCGCATCATGCCGGTCAACGGCAGTGACGCCGGCGTGCGCTTCGGCAATGTGGATTACCTGGCGTACGTGGGCGGCAACGATGTCAACTTCCCGGAAATCTTCAACTGGCCGGTGGTCGAAGGCAGCTACTTCACCGAGGCCGATGAGCGCGCCGGGGCGACCGTGGCGGTGATCGGCCACCGCATCCGCGAAAAACTGTTCAAGGGCGTGGCCAGCCCGATCGGCCAGTACATCCTGATCGAGAACGTGCCTTTCCAAGTGATCGGCGTGCTGGCGGAAAAAGGCTCCAGCTCCGGCAACAAAGACAGCGACGACCGCGTCGCCATCCCCTACACCGCTGCCAGCGTGCGCCTGTTCGGCACCTACAACCCCGAATACGTGGCCATTGCCACCACCGACGCACGCAAGGTGCACGAGGCCGAAGTGGCCATCGACCAGCTCATGCTCAAGCTGCACAACGGCAAGCGCGACTACCAGTTGACCAACAACGCCGCAATGATCCAGGCCGAGGCGCGCACTCAGAACACCCTGTCGTTGATGCTCGGCTCGATTGCCGCCATCTCCCTGCTGGTGGGCGGGATCGGCGTGATGAACATCATGCTGATGACCGTGCGCGAACGTACCCGCGAAATCGGTATCCGCATGGCCACCGGTGCGCGCCAGCGCGACATCCTGCGCCAGTTCCTCACCGAGGCGGTGATGCTCTCGGTGGTCGGCGGCCTGTTTGGCATCGCCCTCGCCTTGCTGGTGGGTGGCGTGCTGGTGCTGGCCGAGGTGGCGGTGCAGTTTTCCCTGGTGGCGGTGCTGGGCGCGTTCGGCTGTGCGCTGGTCACCGGTGTCGTATTCGGCTTTATGCCGGCCCGTAAAGCTGCCCGGCTCGATCCGGTTAAGGCGTTGACCAGTGAATAAACGATCCATCGCACCGCCCCTGTCCGTGCTCAGCCTGTGCCTGTTGCTCAATGCCTGCACCGGCAACCTGCCGACCGTCGACAGCGGTATCGCACCGCCCGCCGCCTGGCAGTACGCCGAACGCAATGCCGCCCAGGCGATCAACAACCGCTGGTGGACGCAGTTTGGCAGCGCGCCACTCAACCGCCTGATCGACCAGGCCCGCCGCGACAGTTACGACGTGGCTGCCGCCAT
This sequence comes from Pseudomonas sp. GW821-FHT05H12, assembly GCF_059419385.1. Taxonomy (NCBI): domain Bacteria; kingdom Pseudomonadati; phylum Pseudomonadota; class Gammaproteobacteria; order Pseudomonadales; family Pseudomonadaceae; genus Pseudomonas; species Pseudomonas sp. GW821-FHT05H12. The sequence continues at coordinate 75,563 of NZ_JBWKRS010000004.1, read as the reverse complement.
GGCCCGCGTGCGCCAGGCCCAGGCCAGCGCCGTGATCGCCGGTGCGCCGTTGTTGCCCGAGGTGAAGTTCAACCTCACCGCCAGCCGTGAAAAGCTGCTGCGCGGCAGCGGCAGTTCGGCGCTGGACGCCACCGAAAGCAATAACACCGTCGACAGCTTCGGCGCCAACCTCACCGCCAGTTATGAGGTGGACTTCTGGGGGGGCCGCGCCGCAGCACGGGACAGCGCCTTGCAGACGCTACGCGCCAGCGAGTTCGACCAGGCCACCGTGGAGCTGACCCTGCTCAGCAACGTCGCCGACCGCTACGCGCAAACCCTGGCCGCACGCCAGCGCCAACAGATCGCCGAGCTGAATCTGGCGAATGCGCGCAACGTGCTGGACCTGGTGCAAACCCGCTACACCGCCGGCTCCGCCACCGCCCTGGAACTGGCCCAGCAAAAAAGCCTGGTCGCCAGCCAACAACGGCAATTGCCATTGATCCAGCAAGTGGCGGAAGAATCCCGGATCACCCTCGCCGCCCTCCTCGGCCAGCCCGTGCAGGCCCTGGACCTGGGCAGCGAAGGGTTCCAGGCCCTCAGTTGGCCCGCTATCGGCCCGGGTGTGCCCAGCCAACTGCTGAGCCGTCGCCCCGACCTGGCCCAGGCCGAAGCGCAATTGGCGGCCGCCCGTGCTGACGTCACTGTGGCCCGTGCGGCCATGTTGCCCACGGTCACCCTGGGCGCCACCGTGGGTTCGGGGTCGTACAAGGCCGAGGACATCCTGCGCAGCCCGTTCTACAACCTGACTTCGGGGCTGGTGGCACCGATCTTCAACCATGGCCGTTTAAGTGCGGAACGCGACAAGGCCAGTGCCCGCCAGGATGAGCTGCTGCAAACCTATCGCGGCGCAATCATCAATGGTTTTGCCGACGTGGAAAAAGCCCTGAGCAGCATCACGCGCCTGGACCAGCAACGTCAGTGGCAGGCAGAAGAACTGGAGCAGGCCCAGACCGCCTTCCAGATCGCCGAAAGCCGCTACCAGGCGGGTGCCGAGGACCTGCTGACGGTACTGGAAACCCAGCGCACCCTGTATGCCGCGCAAGATGTGAACGTGCAACTGCGGCTGTCACGGCTGCAGGCGAGCATTGCCTTGTACAAGGCGTTGGGCGGCGGTTGGAAAACCGAAATCTGATAAACGAAAGTCTGGTTTCCTACTGAAGTCTTTTTATCACCCTACATTTTTCAACCCGGGGTCCTTGGTAAAAAAGCCGCTCTCACACGGCTGCCCAGGACCTTTTGATGAAACCCAGCGTTCGCCTGACTCGCCTGGCCTGGTCTTTGATCGGGCTCATCGCTGCCCCCTCCCTGGCCGAACCGCTGATCCCACCCACCGCCATTGACTGGCTGCTGGACTGTCCACTGCCCACCGTCGCCCGGCTGGACCCGGAAGTGTTGGGCCGCACGCAATGCGGCGTGGTGAGCGTGCCCCGCGACCATGCGGCTCCTGCGCGTGGCCGCGTGCGCCTGGTGCTGACCCGTGTCGGCGCCCGCCAGCCGTTGAACCGCGAGGGCGTGGTGTTCGCTCAATCCGGCGAACCGCACCACGGCAAACACACCCCTTTCGCTCTCCACCTCGCCAGCCGCTGGGAGTCCTACGCCACACCGGCCTACCGCGCACTGACCAACCTTTACGACGTGATCGAACTCACCCCACGGGATTTGCGCCAGGCCCAAGGCGTCGAACAAGCCGCGTTGGACATGGAGTTCGTACGCGCCCAACTGGGCGAGGCACGCCTCAACTTTGTCGGCAACGCTGACGCCACGCGGCTCGGCAGCCGCTATGGCGCGCTGTTTCCGCAGCGTGTCGCGCGCATGGTGCTGGTCAATGCCAGCCACGGCGAACCCATCACATCGGGTATCGAGCACCTGTTGCTCAAGGCGCCACCCGCCCCGAACAACCTCGCCAACGGCTGCGTCGAGCGATGGTTGGGCGACTTCCTGATTTATGGAAAACAACCACCGCCTTCAGCACGTTGCCTTGACAGCGGCCAATGGGACTAACACCCGCACTAACGCATTTGCGACCCCTTGCCACCGAAAACGACACCCTGCGTTGACCTGAGGGCTCAAGCGTTATTAAGTGCTATTTATCCGCATTAATACGATAAATCGAAGCCATGCTAAGCCGCCCGCTGAAACGCAAACGCCAGAAGCTGTCCGATGTGATTGTCGAGTCGGTCAAGCGCTCCATCGTCACCGACGCCTTGAAGCCCGGTGACCGTTTGCCCACCGAACGTGAGCTGATGGAAAGCTTCCAGTGCTCCAAAGGCTCGGCACGCGAAGCGCTCAAGGCCCTGGAGGTCGAAGGCCTGGTGAACACTCGCACAGGCCCCAGCGGCGGCGCGTACCTGAACCAGGCCGGCACCGAGCCGGCCAGCCGGGCGTTGCGCAATTACCTGCACTTCCAGCACCTGGACGGCGAGCAGGTGTACCAACTGCGCAAAGTCATCGAGGTGGAACTGGCGGTGTCGGTACTCGGGCGCCTCAGCGAGGACGACTACCAGGCCCTGCAAGACAACGTGGCGTTCTGCAGCGCACCGGAAGACAGCGAAGCCGGCCAGCGCGAACAACGCCTGGCGGAACTGGAGTTCCACAACCTGCTGGCCAAGGCCTGCCCCAACCCGCTGCTGAGCTTCATGGCGCAGTTTCTCAACGACCTGCTGCGTGACCTGGTGGTGCTGAAAAAAGCCTACAAGCCCAAGCGCAAACAGTTCGATGCGGCCAACCTCGACTATCACAAGCAGTTGCTGATCGCCTTTCGTGCCGGGGACGAAAGCGCCGTGCGCAGCCTGATGCATGAACACATGTGCGATGCCGAACACCACATGACCGCCCTTGAAGGCGAGGTCAGCCCGCATTTTCTGTTGGAGTTTGATCACCACCACTGACCCTGTAGGAGCCGGCTTGCCGGCGATGGCATCACCTGGGTGCATTTGACACACCGAGGTGCCTGCATCGCAGGCAAGCCAGCTCCCACATTTTGACCGCATTCCAACCAACTTCCGCGCCATCCAATAACAGGCCTGCCCACAGGCCCTTGCTCCACCGTATCGCCCTTGCCGCTCCTGCCAATAACTAAACCAGGGAGTCACCCCATGCAGCGTCGTACGTTATTGAAAGCCAGTCTTACCGCAGCCGCCGCCCTCAGCCTCCCGCTGAGCGTGCGGTCGGCATTCGCCGCCGAGCCCTTTACCTTTTACGGCCTCAAGTCCATGTCTGGCGCCTTTGCCAGCTATGGCAAGTTTGCCGACATGGGTTCACGCCTGGCGGTGGGCCAACACCCCGAAGTACTCGGCCGCCCGTTGAACTACAAGGTCATCGACACCGAAGGCAACGCCGGCAAGGCGGTGCGCAAGGTGCAGGAAGCCATCCAGCAGGACGGCGCACGGTTCTTCCAGGGGTGCACCCTGTCGTCGTCGGCGCTGGCGGTGGCCAAGGAAGTGGACAAGGTCGGCGGCGTGTTCATGACCCCGGTGGGCGCCGATGAAGTCACCGGCAAAGACTGCAACCACGCGACCTTCCGCTGGTCGGTGCCCACCTACGGAGCGATCCGCGAAACCATGGTGCCGCTGATCAAGCTGCTGCCGGACGCCAAGCGCTGGTACACCATCACCCCGCAATACGTGTTCGGCGAAGCGCTGCTCGAAGGCGCCAAGAATGTGCTCAAGGAACACGGCCTGGAGCACATCGGCAACAGCTACCACTCGTTGCAGGAGCAGGAATTCTCCGGCTACCTGACCAACGCCATCGCGGCCAAGCCCGATGTGCTGGTGCTGCTCAACTTCGGCAGCCAGTCCTCCAATACCCTGCGCCAGGCGGTGAACTTCGGCATCAAGGAACGCATGAAAGTGCTGCTGGTGTGGTCCGCCGGCCTGGATCAATTCCAGGAACTGGGCAGCGATGTGCTCGAAGGCGTGTACCTCGGCGCGCAGTATTGGCACCAGGTCGACACCCCGCTCAACCGCGAACTGGTCAAGCTGACCCAGGCCAAATACGGCATCAACCCCACCTACCCGCTGGCCGCCGACTACATCAGCACCAAGGTTATGCTCGACACCATCATCTCGACGGGCAGCTTCGACGGCCCCACCGTGGCCAAGGCCATGCAAGGCTTGAGCTTCGAAGGCCCGACCGGCAAGGAATCGATCCGCGCCGGCGACCACCAGGTGATCAAGGACTACTACCTGCTCGTCGGCAAGGCCGCTGGCGACATGGCTGACAAGGACGACTTGGCCAAGGTACTCAGCGCCGGCCAGTCGTTCCCGCCCGTGGAAGCCACTGGCTGCACGCTCGCCTGATCCCCTGAACATTGCACAGCAGGGCTGCGCGAGCAGCTTCCTGCCGAGGGTGCCTGCATGCTTAATCTTTACCTGTTCCAGATACTCAACGGCCTGGGGTTGGGAATGATCTATTTCCTGATCGCCGTCGGGCTGACCATCATTTTTGGCCTGCTCAACTTCGTCAACTTCGCCCACGGCGCGTTCTTTCTGCTGGGTGCCTACATTTGCTACACCGCTGTCAGCCTCACCGGCAACTTCTGGCTGGCGCTGCTGATCGCGCCGCTGGTGGTGGCCGCGTTGGCCTGGGTGATCGAGCGACTGTTGATCCAGCGCATCTATCACTTGCCGCACATGTTCCAGATCCTGGTGACCCTGGGGATCGCGCTGATCATCCAGGAAGCCAGCGTGATGATCTGGGGCCCGGTGGGCAAAAGCGTTGCGGTGCCGCAATTGCTGCGCGGCGTGCTGGTGGTGGGCGACTTCGTGTACCCGCACTACCGCCTGTTCCTGATCGGTTTCTCCGGCCTGGTCGGCCTGGGCCTGTGGCTGCTGCTGGAACGCACACGCTTCGGTGCCCTGGTGCGCGCCGGCAGTGAAAGCACTGAAACCGTGTCGTTGCTGGGCACCAATATCTTCCGCCTGTTCTCTATGACGTTCGCCCTCGGTGTCGCCCTGGCCGGCGTTGCGGGCGTGCTGTTCGCCCCGTTGCGCGGCGCCCAGCCCTTTGTCGGCCCGGAGATCCTCGGCGTGGCCTTCGTGGTGGTGGTGATCGGCGGCATGGGCTCGTTCAGCGGCGCGCTGGTCGGCGGGTTGCTGGTGGGCGTGGTGCAAAGCCTGATGGCCACACTCTGGCCCCAGGGCGCGAGCCTGATGATCTACGGCGCGATGGCCGTGGTGATCCTGGTGCGTCCTTACGGCCTGTTCGGGAGAGCCTGACATGAGCGAGAAAAATCCCCTGCCGTTTGCCAAGACGCAATCGCGCGCGATGTTGCTGTGGGTACTGGCGGTGCTGATCGGCCTGCCATTGATCTTGCCGTCGGCGACCCTGGCCACCGAGATTCTGATCTTTGCCATGGCCGCCCTGGCCTGCAACCTGTTGCTGGGCTACACGGGGCTGCTGTCGTTCGGCCAAGGTATCTTCTTCGGCGCCGGCGCCTACTGCGCCGCGTTGCTGATGCTGCACCTGCAACTGGGGCTGTTCGCCGCCCTGCTCGGCGCCGCGGTGGCCGGTGGCTTCCTGGCCTTGCTGGTGGGCGCCCTGGCGATCCGCCGTACCGGCATCTACTTCGTGATGCTGACCCTGGCGTTCAGCCAGATGGCCTACTTCGTCGCCTACACCCTCAGCGACTGGACCGGTGGCGACAACGGCCTGCTCAGCGTGCCGCGTCCGGAGATCCGTATCGGTGAAACGGTGCTGCTGTCGCTCAGCGATGCCCGCGCCTTCTACGCGTTTGTCGCGGTGCTGTTCCTGCTGATCTTCATCGGCGCACGCCGGGTGATCGCCTCGCCGTTCGGCAGCACGCTGATGGCGATCCGCGAAAACGAAACCCGCGCCTCGGCCATCGGCTACGACACCCGCCATTTCAAGATCCTGGTGTTTGTGCTGTCCGGCGCCGTCACCGGGATTGCCGGCGCGCTGTACGCGATGCTGCTGCACTTCGTGCCGCTGTCGAACATCGACCTGGCGATGTCCGAGAACATCCTGATCATGACCATCGTCGGCGGCACCGGCTCGTTGTTCGGTTCGCTGCTGGGCGCCGGCTCCATCGTGCTGCTCGGGGACTTCCTCTCCGACCTGTGGCCACGCTGGCTGATGCTGCTGGGGGTGATCCTGATCCTGGTGGTGATCTTCATGCGGGGCGGTTTGTGGGGCGGCCTGGCGTCGCTGTTCGAAAAGGTACGCGGCAGCCGCAAGGCCGCCGTTATCGCCAAGGAGGAAGGGCTATGAGCATCCTGCTGGAAACCAAAGACCTGGAACTGGCCTATGGCGCCTTCCATGCGGTCAACGGTGTGAACCTCAAGGTCGAGGCTGGCACCATCCACACCATCATCGGGCCCAACGGCGCGGGCAAAACCAGCCTGTTCCACTGCCTGACCGGCGAGCGCCAGGCCACGGCCGGGGCGATTCATTTCGACGGCAAAAACCTGATGCGCAAACCCGCCCATGGCCGCGTCGGCCTGGGCATGGCGCGCTCGTTCCAGCTCACGAGCCTGTTCCAGAACCTCAGCGTGCGCGAAAACCTGCGCCTGGCGGCCCAGGGCCGTGACGGTGCCCGTGCGCTGAACTTCTGGCGCCGCGTCGACAGCAAACGCGAACACCTGGACATGGCCGACCAAGTACTGGAGCGCCTGCAACTGACCACCCGCGCCGACACCCTGGCCGGCGAGTTGTCCCACGGCCAGCAGCGGGTGCTGGAGGTGGGCATGTCGATCTGCTCCAAACCGAAACTATTGATGCTGGATGAGCCCACCTCGGGCATGGGCATCGACGACATCCCGATCATGACCCAGCTGATCAGCGACCTCGGCCGCGACCACACGGTGCTGCTGATCGAACACAACATGAGCATCGTCATGTCCATCAGCCAACGCATCACAGTGATGAGCCACGGCCAGATCCTGGTGGAAGGCACGCCGGAATTCGTACGCGCCGATGAGCGTGTGCGCACTGCATACCTTGGGGAGGCTGCCTGATGCTGATCGTCGAGAACATTCATTCCTACTACGACAAGAGCCACGTGCTCGAAGGCGTCTCGCTGACCGTCAACCCTGGCGAACTGGTGACCCTGCTGGGGCGTAACGGCGCCGGCAAGACCACCACCCTGCGCAGCATCCTCGGGATCATCTGCCCGCGCCAGGGCCAGATCCACTTCAACGGCCAGGCGTTGGTGGGGCAGAAGATCTTTGAAATCGCCCGTCAGGGCCTGGCGCTGGTGCCGGAAAATCGCGGGATCTTCCGCCTGCTTACCGTCGAAGAGAACCTGCGCATCGCCGCGCGCAAGACCAGCCGCTGGCAGCTCGAAGACGTGTACGCCATGTTCCCGCGTCTCAAGGAACGCCGCAAAAATGCCGGCCACGCGCTGTCGGGTGGCGAGCAGCAGATGCTCGCCATCGCCCGCGCGCTGCTCAACGACCCCAAGCTGCTGATCCTCGATGAACCCACCGAAGGCCTGGCCCCGGTGATCGTCGACGAGCTGGTGAAAATCCTGCGCAAGGTCAAGGACGACGGCCTGCCGGTACTGCTGGTGGAACAGAACCTGATGGTCTGCGACAAGCTCGCCGACCGCCATTACGTGCTCGAACAGGGCCGCGTGGTGTACGAGGGCAGCGCCGCTGACTTCCGTGCCGATCCGAGTATCAAGAATCGCTATTTGGCCCTGAGTGCCTGACCGGAGATTGCAGATGAATAGTTTTGCGCAACCGCTCCAGAGCAACGCCCCGCTGATCAACCGCGACCGTTTGTGGCAATCGTTGATGGACCTGGCCCAGCTCGGTGCCACCGTCAAGGGCGGCGTGTGTCGCCTGGCCCTGACCGACCTGGACCGCCAGGCCCGTGACCTGTTCGTGCAATGGTGCGAGGCGGCCGGGTGCAGCGTCACGGTCGACGGCATCGGCAATATCTTTGCGCGCCGCGCCGGGCGCAATCCCGCCCTGCCCCCGGTAATGACCGGCAGCCATATCGACACCCAGCCCACCGGCGGCAAGTTCGACGGCTGCTACGGAGTCATGGCCGGGCTGGAGGTGATCCGTACTCTCAACGATTTGAACATCGAGACCGAAGCGCCGATTGAAGTGGTGGTGTGGACCAACGAAGAAGGCTCGCGCTTTCCGCCGTGCATGATGGGCTCCGGAGTATTCGCCGGTAAATTCGACTTGCAGGAGACCCTCGACAAACTCGACGACCAGGGGCTGTCGGTGGGTGCCGAATTGCAGCGCATCGGCTATGCCGGCACCCGCGCCGTGCTCGGCCATCCGGTGGGTGCGTATTTCGAAGCACACATCGAACAAGGCCCGGTGCTGGAAGACCAGGCCACCACCATCGGCGTGGTCATGGGCTGCCTGGGCCAGAAGTGGTTCGACCTGACCTTCACCGGCGTCGAAGCCCACGCCGGGCCGACGCCGATGCACCTGCGCAAGGACGCCCTGGTGGGCGCCGCCGAGGTGGTCAGCGCGGTCAACCGCATCGCCCATCAACAGCAACCCCATGCCTGTGGCACGGTCGGTTGCCTGAGCCTGCACCCGGGTTCGCGCAACGTAATCCCGGGCCAGGTGCAGATGACGATCGACCTGCGCCACCTGCACGCCGACAAGCTGCAAGCCATGGTCGATGAGGTGCGCGGCGTGATCGAAGCCACCGCCAAACACCACGGCTTGAGCTTTGAGCTGACGCCGACGGCCGACTTTCCACCGCTGGACTTTGCCCCGGCGTGCGTCAACGCCGTGCGCGAAGGCGCCCAGGCCCTGGGCTTGAGCCACATGGACATCGTCAGTGGCGCCGGGCACGACGCGATTTTCGTTGCCGAACTGGGCCCGGCCGGGATGATCTTTGTGCCGTGCGAAGGCGGCATCAGCCATAACGAAATCGAAAACGCCGCGCCGGATGATCTGGCGGCGGGCTGCGCGGTGCTGCTGCGCGCCATGGTCAACGCGGCCCAGGGGGATGTGGCATGAGTGAGATCGGCCAACTGACGGCGGTGCAACTGCTGGCGCATTTTCGTGACAAGAGCCTGTCGCCGGTGGAGGTCACCGAAGACGCGTTGCTGCGCATCGAACGCTACAACCCGGTGGTGAATGCCTACTGCCATGTCGACCCGCAAGGCGCACTGAACGCCGCACGCGCCTCGGAACAACGCTGGCTCAAGGGCCAGCCGTGCGGCGCGCTGGACGGCGTGCCCGCGTCGATCAAGGACCTGACCCTGACGGTCGGCATGCCCACCCGCAAAGGCTCACGCACCTCATCCGCCGAAGGGCCGTGGGACGTGGACGCGCCGTTTTCCGCGTTGATGCGCAAGGCGGGCGCGGTGCTGCTGGGTAAGACCACCACCCCGGAATTCGGCTGGAAGGGCGTCACCGACAACCCGCTGTATGGCATCACCCGCAACCCGTGGGACACTCGCACCACCGCCGGCGGCTCCTCGGGCGGCGCCGGCGCGGCGGCGGCCTTGAACCTCGGCGTGTTGCACCAGGGCAGCGATGCGGGCGGCTCGATCCGAATTCCCTGCGCGTTCACCGGCACGTTCGGCATCAAGCCGACCTTCGGCTACGTGCCGCAATGGCCTGCCAGTTCCATGACGATCCTGTCGCACCTGGGGCCGATGACCCGCACCGTGCAAGACACGGTGCTGATGCTGCAGACCGTCGCGCAACCCGACGCGCGGGATGGCCTGATCGGTGCGCCAAGGGCCACGCCCTGGCTCACCCCCGGCACGGACCTCAAAGGCTTGCGCGTGGCCTACAGCCCCACGTTCGGTTATGTAGACGTCGACCCGCAGGTGGCCAGCGTCGTCGCCCGGGCCGTGCAGGGCCTGGTGCAATTGGGGGCACACGTGGAAGAAATCGACCCGGGCTTCAGCGACCCGCTGGAGGTGTTCAGCACCCTGTGGGCGGCCGGTGCCGCACGCCTTACCGGGCCCATGAGCGAGTCGCAGAAACAGCTGCTCGACCCTGGCCTGCTGAGCATCGCGCAACAGGGCGAACGCTTGAGCCTGGATGACTTCAACGCCGCCCTTGAAGCCCGCGCCGCGTTGGTGGCGCGCATGGCGGCGTTCCATGAGCACTACGACGTGCTGGTCTCGCCGATGATGCCGATCACCGCGTTCGAGGCTGGGCATAACGTACCGCCAGGTTCGGGCATGCAGGCCTGGATGGAATGGACGCCATTCACCTACCCCTTCAACCTGACCCAACAACCGGCCGCCTCGGTGCCGTGCGGTTTGGCAGCGAATGGCCTGCCGGTGGGCCTGCACGTGGTCGGCGCACGGTTTGCCGATGAGCAAGTGTTAAGGGTGTGCCAGGTGTATGCACAGGCATTCCCGACCGAGCATCTTGAAGCACCACGAACGCTCTAACTCAAGCCTTACGCCCCGGGACCGACCTGTGCATCCCGGGGCGGACTTGGCCTATAATCCGCGCTTCTTTTCTGTTGCCCGGATTGTTTTACATGCTATTCACAAGGACCGTCCTGGTGAGCGCAATGCTCACCCTCCTGCCGCCCCTGGCCCACGCTGCCAGCCTGGACCTCACCTACGAAGCGCCACCGTTGGAGGCTGCACCGGCCGAGCGCCCCGCCCAGAACAAAACCCTGTTCCCCGTGAAAACCCTGGCACCGCTGACCGTCGACTACAGCTGCAAAGGCCCGCAATGCCAATACGAGACGGATATCGACCAGCTCCATGAAGACCAGACCACCCAACATTGGTCCATTGGTATCCAGTAGGAGCCGGCTTGCCGGCGATGGCGGCGTGTCAGTCACCCCTGAGCTGGATGAACCACCGCTATCGCAGGCAAGCCAGCTCCCACATTCGGGCGCATTTCAAATGCATGAACTCGGTCACCTGTAGGAGCCGGCTTGCTGGCGATGGCGGTGTGTCAGTCACCCATGAGCTGGCTGAACCACCGCTATCGCAGGCAAGCCAGCTCCCACATTCGGCCGCATTTCAAATGCATGAACTCGGTCACCTGTAGGAGCCGGCTTGCTGGCGATGGCGGCGTGTCAGTCACCCATGAGT
>NZ_JBWKRS010000004.1:47975-64419 GCF_059419385.1 Pseudomonas sp. GW821-FHT05H12 | reverse complement strand
CGCTGGATGAACCACCGCTATCGCAGGCAAGCCAGCTCCCACATTCGGCCGCATTTCAAAGCATGAACTCGGTCACCTGTAGGAGCCGGCTTGCCGGCGATGGCGGTGTGTCAGTCACCTATGAGCTGGTTGTACCGACGCTATCGCCGGCAAGCCGGCTCCTACCGTGTTGAGCGCATTCCATTACAATGCCTTCCACTCATTTCCCGGGGGCCTTCATGGACATCGAACTGGCACGCACTTTCCTCGAAATCACTCGCTGCGGCAGCCTGGCTGCGGCGGCCGAGAAGCTGCACGTCACCCAGACCGCGATCACCGCCAGGGTCAAGAACCTCGAAAGCCAGTTGGGCAGCACGTTGTTTGTACGCAACCGTGCCGGAGCGCGCCTGACGCCGGATGGCGAGGCCTTTGTGGTGTACGCCAACCAGTTGCTGCAAACCTGGGAAGCGGCCAAACGCGACCTGCCGTTGCCGGATGGCTATCGCAACGTGCTCCATATCGGTGGCGAAGTCAGCCTGTGCAACCCGTTGATGCTGGGCTGGGCCCAGGCCCTGCGCGAACACATCCCCGGCCATGCCCTGCGTACCGAGGTGCGTGAAGGCGAATACCTGCTGCGCCAACTGGAACTGGGGGTACTCGACGCGGCGCTGGTGTTCCAGCCGCAATACTGGCCCGGCTTGCAGGTGGAGCAGGTGCTGGAAGAAAAACTGATCCTGGTGCAGTTGGTCAGCAAGCCCGATCCCTACGTGTATATCGACTGGGGCCCGGGGTTTCGCCAGCAACACGACACCGCCCTGCCCGACAAGGCCCGTGCGGCACTGAGCTTCAACCTGGGGCCGCTGGCGTTGCAGTACATCCTGGAGAACGGCGGCGCCGGCTACTTCCGCACCCGTGTCGTGCAAAGCTACCTCGACAGCGGCGTGATGCAGCGGGTGCCCAAGGCGCCGGAGTTCAGTTTCCCCACGTACCTGGTGTATTCGCGGGCGCGGGATTCGGCGGTACTGCAACAGGCGCTGGAATTGCTGCGGGGAGTGGTCAAGGCGGAATCCGACTGGTCGCAGCGTTGGGATCCGTTGATTTGAGAACGGCGCCCGACTAGCACAATCACGAAGGGAGACTAAGCTCAGTCACCACAAAAAACACTATGAGCCCGCCACTATGCCTGACGCTACCGAGGCTTTTCGCGCCCGCTACCGCGCCGCCGTGTCCCGGCACTACAACCCCTGGCTTCACGCCGTCTTCGTGCTTCTCTACGGCGCAACCTGCATCACCCTGGCCTGGTCCTCAACCCAGTCCATCACCCCACTCCAGTGGCTGACCGTCCCCCTGACCCTGGTGTTCTTCAACCTCTGCATCTACCTCGTGCACCGCCACCTCGGCCACCACAAGCACAGCTTCGCCCGGCTGTTCTACGCCCGTCATACCGGCGACCACCACAGTTTTTTCACCCCTGGCCACATGACCTACGACAGCCCCCGAGACTGGCGTGTGATCCTCTTCCCCGCCTGGTTGATCGTGCTGCACAGCCTGGCGATCACCCTGCCCGCCTGGTGGTTGCTCAAGCAACTGAGCCCCAATGTCGCCGGGCTATTCGCGGGTTGCATGCTGCTGGGCTATCTGCTCTACGAAGTGTTCCACGCCTGTGAACACCTGCCCGTCGAACACCCGGTGGCGCGCCTGCCGTGGATCCGCCAGATGCACCGCTTGCACGCCCTGCACCACCGCCGCGAGCTGATGCAGGGGCGTAATTTCAATATTGTGTTTCCCCTAATGGACTACCTGTTCGGCACCCTGCACTGGGAGCCGAACGCCCACGACAATCAGGAACCGTCATGAGTACCCGCCCCAAGAAACTGCGTCATCTGCTGTTCGTATTGCTGCTGGCCGTGCTCGCCTTTTTGCTGTTGATGCCTACCAAGGTGCAGCCGGTGAACTGGTCCCCGCCCAAGGCGCCCTCGATGAAAGAGGGGCCCTTTGCCGAGAACTTACGCCTCAAGGATGTGCAACGGATCGGCGCCCAGGACATCGCCGGGCCCGAGGCCCTGCTGCTGGATGCCCAGGGTTTTCTGATCAGCGGGCTGCATGACGGGCGCATCATCCGCACCTCACCCGACAGCCACACCCTGGAAGTGCTGGCCAATACAGGTGGGCGGCCCCTCGGCATGGCACTGCACCCGGATGGGCGCCTGATCATTGCCGACGGGATCAAGGGCTTGCTCGCACTGGATGCGAACCGCCAGCTCGCGCCCCTGAGCAGCAGTGCCAATGGCGTGCCCTTCGGCTTTACCGATGACGTGGCCGTGGACGCCAGCGGGCGCTATGCCTACTTCAGCGATGCGTCGAGCCGCTGGGGTTACGGGCAGGACGGTGAAGCCGTGATCGAACACGGCGGTGACGGCCGGCTGTTGCGCTATGACTTCAGCAACGGCAGCACCGAGGTACTGCTCGATCACCTGCAATTTGCCAATGGCGTCGCCCTCGGCCCGGATGAAAACTACGTGCTGGTCAATGAAACCGGCGCCTATCGCATCAGCCGCTACTGGCTCAAGGGCGAACGAGCGGGCAGCCACGACCTGTTTATCGACAACTTGCCAGGTTTGCCGGACAACCTCAGTTTCAACGGCCACGACCGCTTCTGGGTGGCGCTGTACTCGCCACGCAACCCGCTGCTGGATGGTTTCGCCGGCTACCCATTGCTGCGCAAAGTGATGGTGCGGGCACTGATGGTGGTGCCCAAGCCGATCGAGCGTAAAGCCTTCGTACTGGGGCTGGATACCGAAGGCAAGGTCATCGCCAACCTGCAGGACGGCAGCGCAGGCAATTACTCGCCCATCACCACCGCCCGGGAATATGGCGACTGGCTGTACCTCGGTTCGTTGAAAAGCACGAGCATGGCGCGCCTGCCGCTGAAGCTGGCCCTGGCCCGGGAATGAAAAAAGGGGCAGCCCTTGCAGGCTGCCCCTCCTCGTTCACTCAGTGCATCAATGGATGATGTCCTGGGTGCAGATATGCCCGAAGGTCACGTAAGGCACGTTGTCGCCGCCCACGCCCACACCCGGGAACTCGTCCAGCTCGATCCGCCAGCCGCCGAAGTTGAAGGTGGTGGCCCAGTTGTACTTCACGCCGGTGCTGCTGTCCGGGTACTCCACGCGGTACTCGCCGAAGCAACTGCCCAGTGCCGCACCCGAGAGGGACGCACCCGCGCTGTCGGTGGTGGCCTTGAAGTCGGTCCAGTTGAACTCGGTGCCGGTGAAGTGCTTGTCAACCCGCAGCACCGGTGTAACGCCCAGCAGCGGTGCGCCCGTGGAGTCGGACCAGTTAGTGGTCCAGGTCAGGTTCCGTGCCGCCTGGGTGGCCATCCAGAAGATCGTGCTCGGCACGCGCACCACGTTGTCGCCCTTCACGTCGAAGCTGTTCAGGCGCGGCGCCGACCCCAGGGTGAGCTTGTATTGGGCGGTAGGGTCCTGGACCACGGCAGGGTTGGCCCGCACGCGAACCTGGGCCACATAGCCCGGCGTGACGCCGGAGAGAGTCATGCTGTTACCGGCCGGCACCACCACCCAGTTGTTGCCCTCCCGACGCTCGAAGATCCACTGGTTACGCACGCCCTTCTGGTCATCGCTCAGGGCCATCGCCACGTTCTGGCCACGGGTGGCCTGGAAGGCGAAGTAGTCGATATCGCTGGGGTTATCGATATTGCCCGTCACACGGTTCAGGGCATCGGGCAGCACGAACGAGGTCTGCGGAGTGTCGTTGGGTTCATAGGCATCGATGTTGAAGTCGACCCCCACGCCAAAACTGAACTGGGCGTTGTTGGCCTCGTTGGCCACCATGTACCAGTAGTAGTCACCTGCCGGCAGCACGGCGCTGATGTATTCATCAGCGTTGCCCGGGTTGTCGGACGTACCGAGAAGCTCCAGATTGCCCTGGCCATCGTCGCGGAACAGGCTCAGCGACATGTTGGCACCCGCACTCTGGTCAACCAGTTGCACCAGCGCACGACCGTTCTGAGGCAGGTGGAAGTGGTAGGGGAAGTCCTGGCCGGTCTGCACCTCGGTCAAGGTGTAGAGGGTGTTGATGTCCAGTGTCTGAAACAGCGGAACGAATTCGGCGGCAGCGACCTTGAGTTTGTCCTGGTCGGGCTTCTTCAGTTCGCTGTCGACGGTGGCGACGGCGGAGAGTTTCGCCGCCTTGCTCGCCACGGCCTTGGCCGGCGCTTTTGCGGTCATGGCCGCCTTGAGCTTCTGCTGAAGCTGGGAGGCAACCGCCTTGGACTCGAGCTTGCCACCGGACTTGAGGGCTTTGTGCACCGCCTCCTTGACGGCCTGGGCGCTCACCTTGGGCAGCGGTTGCGAAGGGTATTGCTCGGCCAGGGCAAAGGCCGAGACAAAGCAGGAGGCCGCCATGGCCGCGCCCAACATAAAGGCTTTTTTCGATTTCATTTTTTATCCATCCATAGTTAAAAACTGAAGTGCAGGTGACATCCGGTCACCTGGGATGGAATCTAGCCAGATACTGTATGCATGTCCAGTATTTTTATGAAATTTTCTTCACCTAATAGCCGGTCATTTCCAGGTAGCCAACCCCGCCATCGAACTGCACCGGCCCTTCCCAGTAAGGAATGCTCAGGTTCATCCAGGCCTTCGGGTTGACCGCCTGTGCGGTGATATCCAGCTGTTTGCCGGGGATTTTCAGCGACCAGCGCGTGGGAATTCGGCGCCCGTCGATGTCGGTGGTGGCGAGTGGCGTGAGCTGGATGTCGGCGTTGTGCAGGGTCTGGGTGCGGCCCTGCGCATCGATCCAGGTGCCCGTCAGGTAACCCTCACCGTCGGTTTGCCGCACGCGAAACAGCATCAATTGCTCGCCACGGTCCAGGTGCAGGGAGAACCAGTCCCAGCCGGTCTGGCTGACGGCCAGGGGTTGGCTGCTCCACTCGCGGTCGAGCCAGGCGCTGCCACTGACCTGATACGCCTTGCCGTCGATCGTCACGTTGCCGCTGGCGGTGAAAAAAGGCTGGCTGTAGTAATACGACGCCTGGCCCTGATCGGATTTGCGGCTGTAGCCGTTATCGCCTTGCAGCACCAACGGGCGGCTGGAGGTCAGGTGCAAGTCATAGGCGAACTGCGGGCCATGGGCCTTGAGTTGCATGTCGGCCAGGGAGCTGGTGGCGCCGGGGCGAGTGGCGAAATTCCAGTCGTCGATCCACGCATTGAACGGCGCCGCCTGGGCGCCGGCCTGGCCAACACCGCCGCGCGCATAACGCTCGGCGGCGTAATGCCGGGTGGCCGAAGTGACGGCCGCGTGCCCCAGCCAGATCGTCGGGTCCTGCCACCCCGCCTGCGCCGGCCCAGCCTTGAGGGCGTTGCGAAACAAGGTCCACTGCACGCCGAACACATTGCCCTCGGCATCCTTGAGGTTGGCGGTAACGTACCACCATTCGATGCGGAAACCGGCGTGGGGCCCGTGGTCCTCGGGAAAGCTGAACACCCTGCCCGGCACCACCTGGTCAAAGTCCGCAGCCTCACTGCCCAAGCCGGCGAAACTTTCCTGGGGTGCGGGCGCCTGATCGCAGGCACTCAACAGCACCAGCAAGGCCCCGGCCAGCAACGCCTTAATCTTCATGGGCAAAGGTCCTCAGCAAGTCCGCCGGGCGACTGCGGTACAACTGCCACAGCGGCCAGGCCGACGCCAGAGAAGTGGCCAACATCGCCAGCCCCAGCAGTTGCGCCAGTTGCCACGGGAACACCTGCAACGGCAGGCGCCAACCGAACGCCTGCACATTGATCACCGCGTCCAGGCACCAGGCCAGCAACAGGCCCAGGGGCAACGCCAGCACCAGGGTCAACAGCGCCAACAGCCAGGTCTGCGCCAAATTGAGCAGCATCAGTTGGCGACGCGTTACCCCCAACGCCCACAACGGCGCGAGCTGGCCGAGACGGCTCTGGCTCTGGGTCAATAGGCTGATGAACAGCGCCACGCCGGCCACCCCGAGGGTGAGGCTGTTCAGCGCGGCGGTGGCGGCAAAGGTGCGTTCGAACACCTGGCTCGAATAGCCCTTGAGTTGCTGCTGATCGACGATGCGGCTGTCCTCCAGTGCAAACGCGTGTTGCACGTCTTGCACCAGCGGCGCGATGTCCTCGGGGGCCATGCGCAGGTTGAAACGTGCCGGTGACAGCGCCGGCCAATGGGCCAACAAATGGGTGGAATTGACCAGCACGTGGCCCTTGGGGTTGCCATAGTCGGCGTAGATACCCACCACCGTGGGTGACCAGGGCCCCTGAGGCGTTGGGATACTCACCTCATCGCCCAGCCGCACGTTCAAGCGCCGCGCCAGTTGCTCGCTGAGCATCAGCGTGTCGCCGTGCTGCAATCGGTCCCAAGGTTGATTAACCGCGTCCAGCAGAGGCCAGTGCTGGCGATAAGTGGGGTCGTCGATCACCCCAAACAGGTCAGCCGGCCAGCCTTGCAACTGCGTCGACACTTGCCAGGTCGGCAGTACCGTTTTCACCGTTGGCTGCTGCGCCAACCAGTGGCTCATTTGATCGGCCTGCGCCGGGTTCTGCGGATTGAGATACAGCTCGGCGGTGAGGCGTTGTTCCAGCCAGTTGTTGAAGGTCTGGCGAAAGCCCGAGGTCATGGAGCCCGCGCCGATGTTCGCCGCCAGCGCCAACAGCAGCGCCATCAACGCCAGGCTCAACGCCGGCAGTTGCTGGCGACAGTCGGCGAGAAACCATTGCCCCAGCACCGACCGACTGCGCCCGAGCACCGCCTTCAACACCGTATTGAGGATCACCGGTAAACCCAGGGCAGCCCCCAGCAGCAAGGCGGCCATCAGCACAAAACCGGCAGCCAGGCTGTTACCCAATCCCAACGCCAGCAGCGCGACCAGCAACGCCGCAGCCGCGACCCAACCCTGGCGTCGCAACCAGCGCCCATGGGCCTCGTGCCAGGCCTGGGCATTGGCCAGTGCCAGCAACGGCAGGCGCGCCGCCCGCCACAGGCTGCTCGCGCCCGCCAACAGCGCGCCGAGCAGGCTCAAGCCCAACCCCGTCAACCACCAGCCAGGGCTCAAGCTCAACTGGCCGGGCACTTCGGCGCCGTACAAGCCACGCAAGCTGGCCGCCACGTCCGGCAGCAACAGGCTGGCCACCAGGTAACCGCTGGCCACGCCAAGCACACCACCGAGCAGCGACAATACGCCCAGCTCCACCCCCAGGCTGAGGATCAGCATCCGCGCACTGACCCCGCAAGCGCGCAAGGTACGCAGCAGCCCACGCCGTTGCTCCAGCGCCAGGCCGATGGCGGCATGCACGATAAACAATCCCACCACAAACGACAGCAAGCCGAGGGCGTCGAGGTTCAGGTGAAAGCTTTCGGTCAGCCGCGAAAGGTTGTTGTCCTCGGCCAGATGCAGTTGCAATTCGGCGGGCGGGGTGGGATGGGTGGCGGCAAAGGTGTTGTCCAGCAGCAGCCGCGACAGGCGCCCGGGCATCTCCAGCAAGGGTTGGGCAAAGCCGATGTCGGTGAGCAACAACCCGGGGGCCATGTCTGCCTGGGCCTGCAACGGCGGCAAGGTTTGCCCGTTTGCCGTCTGCGGCTGTTCGCCATCGTGCAGGCCCAGGGCTTGCAAGGTTTGCGGAGCAATCCAGGTGCGTCCAGGCGGCGCGAAGAATGCAGCCATCTGCGCCTGGCTCAGGTGTTGCCCGGCCACTGCGGCATTCCCCGGCAATGACACCGGATCGATGCCCATCAATTGGAGGCGCACCTCCTCATGCCCCTTGAGTACCACCCGCCCCTGCACCACCGGCGACACCGGCCACCCCGCGCGGCGCAACTGGGCAAACAGGCCCTGGGGGAAGCTCGATGCACCGGTCGCACTGAGGCTGGCTTGAGGCTCACCACCGATCAATTGGCTGGCGCGTGCGTAGCTGTCCCGCGCCTGGCTGTTGAGCGCCTGCACACCGGTCAACAACGCCGTGGCCAGCCACAGGCCGGTCAACACGCTGAAGAACTGCACGGGATGGCGCCGCCAGTGGCTTAGCAGCGCACGCAACGCCCAATAAAAAACGGCCACCTCAACGCGCGTCCGCAGGTACGACACGGCCACGCTGCAACACCACCTGGCGGTCGAGCCGTGCAGCAATGCGCGGGCTGTGCGTGACCATCAGCAGGCTGGTGGGGCTGTCGCGCAACAGATCCAGCAACAGTTGCAGCACGTCATCGCTGGTGGCTTCGTCGAGGTTGCCGGTGGGTTCATCGGCCAGCAACAAGCCCGGTCGCGAGGCCAATGCGCGCCCCACCGCCACCCGCTGTTGCTGGCCACCGGAGAGCTGCTCCGGGTAGCGCTTGAGCAAGTCGCCCAGCCCCAGGCGCTCCACCAGGTGCGCCTGCCACTGCGGGTCAAATCGCCCGGCCAGGCGCGCCTGGAACGCCAGGTTGTCCTCCACGCGCAAACTGCCGATCAGGTTGAACTGCTGGAACACCAGACCGATCTCGGTGCGCCGCCAGTGGGCCAGTTGCGCCTCACTCAATTGGTCAAGGCGCTGCTCGCCCACCTGGATGCTGCCACCGTCCACCCGGTCCAGGCCGGCCACCAGGTGCAGCAGCGTGCTCTTGCCACTGCCCGACTCGCCCATCAGCGCCAGACTGCTGCGCGCCGCCAACTGCAAGTCGACACCCGCCAGCACCGCCAGGGGCCCTTGCGCGGTGGCGTAGCTCTTGAGAACACCTTGCACCTGCAACATAAATACGCTCGTTCGGGGGTCTGCAAACGAGGATAACGGCTGACTTTGCGCCCCGTGCGAATTTTTCACATGGATTTCACCGCCCGCCCACCCACGCCTCTCTAAATTGCCCACCAAGCGTCGTAGAGCGGCAACTTGTTAGTTGCCAGCGACGACAACTTTTAACAGCTGGATGTTCAGCGAAAAGACAGCAGCCCTGTGACAGTCTCCTACTCCACTACGGGCATCCGTCAATGCGCTGCGCCTGTTTGATAACAACACTGCCAACAGTGCCCATGGTGAATAGTGTGGTTGACCTTACCCTGACCAAACCGCGTGTGCGCCGAAGCCTTTTCAGACGCCTGAAAAGACTCTGGCTGGGCATTGCCATCGTCAGTCTGCTGGTGTCCGGTTTCGTGTTCTGGCCCAGGTCGCCGACGAACCTGGGCGTGCGCAACCACCTGATCAACTCCGGGCTCCTGGCCAGTTGGCGCAACGGTGACGTGGTGGTGCTGGTACGCCATGAAGAACGCTGCGACCGCTCGACCAACCCCTGCTTCGGCCCCGCCGATGGCCTCACGATCAACGGCACGCAGCATGCCACCGAATTGGGCAAAGCCTTCCACGCCTTGGGCATGCAGGCCACTGACGTGCTCAGCAGCCCCACCACCCGCACCGCCCAGACGTCGCTGTTCGTGTTCGGCAAGACCGAGCTATCCGCTGGCCCGCTGGCCATCTGTGGAGACGCCATGGGTGAAGAGATCCTCAGCAACAAACGTCCCGATCACAACCTGGTGCTGATCACACACAGTGCCTGCATCAACGACTTCGAACAGGCCTTGGGTTTCCCCCACGCCATCACCGCCGAATACGGCAGCGCCCTGTTCGTCAAGGTACTGCCCAATGGCAAGTTCAAAACCCTGGGCATCATGAACAGCCAGGATTGGCCCGCCGCGCTCAAACAACTTTAAACACACTTTTTTACATATCCAGCGGCTGTCGTGTTCAGCAAAACGACAGCCCGTTTCTGGCATGTTTAGTTGTGCCTGTTAGTTAGGGACGCCATGATTATTTTCAGTGACTTAGTGAACATTTTGATGTTTTGCACTACTACTTTCCTGCACCCTTTTTCTGCCACTGAACGTCAAGGAGCGACGTTTTCATGACTCGTTTGAAACCCCTGCCCGTATTGCTGCTGGCATTCGCTGTGTTCTACCTGTTGCCCATGGGCCTGCACGGCCTGTGGATTCCGGATGAAACACGCTACGCCCAGATCAGCCAGGAAATGCTCCTGAGCGGCAACTGGGTCTCCCCCCATTTCATGGGCGTGCGCTACTTCGAAAAACCCTCTGCCGGCTATTGGCTTATTGCCCTCGGCCAGGCGGTGTTTGGTGAAAACCTGTTCGGCGTGCGCATTGCCTCGGCCATCACCACCGGCCTGAGCGTGCTGTTGGCGTATCTCATCGCACGTCGCCTGTGGAACGACCCGCGCAAGAGCTTCGCCTGCGCCCTGCTCTACATGAGCTTTGGCCTGGTGGCCGGGCAAGCCGGGTATTCGAACCTCGATCCGCAGTTCACCTTCTGGGTCAACCTGAGCTTCGTCGCACTCTGGTTCGCTCTCGACAGCCAAACCACGCGTGGCCGACTCGGTGCCTGGGTGTTGCTGGGCGTGGCCTGCGCCATGGGCTTCATGACCAAGGGCTTCCTGGCGTGGCTGTTGCCCGTGTTGATCGCCGTGCCGTACATGCTTTGGCAACGCCGCCTGGGCGAATTGGTGCGCTATGGCTCGCTGGCCATCCTGGTAGCGGTGGTGGTATGCCTGCCGTGGGTGTGGGCGATTCATCTGCAGGAGCCGGACTACTGGCGCTTCTTCTTCTGGCACGAGCACATCCGCCGTTTCTCTGCCGACAATGCCCAGCACGCCCGCCCGTGGTGGTTCTTCCTGCCGATCATGGTGGTGTCGTGCCTGCCGTGGGCGGCGCTGTTGCCCAGCACCGCGCTCAAGACCTGGAAAGAAAAAGCCCAGCCGAAGATGGTGTTCCTGGCCCTGTGGCTGCTGCTGCCCCTGGGTTTTTTCAGCCTGAGCAACGGCAAGCTGCCGACCTACATCATGCCGTGCCTGCTGCCCCTGGCCTTGCTGATGGGGCATGCCCTGATCGACCAGGTCAGCCAGGGCAAGACCCGCGCCTTGCGCTTCAACGGCCTGCTCAACTTCGCCATCGGCCTCATGGCCATGGGCGCGCTGATCTACCTGCAGATCGATGACCCGCTCTACAGCAACAGCCACGCCGAGATGTTCAGCCTGTCCCTGGCCTTTATCGTGCTGCTGGGCTGGATCCTCGCCAACCTGTTGCAAGCGTTCCGCCCGCTGACCCTGTGGGCCATGCCGGCGCTGGGCATCGGCCTGCTGGTGGCGTTGCTGCCGGCCGGCATGCCTGAAGAAATCACCGATAACGAAATGCCCGACCAGTTTGTGCTGGAGCATCTGGATGAATTGCAACAAACCCATGCTTTGCTGAGCAACGAATTGGGTTCGGCGTCTGCCTTGTCCTGGCGCCTGCGCAGGCCAGAAGTGGCGTTCTACGACACCGAAGGCGAACTGCGCTATGGCCTCAAGTACGCGGGTTCAGTGCACCGCAAAGTCAGCCTGGAGAGTGTCCAGCCGTGGCTGGCCGAGGCTCGCCAACAGGGTTCGGTCGGCGTGCTGATGCGGGTCAAGAGCACCAGCGAACACCGCGAGGAAGGCCAACTGCCGGCGGACGGCAAGCGTTATCGCAAGGGCGCCCTGCTACTCATCATTTACCCGAAACTTCCTTAACGCGACGCCTGCCACGAGTACAGCCCCATGAGTGTCTGGAAAACCGAACGCGGCGCCCTGCTGTTGCTGCTGGGCGTCTCGGCGCTGCTGCTGTTGGCAGGCCTGGGCAGCCGCGACTTGTGGGGGCCGGAAACCCGCTGGGCCAACATCGCCCTGCAGATGCTGCAAAGCGGCGATTACTTCGACCCGTTTCTCAAGGGCGCACCCTACTACGACAAACCCCTGCCGTCGTACTGGCTGATCACCGGCTTTGCCAACCTGATGGGCGGGCTCGGCCCGTGGTCGTTGCGCCTGTCGTCGGTGATCGCGGCGTGGCTGAGCATCTGGCTGGTCTACCTGATCGGCGAGCGCCTGTTCCGCAAAGGCACCGGGCTGATTGCCGGCTGGATGCTCGCCACCACCTTCTACTTCCTGTTCTGGGCCCGCGTGGCCACTGCCGACATACTCACCGTGTGCGGCGTGCTGGCGGCCGTGTGGTGGTACTGGCGTGGGCCGGATGACACTCGGCTGGGTCGCTACTGCGTGTTTTTCCTGCTGCTGGCAGCCACGTCGCTGTTCAAGGGCCTGATCGGTTTTGTGCTGCCCGGCCTGGTGCTGCTGCCACACCTGCTCAGCGAGGGGCGTTACAAGGGCCACCTCAACCTGCGCCTGCTGCTGGCGCTGGTGATTGCGGCGGGGTTCTATGCGATTCCGTTCGTGCTGTCTCACCTCTACGGCGCACCGACCTACGGCGAAAGCGGCCTGGAGCTGGTGTTCAAGGAAAACGTGGTGCGCTTCTTCGACCCCTTCGACCACATGGGGCCGATCTACACCTACCTGATCTACCTGCCCGCCTACACCCTGCCCTGGGCACCGTGCTGGGTGCTTGGCCTGTGGCTGGCAATGCGGCACTGGCAGCAAATCCCACCCAACGTACGTTGGCTGGTATGGGGCCTGGGCCTGCTGTTTGTGTTCTTTACCGCCAGTGGCAGCCGCCGCAGCTACTACGTGCTGCCGCTGGTGCCGTTTGCACAACTGCTGGCCGCCTGGTGGCTAAGCGAACGCCTGCAGAAAAAACCGGCCAGCTGGCCGCGTTGGCAGAAAGGTTTTGGCATCGCCGCTGCACTGATGCTGCTGGTGCTGGGCGTGGTCTACCCGTGGACCAACGGCAACGGCGGCGTCACGCGTTTCGTCGAAGACGTGCAAACCCAGGCCGTCAAGACCGCGCCGTGGAACCAGTGGCAGATGGTGCTGGTGGAAGTCGACAACAAGCTGCCGATGTACCTGCAAAACGGCGGCAAACCGTTCTACTACGTCGCCGAAACCCAGGACTTCCCACGCCAAGGCGACAGCGCCGCGATGCTGGCCTGGCTGGAGAAAACCAGCGGCCAGGCCTTCGACCCGCAACGCACGATCATCTTCGCGCAATACACCAAGGACGATCCCACGCCGCTGGCCTACTTGGGGGCTGATCATCAGGTGATCACCACCCAACCGGACAATGGCGAGCGGCTGTTTCAAAAGCGTGGCGGTGGCAGCGTGGCGTTTGTGCCATCGGCCCGATAGGCCAGCGAACTACTCGTCGCAGGCCTTGCGGTTGATGATGATTTTCTCCCGGGTGCCTTAGTCAATCAGGCTGCGAAGCAACTGGAAGAGTGGGTCGGCGTCGGTGTAGCGCTTGCCGTAGGCCAGGTTGAACTCATAGTCGAAACCGGGTGGGTTCCTGCCCTGGTTGTGTTGCAGGAGGGTCTCCAGCTTGTCCAACGCCTTGACGGCCAGGGCCTCCGGCGACTGCGCACGTTCGTAGTCATCCCAGAGCGCCAGCACCTCGGCCTGCAGCCTGTCATCCAAGGTGCGGGTCAGGCTCAGCAGATCGTTTCGCTCTTGCTCGCCTTTGTTGGGGAACAACGCCTGGCTGACGGCAGGAATGTCGCCATTGATCGCCTCGCCCAGATCATGAATGACGCACATCTTGAGCACCTTCAGCACATCGAGATGGGCCAGTTGGTCGGCGAAGACCATCACCATCAGGCACAGGCGCCAGCTATGTTCTGCGGTACTTTCGGCGCGCCCCGATGAGGTGTGCGCGCTTCTGAGCACGTCCTTGAGTTTTTCCGCCTCGCGAAGAAATTCAAGCCGCCCTTTGATTGTTTCAATCTTCATAACACCCTCTGCACACGCTATACGCCATCATTGCCAGCCTAGGCGCGGCAGGGGTGGGCGTCCACGCATAAAATATGCGTCGGCCAGGGTTTCAGAGTGTCTCGACCAGACGCGCGGCCGTTCCGTCCGAGAGTGGAATTCGCGTCCAGCGACAACGACCGGGGCGAATGGGGACAAGCACGGAGTCGTTGGCACCCGTGGTGAACTCCAGCGCCGGCGGCGCCAACGCGTCCCGCCATCCGGCTGCCTTGAGGGCCAGCTCCTTGCTGACGATGTCCGGCGTCGCGAAACGCCAGAGCGACTGCCCCAGCAACTCGCTGACAGGCCGGGTGAACTCGGCGGCCCGACCCGGCGAGCACGCCAGCAAACGATGGGTCAGGTCACAAATGAGGTGCATGGGCCGTGGGCTCTCGCTGACCAACCTGGCCAGCACTTGGTCGGCCGCGCCATCCAGGCGAGCCGCCAACAAGCCCTCCAACTGCTTGTGTGCCGCGCAGTCCATGGATTGCGTGCCGCTTTCCCAACGCGAAATGGTCGACTGAGTGACGCCGAACAGCTGCGCGGCATGCAACTGTTTGACGCGGTGCAGCAGGCGCCAGCGTCGCAGCGCAATGCCAGGCAGGGCCAGGGGAAGCAAGGTGTCAGGCATTCTGGGCTACTGAAGGATTGCCGGGTGTGCCAGTCTGGGGGATCCACGCCCTGCCCGCAAATGCACGGGATAAACGGGCATCGGCTCAGCGCTCAGGGGTGTACTTGCGCGTGTGTGGCAAGCCCGCCACGCCAGGATCGACCGCTAACCCCGCCACCTGTTCCTGCACTGCCCGCCCCTCTGCCCGGTTGCGGATAAACCCGGCGCGGGTGAAGCGTTCCAGAAACGGTACGGGCAGCGTCTTGTCCGGCGTGACCAGCGGGTGCTCGGCCACATCGCCGAACAGGGTGTAGGCCGCGCTCGGCAAGTGCCGCGTATTGAGGTCACTGGTGAGGCGGCCTTCCTGCAGGACGATGGCGCGGTTGGTCACCCGTTGCAGGTCGGACAAGCGTTGGGAGATGTAGAGGATGGCCACGCCCCGGGCGCGCTGGCTGTCGATCAGGCCCAGCAGGCGCTCGGCATCGAGTTCCGATAGCGCAGCGGTGGGCTCGTCGAGGATCAGCAACTTGGGTTGCAGGGCAAAGGCCCGGGCCAGCACCAGCAGTTGCCGATCGGCCTGGCCGAGGCGTTCCACCGGGTGTTGCAGCGGCAGGTCCAGGCCCAGCCCGTCGGCGATGGCCTGGGCGCGCTGCAGCAGGTTCTTGCGGTTAAGCAGGAAGTCGGCGTCGGGCTGGCACAGCTCGTCGAGCAACAGGTTCTCGGCCACGCTCAGGCCGGGGGCGATACCGTCATCGGGGCGCTGGTGCACCGCAACGATGCCGACGCGACGGGCCGACAACGGTGAAATAAACCGCTGCTGCACCCCATCGACCCACACTTCACCCGCATCCGGTGCCAACAGGCCGCCGAGGATTTTCACCAGGGTCGACTTGCCGGCCCCGCTGGCACCCAGCAATGCCACGCCTTCACCCGGGTAAATGTCCAGGTTGACCTGATCCAGCGCCGACTGGGCGCCAAAGGCCTTGCTCAGGTGACGCACACGGACCAACGGCGCGGGTGCTGCGGCAACGGGGTTGCTCATGGCTAATCTCTAAGGCGGAACGATGACTCATTACAACGCGCGAAGACGCTGATTTATTCCGTGCAACAATGAGTTAGGTCCCGAATTAAATGCATTACCTTATGAACAATCCAATAGCTGAATCGCATAGCTCAGAGTTTTTTGGTTATAAGCGTTTTGCCAGCAGGGTGTTGAATGCATTCAGCACCTGCGCCGGCTTTTCCAGCATCAGTTGATGACCGCACGCCTCCAGCACCTGGAACTGCGCATCAGGCAATTGCGCGGCCAGGGCCTGGCCGCCACTGGCGGGCGTCAAGCCGTCGCTGTCACCGGCCAGAACACTCACCGGCAACGCCAGGGTGGGGATCTGTAAAGCGTCGGGCCAGCGGGCGTGCTTCATCAGTGCCTTGAACATGTACAGCGGGTTGCGCTCGGTGAGCTTCTCTTCGTAGGCCACCAGCGCCGGGTCGGCCGTGGCGTGCCAGGCGCGCTCGCGAAAGCCTTTGGCCAACAGCGGCCGCAACCATTCGAGCAACCAGGCCGGCAAGGACATCAGCCCGCCACGGGTCACCGGCCGGTGCAGCATCGTGCCCAGCAACAGCACCGCTTCGACGCTCACGCCGCTGTCGGCCAAGAGCGTGCTCAGGCTCAGCCCGGTGCCAAAGGAATGGGCCACGATCACGTTGTGCGCACGCCCGTAGCGCTGCAGGATCGCCCCATAGTCCGCCACCAGTTCCGACCAGGCGTAGGCGTTTTCATCGCGGGGCTTGGCGCTGTCGCCATGGCCCAGCAGGTCCCAGGCCACCAGGCTATAGCCGTCGGCTTTTAGCGCCTGCCACTGCAGGCGCCATTGGTCCTTGTTGCCACCGGCGCCGTGGCAGAAAAACACCACCGCGTCGGGCTGGGTGGTGCCTACATGGTGGGCAATGCTCAGGGAGCGGTTGGGGCGGATGTCCAAGCGCTGGCCGCGGACGATGGGCAGGTCTGTCAATGGGGCATTCATAAACGCCACGCTCCTCGATAAATACACTCGGTCGGTGTGGGGGGGGGGGGGGGGGGGGGGGGGGGGGGGGGGGGGGGGGGGGGGGGGGGGGGGGGGGGGGGGGAGGGGA
>NZ_JBWKRS010000004.1:0-47965 GCF_059419385.1 Pseudomonas sp. GW821-FHT05H12 | reverse complement strand
CCCCCCCCCCCCCCCCCCCCCCCCCCCCCCCCCCCCCCCCCCCCCCCACCCCAGCTCCCACATTAAATGGCGTCAGGCTCAAGTACCGGGGCTACAGTCGCACATTGCAACAGCGCGCGGGTGTAGGGGTGTTGGGCATCAGCGAACAGTCCAGCGGTGTCGCCCTGCTCCACCACCCGCCCGTTCTGCATCACCGCAATGCGATCACACAACCGCGCCGCCACGCGCAGGTCGTGGGTGATGAACACGATGCTCAATTTCAGCCGCCGCTGCAGAGACTCCAGCAGTTCCAGGATCTGCACCTGGATCAACGCATCAAGGGCCGACACGCACTCGTCGGCGATCAACACCTTCGGTTCCACCGCCAACGCACGGGCGATGCCAATGCGCTGGCGCTGCCCTCCGGAGAACTCATGGGGGTAGCGCTCGAACGCCGTGGCAGGCAAACCCACCAGCTCCAGCAAGGCGCGCGCACGCGCCTCGGCATCGGCCTTCGAATGCCCTTGCACCAACGGCCCGGTCATGATGATGCGACCCACCGTCTGGCGCGGATTAAGCGAGGCGAACGGGTCCTGGAAGATCATCTGCACCTCACTGCGCAGCGGCCGCAAACGCCCTTCGGATAACCCCACCACATCTTGGCCGAGCCACTGGATGTGTCCGCTGTCAGCCCGCAACAAGCGCACCAGGCAGCGCCCCAAGGTGGACTTGCCCGAGCCGGACTCACCGACAATGCCCAGGGTCTCGCCTTCGCGCAGCTGCAACCCCACCGCGTCCAGCGCACGGGTGCTGCGCCGCCCCCACCAGCCCGCACGGGTGCTGAAGACTTTGTTCAACTGTTCGGCCTTGAGCACCACGGCCCCACTCACCACACCACGGGGCTCCCGTGGTTGCGCCGATACCGCCGCCAGCAGTTGCCGGGTGTAAGGCGCCCGGGGTTCGCCCAGCACCTGGCGAGCGCTGCCCTGCTCCACCACACGGCCCTTTTCCAGCACCAGCACACGGTCGGCGATCGCCTCAACCACGGCAAAATCATGGGTGATCAACAGCAGCGCCATGCCCTTGTCCCGCTGGATCTTGCGCAACAGCTCAAGAATTTGCGCCTGGGTGGTCACGTCCAGCGCCGAGGTCGGCTCATCGGCAATCAACAGCGCCGGATCGAACGCCAGGGCCATGGCGATCACCACCCGCTGGCGCTGGCCACCGGACAGCTCAAAGGGATAGGCCAGGCGCAGGCGCTCAGGGTCCGGCAGACCGACGTAACCCAGCAGGTCCACCACCCGCCGGCGGCGCTCCCCGGCCGATTTCACCCCATGGGCACGCAGGGTTTCATCGATCTGTTCACCCACCCGCAGCAATGGGTTGAGTGCGCTCATCGGCTCCTGGAACACCATGCTGATCTCGCGCCCACGCAGTTCGCGCATGGCGGCTTCGCCACGGTTGGCCAAGTCCTCATCACGAAACACCAGGCGCCCGCTTTGCACCGTCAGCGGCGCCGGCAACTGGCGCAGCAGCGCCTTGGCCAACATGGATTTGCCCGAGCCAGACTCGCCCACCACACACAAGCATTCACCGCTGTGCAGTTGCAGCGACAGGTCATACAACGCATGGCTGCGGTCCGCCCCGTCGGGCAAGGCGATACGCAGGTGTTCAACCCTCAATAACGTCATCGCGATCTCCCCGGCTCAAACGCCACGCGCAAGCCTTCGCCCACGCGGTTCACCGCCAGCACACACAGCACGATCGCCAGGCCCGGCAGAAAGCTCATCCACCAGGCGTCCCGCAACAGGCCACGGGAAGCGTTGATCATGTAGCCCCAGCTCATGGCTTCCGGGTCGCTCAAGCCAAGGAACGCCAGGGCGGCTTCGGTGAGGATCGCAGTGGCCATGACAAAGGTCATCACCACCAACAACGGCCCCAGGGCATTGGGCAGGATCTGCTGGGTGATGATCCCCAGCGGCGACTGGCCCAGCACACGGGCCGCCTGCACGAATTCACGCTGGCGCAGCGTGAGGAATTCACTGCGCACCAACCGCGCCACGGCCGGCCAGGCAACCAAGGCAATCGCCAGCACGATGGTGCCCAGCGACGGCTCCAGCACCGCCACCAGGATCACCGCCAACACCAGTTGCGGGATGATCTGGAAAAACTCGGCGACACGCATCAGCACGCCGTCGAGCCAACCGCCGAAGTAACCGGCGATGGCCCCGATGATCAGCCCCACCACCAGGGTTGCCAAACTGGCCAGCGCGCCGACGGCCAAGGACACCCGCGCCCCGTAGAGCAAGCCGCTGCCGAGGTCGCGCCCCAGCAGGTCACTGCCCAGCCAGTGGGCGGCGTCGTGAAACGGCGGCAGCATCGGCCGGCTGTTCATTTCCCACGGCGAGCTGCTGGTGAGCCACGGCGCTGCCAGTGCCAGCGCCGCCAACACCAGCAAGAACAGCGCACCGGCCAGCGCCGAGGGTTGGCGGATAAAGCGTCTGAACACCGCCATCAGCCCTGCCCTCCGGCGCCAATGCGCGGGTCGAGGTAACGGCACACCACATCGGTCAACACGTTGAAGCCCACCACCAACATCGAGATCACCAGGAACCCGCCCATCAGCACGCCGTAGTCGCGCTGGGCCAGGGAGTCGTACATCAAGCGGCCGATGCCCGGCCACGCATACACCACTTCCACCAGCAAGGCGCCGCTGGCCAGTTGGCCCAGTTGCAGGCCGGCGAAGGTCACCACCGGCAGCAGCGCATTGCGCAAGACGTGCACGTACAGAATCCGCCGTGGGTGCAAGCCCTTGGCGTGAGCGGTGCGCACGTACTCCTGGCCGAGGGCGTCCAGCACGGCGGCGCGGGTGAGGTGGATGTACAGGGCGAGGAACAACACGCTCAACGACAGGCACGGCAACAGCAGGTGCTGCAGGCGATCCAGCAATGAAAAGTCCCGGCCCACGGTTTCCATGCCAAAGGCCGGCAACCAGTCCAGACTCACCGAAAACAGCAAGATCAACAACATCGCCAGCCAGAACGGCGGCATCGCATACAGCAGCAACGCGCCATGGGAAATCACCCCATCAAGCCAATGGCGCCGTTGCCGTGCCCGCGCCGCCAGCACGCCCAGGGTCACCCCCAGCAGCGACGACACCACAAACGCCGAGCCCATCAAGGCCAGCGTTGCGGGCAAACGCTCGGCGATCAGCGACCACACCGACGTCTGGTTGCGGTAGGAGTACCCCAGGTCCAGGTGCGCCACATTGCCCAGGTAGATCAGCAGTTGCTGCAGCAGTGGTTTGTCCAGGCCCATGGTCTGGCGCAACTGCTCGATGAACTGCACATCGTCCACCCCCGCCTCACCAGCCAGCAGTAATGCCGGATCACCCGGCGCGAGGTGGATCAACACAAAGCTCAGCACCAGCACCGCCACCACCATCAGCAGCGCCTTGACCAGGCGCCCGCCGAGATACACCACGCCGTTCATGGCGCGGGCGCGTCGAGGTAGACGCTTTCGTAGTCTTCGTTGAGGCTGGTGGCGGTTTGCAGCAAGTTATGCACCTGCGTGTGGAACAGCGTCTGGTTGCGCATCTCGAAGATCGGCGCGATGGGCAGGTCGGTGTTCAACCGGTTTTCCAACTGGCTGTAGAGCTGGGTGCGCGCAGGGCCTTCGGGCGTGTCGGCGATTTTCGTCCACAAGGCATCGGCTTCAGGGCTGTTGTAGCCACTGACGTTGGCGAACGGCGAGGTCTTGAGGATGTAATCGGAGCGGTACAGGTAGGCGCTGGTCAGGTAGGGGTCGCCGATCTGGAAGATGAAGTTGTAGGTCAGGTCGAAGTCCCAGTCGCTCACGCGCTGGAACCAGGTGGCGGCGTCGGACGTCACCACCTGCACCTTGAAGCCCAGCGGCTGCAACGCTTGCTTGGTGTACTCGGCCAGGCGCTCCCAGGCACCGCCCTTCTCGCCGTTGAGCAGGCGGATTCGCACCGCGCCCACGTCCACGCCGGATTCGGCGATCAACGCCTTGGCCTTTTTCACGTCATAGGTGTACTGCGGCAAGTGGGGGTCGTGGTAGGGCGTGCCCGACACGAACTCGCCCTGGGCGACCTTGCCCGAACCGAAGAAGATGTTGTCCACGACAAACTGCCGGTTCAGCGCATACAGGATCGCCTGGCGCACCTTGGGGTTGTTCAGCGGTGGCTTGCGCGTGTTGATCTGCAGGAAGGCCAGGCCGGCATACAACTCCCAGCCTTTCTCGGAAGACTGCACATTCGGCAAGGCGCCGAGGCGCTTGAGGTCGGAATAGTCGGCATCGCCGCTGCGCAGCACCTGCACGTCATTGCGCTCGAAGGCTGCGGCGCGGGAGGAACCGTCGGGGATCACGTGAAAGACAATCCCATCCAGGTGCGGCAGGCCTTTTTTCCAGTAGGTGGGGTTCTTGGCCAGCTTGATGTAGGCACCGCGTTTCCACTCCACGAACACGAACGGCCCAGTGCCCACCGGCTTGAGGTTGTAGGGGTTGTTGCGAAAATCGGTGTTCTCGTAAAGGTGCTTGGGCACCACCGGGCGCAGGCCGCTGCCCAGGGCCGAGAGCAACGGCGCGAAGGGTTTCTTCAGGTGGAAGACCACTTGCAGCGGGCCGGTGGCGGTGATGCTGTCGACGTACTCGGTGATGATGCCGCCCAGGCGCTTGTCCACTTCCGGGTAGAAGGTCTGGAAGCTGAACACCACGTCATCGGCGGTGAATGCCGGGCCGTCGTGCCAGTGCACGTTGTCTTGCAGTTGGAAGGTGTAGGTGAGGCCGTCCGGGGAAATGGTCCAGGATTTGGCCAGCACCGGTTTGGGGTTCAGGTCCGTGTCGAAAGTCAGCAGGCCCTGGAGGATCTTGCCACTGACGTATTGGGTGGACACATGGCTGACCACGCCGTGCATCAGCGACGGCGGTTCAGGCTGGGCCACCAGGTTCAGCACCCCGCCCTCCTGGGGTTGCGCCTGGGCCTGGCCGGCCAGCAGCACGCTGCACAACCCCACGCAGGAGAGGGCACGGCGGAAAGAGAATGGGCGCATGGAGGCTCCTCGAATGGAAAGATTCTGGGAGGGATTTTGCAAGGGCTGTGCCATGGGGGTTTTCGGCGCGATTGCGGGTGTTGGTTGCCGTCTGGGTGATGAAAAAACCACAACAGCCTGCGCGAGTGTGCAAAAAACAACAGCCCACCGCCCTCCTGTAGGCGCCGGCTTGCCGGCGATAGCGGTCCACCCGCCAGCAAAGATGCAGGCCGACACACCGCCATCGCCGGCAAGCCGGCTCCTACAGTGCGTCATGGCACAAGGTTTGCCCCTTCAGCTGCCTCTGAACCCACGAGCCTCTTCACCATGTCACTGGATTACCTGGGCAACCCCATCGACACCCTCGACCCGTCCACCCGCCAGGGCCTGGACGATTTCATCGGCGGCTTCCTCGGCTACCAGCCCCGCGCCGAAGGCATTCTCGCCACGGCCGACGCCGCCCCTGACTCGGCCCTGGCCAATGCCTTCGCCGGCTTGCTGCTGATGTTCATCGAGTCCCCCGAAGGCCCGACTTTGGCCGAGCAATACCGCCAGCGCGCAGCCGCCGTGAACAGCGATCACCCGCGCGCCCAGCTGTACCTGGCCGCCTTGAGCGCCTGGATCAACGACGACCTCGACCAGGTCCTGCACCTGAGCGAACACCTGCTGGGCCGCTATCCTCGCGACCTGTTCGCCGCCAAGCTCAACCAGTACCTGGAGTTCAACCGGGGCAACTGGCCGGCGTTGCTGCGCATCGGCCTCAAGGCTGTCGCGGGCGCGCCGGACATCGCCCACAGCCATGGCCTGCTGGCCTTCGCTTATGAGCAGTGCCACTTGCTCGAAGAGGCCGAAGCCAGCGCCCGCGAAGCCCTGCGCCTGCAACCCTCGGAGCCCTGGGCGCAACATGCCCTGGCCCATGTGATGCTGACCCAGGGACGCATCGAGGAAGGCACCGAATTCCTTGAAAGCGTGGCCCATCACTGGGCCGGTTTGAACTCGTTCATGTACACCCACAACTGGTGGCACCTGGCGCTGTTCTACCTGGCGCGGGGTGAGGATCAGCGGGTGTTGGAGATCTACGACCAGCACGTGTGGGGCATCCTGCCGGAGTATTCCCAGGACCAAGTGGGGGCGGTGTCGTTGCTGGCACGCCTGGAACTGGCGGGTATCGACGTCGGCGAGCGTTGGCAGGGGTTGGCGCCGTACCTGCAGCGACGGACCGGGGATGTGGTGCAGCCGTTTCTCAGCGTGCAGTACCTGTATGGCCTGGCACGCGCTGGCAAGCCGGAGGCGGATGAGCTGTTGGCGGCGTTGCGCGAGCATAGTGTTGCGGCGCGGCCGGTGTGGGGTGAGGTGACCTTGCCATTGGCGCGAGGGCTGTTGGCCCATGCACGCGGGGATGCGCAGGGTGCGCTGGAACACTTGGCCCTCGCCCTGCCCCGGTTGAATGAGATTGGTGGTAGCCATGCGCAGCGTGATCTGTTTGCCCAGGTGGAATTGGACGCGCGGTTGAAGGCTGGGGATTGGTTTGGGGCGCAGCAGGCGCTGGAGTTACGGCGTCGGTATGACGGGTGGGATGTGCCGACTAATCGGAGTTTGGGGCGGGTGTATGAGGCGCTGGGTTTGCCGGAGCAGGCGGCGAATGCCCAAGCCCGGGTTTCGCGCTTTACCTGATGTACAGAGCCAAAATTGTAGGAGCTGGCTTGCCGGCGATGGCTATGTGTTAGGCGCTGGAGCTTTTTCGTCGGGGTACATATCCGTTATTTGGGTAACGGCTGATATGGGTTCCGCCCTTACGGCGGCTCACTTTTGATAGAGCCCAAAAGTAAGCAAAAGGCTCTTGCCCCACCACTCGGCACCTCGCCTAGGCTCGGTGTGCCCTCACTCCGGCCAGCGTGGTTTAACGGGGCGCCTAAGATCAAGATCAAAAGCCACATCAAAAGCCAGAGCCAGAGCCAGGGCAAGGGCAAGGGCAAGGGCACACCACTGTCTACCTGATAAATGGAGATCCAAATGTGGGAGCTGGCTTGCCTGCGATAGCGGTGTATCAGTGCCAGATAAGCGGGCTGACACACCGCCATCGCCGGCAAGCCGGCACCTACAGGGGTTGGCGCGCAGCAAATACGCCGCGCGCAATCCCTCGCGCCACACAATCGGCCGCTGCGGCGCCAATCCGGCCGATTTCCACCTGCCGCCGTGGCCCATCGGTTAAGGCCACCCCCGCTGAGGCCAGGGCAAACACTGTGTCGCCATCAAACGGCAAATGCGCCGGCCGCACCGCTCGCGCTATGCCGTCCTGGGCCATGATCGCCACGCGCTTGCATTCGGCCACGGTTAATTGCGCCGTGCAGGCCACCACCACCAGCGTAGTGTTGGCGCCGGCTTGCAGGCGGCCCATGGAGTCCAGGCGCGACAGTTCCGGCATTGGGTCGCTGCAATCCATCTCCGTTTGCGGCCGCTGGCCACCGAACTCCCCCGCCACTTCCCAGGGCCAGGCCCAGAAGGTTTGGCCGTCGGGCATGTACACCGAGCCGATGGGGTTGGCGACCACCAATGCGGCGACCACCAGCCCGTCGCCCAGGTCCAGCGAGGCAGTGCCCAGCCCGCCTTTCAACACCCCGGCCATGGCGCCACGGCCAGCGCCCACCGAGCCCAGTTCAAACGTTTCACCGGCATTGGCCAGCGCTTCAAAGCCCAGGCGCCGATAAGGCGGCTCCAGGCCCCAATCCTTGTCGCCGCCATTGGCCAGGTCATGCAGCACCGCAGCGGGCACGATGGGGATGGCCGGCGCACCGGGCTTGAGGTGCAGGCCCACCTGGTCCTGGGAGAGTTTCGCCGCCACGGCATCCGCCGCGCCCAGGCCGAATACCGAGCCGCCGGCGAATACCAGCGCGTGGAGTTGGCCGACCATATTTTCGGGCTCCAGCGCCGCGGTTTCCCGCCCGCCTGGGCCGCCGCCGCGAATGTCGATGCTGGCGGTCCAGAAGCCATCGGGGCGGATCACCGTGACGCCGGTGTCGACGTGCAGGTCCGTGGCGTGGCCGACCGTGAGGCCTGGGATATCGGTGAGGGCGTTGCGCGGGCCGGGTCTAGGCATACAAAAAAAGCTTCCTTGGGTTGAGGTATGGCCCGAAGGCAGCAAGGGCTATGCCAAACACCGTTCTCTGTAGGAGCCGGCTTGCCGGCGATAGCGTGTGCTAGGTCGGGGGGCCTCATCGCCGGCAAGCCGGCTCCTAAAGGGGCGATGGGTGCTGTAGGAAAATCAGCAGCCTGCTGATGGCGCTGTTAGAAAAACACCAAAACGCTCTATCACCACATAACAACCCATTGTTTTTAATAACTTTTTAACGATGGCACAGCCTTTGCTCTCCAGCCTCTCACCAGAGCTTGAACCCAACAAGCCGACCTCGATCAAGGCCCAACGCCTTAACCAACTGGAGTGTTTCCCATCATGAATGCATCACGCGCCGCCGGCAGCCGACCCGGCAAGGCCTTCGCCCATACCCTGTTATTTATCGCCCTGTGCGAGGCGGCCAGCTACAGCAGCCTGGCCCTCGCCGCCGATGCCCCGGCCAGCGACAACCCGCTGGACACCGTGGTGGTGATCGGCAACCGTGGCCAGGCGCGCACCCTGGCCGAGAGCCCGGCGCCGGTGGATGTGATTTCTTCCAAGCAACTGCTGGCCACCGGGCAAGGTGACCTGACCCGCGCCTTGAGCAAAGTGTTGCCGTCGCTCAACCAGCCGGCGTCGTCCGGTTTCGGTTCCACCTCGGTGGTGCGCCCCATCAGCCTGCGTGGCCTCAACGGCGACCAGGTGCTGGTGCTGGTAAACGGCAAGCGCCGTCACAACAGCGCACTGCTCAACAACGGCACCTACCTCAACTCCGGTTCGCAGCCGGTGGATCTCGACATGATCCCCACGGCGCTGGTGGATCACGTCGAAGTGCTGCGCGATGGCGCCTCGGCCCAGTACGGCTCGGACGCGATTGGCGGCGTGGTCAACGTGGTGCTCAAGCAGACCGACCACGGTGGCAGCCTGTCCACCAGCTACGGCCAGAACTATGAAAACGGCGACGGCGAAACCGTGCGCCAGACCGGCAACGTCGGCCTGGCCCTGCCCAACGACGGCTTCATCAACCTGGCCCTGGACGCGAAGAAGCAAAACGTCTCCGACCGCTCCGACAACGCGCCGTACACCGACTCCGCCGGCAACACCAGCCAGCAACACACTTACTACGGCACCGGCCTGCCCGAGGCGAAAAACTTCAGCCTGGGCTACAACGCCGAGCTGCCGGTGGATGACGCGCTGACCCTGTATTCGTTCTCCACCTACACCCACCGCAACTCGGAAAAACCCCTGGCCTTCCACCAGCCGTCGAGCTTCAACGGTATCCAGACGCCGTACCCGGAAGGCATCGAAGACAACCTGCGCTTCATCGAAGAGGACTTCCAGGTCGCATTCGGCGGCAAAGGCAAGGCCGCCGGTTGGGACTACGACCTGTCCAGCACCTTCGGCCAGGACCATGCCCGCGCCACGCTCACCGACACCTACAACCTGAGCTACGGCCCGACGTCGCCGACCTCGGTGGACACCGGCGTGAAGACCTTCAGCCAGTGGACCAACAACCTCGACCTGACCCGCGCCTTTGACTTGGGCCTGTACAAGCCGACCCAGATTTCCTGGGGCCTGGAACAACGCTACGAGGACTACAAGATCGGCAAGGGCGACCTCGCCTCCTATGCCAGCGGGCCGTTCACCACAGGCGCCAACGGTGCCTTGATCCCACCCGGCACCATCTCCGGCGCTGGCACCACCCCGGCCGATGCCGCGCAGAAAAGCCGCACCAGCCTGGCGGGCTACGGCGAAATCGGGCAGGACTTCACCGACAAGTGGCACGTGGACCTGGCCGGGCGCTACGAGCATTACAACGACGGCTCCGGCACCACCACCAACGGCAAGTTCTCCACCCGTTACCAGTTGACCCCGATCCTGGCCGTGCGCGGCACCGTCAGCACGGGCTTCCGTGCGCCGTCCCTGGCCCAGCAGATCTACAGCGCCACCTCGCAGACCAGCGTCAACGGCCAACTGTTTGACTACCGCAACGTGGCGGTGGACTCCGACGTGGCCAAGGCCCTCGGCGCCAGCAAGCTCAAGCCGGAAAAATCCACCAACTTCAGCGTCGGCTTCACCCTGCAACCCACCGATGCCACCAACATCACCCTCGATGCGTACCAGATCAAGATCAAGGACCGCATCGCCCAGACCGGCTACCTTGGCGGCACCGCGCAGATCAACGCGATCCTCGCGGCTGCCGGCCTCAACCCGAACCAGGCGGTCACTTACTTCACCAACGCATTGGACACCACCACGCGCGGCGTCGACCTGGTGGGCGACTACCGCCAGGACATCGGCGCCTGGGGCAGCCTGAAATACTCGGCGGGCTTCAACTGGAACACCACCCAGATCGACGACATCCATGCCTCAGCCGTTGCCGCACAGGCACTCGGCCCGGACGGCGGTTATGACCGCCAGCGCCAGGGCAACCTCAAGTACGGCTTGCCGCAATCCAAGTTGCTGCTGGGCACCACCTGGACCTACGACAAGCTGGAAGTGGCGCTCAACCTGACGCGCTACGGCGAGTACACCCAATACGGCACCGCCGAGATTTACGACCGTACTTTCTCGCCCGCGTGGATCACCGACCTGAACATCGACTACCACCTGACCAAAGCCGTCACCCTCAATGCCGGCGCCAACAACCTGTTCAACAAGTACCCGGAGCGCACCGACCTGGCCAGCAGTTCGGGTGGTTTCCCGTACGGCAACTTCTCGCCCTACGGCACCACCGGCGGCTACTGGTACACCGGCGTGACCTACAACTTCTGACCTGGTGCACGGGGCCGGTTCGCCAGCCCCGTGCCTGACTTGAATGGGAGCCTGCTCATGACCCGTCGCACCGATCAACTCAAGCTAGGGGCGTTTCTCGCCAACAGCGGCCACCATGTCGCTGCCTGGCGCCACCCCTTGGCCCAGGCGGATGCCAGCCTGGATTTCGAGCACTTCAAGCACATCGCCCAGACCGCCGAACGCGGCAAGTTCGATGCGTTGTTCATCGCCGACGTGGTCGCGCTGTGGGGGCATCATCACGATGCCTTGAGCCGCACGGCGCGCGCCGAGCATTTCGAACCCCTGACCCTGATGTCGGCCCTGGCCGCCGTCACCCGGCACATCGGCCTGATCGTCACCGCCACCACCACTTACAACGAGCCCTACCACATCGCGCGCAAATTCGCGTCCCTCGACCACCTGTCCAAGGGCCGCGCGGCCTGGAACCTGGTGACCTCGGTGGTCTCGGATGAAGCGTGGAATTTCGGTCGCGAAAACCATGTGGACCACGGCGACCGCTATCAGCGCGCCGAAGAATTCCATGATGTGGTCCAGGGCCTGTGGGACAGTTGGGACGACGACGCCTTCACCCGCGACAAAGCCAGTGGCGAGTATTTCGACCCGGCCAAATTGCACACCCTCAACCATCGCGGCGAGCATTTCTCGGTGCGCGGCCCGCTCAACGTGGCGCGCTCGCCCCAGGGTCATCCGGTGCTGGTTCAGGCCGGCGCATCGGAGCCGGGTAAGAACCTCGCGGCCCGGGTCGCCGAGCTGATCTTTGCCCATGCCCATGACGTGGAAAGCGCCCAGGCGTTCTACCAGGACATCAAACAACGCGCCGTCGCCTTCGGCCGCGACCCGGACCACATCAAGATCCTGCCGGGCATCACCCCCTTCATCGCCGACACCCGTGAACAGGCCCTGGCACTCTTCGAGGAATTCCAGGCCCTGATCGACCCGGTGCTGGGCCTGCGCCTGCTGGCGGACACCCTGGGCGAGGACATCGACCTGTCGGGCCATGACCTCGACGGCCCGCTGCCCGACACGCCGGTCGGCCAACGCGGCAGCCGGCGTGACAAGGTGCTGGAACTGGCGCGCAAGGAAAACCTGAGCATCCGCCAGCTGTACCTGCGCCTGGCCGGTGGCAACCCGGTGATCGGCACGGCCGAAGACGTGGCCGACCACTTCGAGGCGTGGTTCCAGGCGCGGGCCTGTGATGGTTTCAACGTGTTCTTCCCGTATTTCCCCGGCGCCATCGACCTGTTTGTCGACCGGGTCATTCCGCTGTTGCAGGCGCGCGGGCTGTTTCGCGAAGCCTACGAAGGCACCACCTTGCGCGAAAACCTTGGCCTGCCACGCCCCGCCAATCGTTTTACGACGGAGGCCCCTGCATGAAACGCAGCGCCTGGATGCTGGCCTGTGGCAGTGTGTTCGCGTGCAAAGCCTTTGCCTTGAACATCTTGCTGACCAATGACGACGGCTATCAGCACCCGAATATTCGCGCCTTGTACACCGAGCTCAAGGCCCAGGGGCATACCGTGCGGATCGCCGCACCACAGAGCGACCAGAGCGCGCGCGGCGGTGCGTTCTTCTTTGGTCGTGAAGTCAGCGTGGGCCGCGACAGCGACCCCGCCTACCCCGACAGTTACTACATCAGCACCCACGAAAACGGCGTGTGCCAAAGCCCTGAGTGCGCCGGCAAGGCCGTGCAGATCGAAATCAGCGGCACCTCGGTGATGGCGCTGCTGATGGGCCTGAAAAAAGTCCTGCCCCACCCCGACCTGGTCATCGTCGGCCCCAACCCCGGCAACAACCTGGGCGCAATCAACCTGGCATCGGGTACGTTCAACGCCGCCAGCGCGGCGGTGCAGGCGGGCATCCCCGCACTGGCGGTGAGTACCGACCTGAAAGAACAAGACCCACAGCGCGTCGCCCGGTGGGTGGCGAAGTTGGTACAAGTCCTCGACCGCCATCGCCTACCCAACGGCGCCCTGCTGCCAACGGGCCTGGGCCTGAACATCAACCTGCCTAAAGAGGCACAGCCCAAGGGCGTGAAACTCACGCGGATTGGTAGCTACGTGGGGTTTGAGGCGCTGTACACCGACGACCTCAAGCGGTTCAACCTGCCGGGAAAACCGGGCATCGGGTTCCAGTACAGCCCTGCTGCCACCGCCGCACAACAGCATGATGAAGCCGTGTGGCTGAACAAAGGCTACCTGACCATCAGCCCGTTCAGTGGCCTGCCGGAATCCCTCAATGCCGATCCTGCGCTGCAAAAACAATTGACCCGGGAGCTGACACCATGAGCACAGGCTTTTCCCTGGGGTTTCTCAGTCGCGTCTACAGCCCCAGCGCTGATCCCAAGGTTTATCGCGACACCCTGACGTTGTTCAAAGCCGCCGAAGAACTGGGCTTCGACAGTGGCTGGGTCGCGCAGCACCATTTTGCCAGTGAGCACGGGCGCCTGCCTTCGCCACTGGTGTTGCTCGCCGCGATTGCCCAGCACACGCGGCGTATCAGCCTGGGCACGGGGATTATCGTGCTGCCCCAGGAAGCCCCTCTGCGCCTGGCCGAAGACGCGGCGGTGTTGGACCTGCTCTGCAACGGCCGCCTGGAATTGGGCCTTGGCGCGGGGTTTGATCCCGAGACGTTCCTGGCCTTTGGCCGGGAACATGAGGCAAGGCACCGGGATTACGAGCAGCACCTGCAGCAGTTGCTCCAAGCCCTGGGCAACGCGCCACTGGCTGATAACGGGGCGCGCCTGCTGCCACGGGCCAATGGCCTGAGCCACCGCGTGTGGGAGGCCACCTCACGGGTAGAGCGGGTGGCGGAACGTGGCCACGGCCTGATCATGGCGCCGAACCCCCACTTACCGGCGCACGCTGGCGTGGAGTTGGTGGAGCGCTACCGCAATGCCTGGACCGGCGACAACGGTACTCCGGCCCGCGTTGTGCGGGTGCAGGCGCTGCTTCCGTCGCCCGGCGACGCCACGCGCCGCGACATCCTGGCGTATGTGGAGCGCCAGCAACGCATCGGCGTATTCAAGGGTGCGCTTGACGATGACTTCGACACCACGCTCGAACGCCTGGGCATCCTGCATGGCCCGGTGGAGCGCATCGTCGAGCAGTTGCAGCAAGGCCCGGTATTGACGGCCCACGACCACCTGATCCTGCAAGTACAGACCGTCAGCACACCGCTGCGCGACGCCATCCGCGCCCTGGAAACCCTGCGCGAACACATCGCCCCGGCCTTGGGCTGGCAACCGGCCCGGCCCTCAGGAGCCCTGTCATGACCTTCAAACTGGGCTTTCTCAGCCACGCCTTTGGCGACGACCCGCAGCAGGTCTACCGCGACCTGATCGAACAATTCGAAGTCGCCGAAGCGCTGGGCTTCGACGGCGGCTGGATCGCCCAGCACCATCTGAGCAACGGCTTCGGCCGGCTGCCTTCACCGCTGGTGTTGTTGGCTGCGGTGGCCGAGCGTACCCAGCGGATCGAGCTGGGTACCGGGGTGATTGTGCTGCCATTTGAAGACCCGATCCGCCTGGCCGAAGACGCCAGCGTGCTCGACGCGTTGAGTGGCGGCCGAGTGCAATTGGGCCTGGGCAGCGGCGGCGCGAACCTGGATAACTTCAGCGCGTTTGACCGTGACCCCGCCCAGCGCCAAGTGGAATTTGCCGAGCATCAGCAACGCTTGCAGCACCTGCTGGCCGGCGAGGCGCTCGCCGGTGAATTGACCCTGCAACCTCCCGCGCCTCGCCTGGGGGAGCGCCTGTGGCATTCCCACGGCAGCATCGATGGTGCGGTCTACACGGCCCGACAAGGCAACGGCCTGCTGTTGGGCACCGCGACCCACGACCCACTCACCGTGCAAAAACCACTGGCCGAGGCTTACTTGCAAGCCTGGTCACACACCGACCGCTCGCCACGTATCGGCGTGGTCCGTGCGATTTTCCCGGCACCCAGCCGCGCCGACGCCCAGGCCGAACTGGCGGTGGACATCGAACGGCATATCCCGCGCCTGCAACGTGAAGGGCTGATCGACGAGGCGGTGGACCTGCAGGCCCATTTGCGCCTGATGAATGTGCACCACGGCCATCCCGATGAAGTGATCGAAAGCTTGCAACAGGATCCTGCGCTGCTGCCTTATGCTGATTACGTGATCGCCGTGGTCCAGGCGGAAAGCTCGACCCAGGCGCAGATCCTCAAGCGCCTGGAAACGATTGCCCGGGACATCGCCCCGGCCTTGGGTTGGAAAAGACGATGACTGACGGAGCTTATGCATGCCCCTTGAATTCAGCTGGCTGATGCCCCTGTGTACCCCCGACTGGGCGGCGCGGCCGGGGCAATGGATTCAACTGGCCCAGGCCGTGGAATACGCCGGCCTCGACGGCCTGTGGATTCCCGGTGGTGCGCTGTGCGCTGACAGCCTGGGCGTGGCGGCGGCGTTGTGTGCGCACACGCGGCGGGTGAGCTTGTCGGTCAGCGTGCCACCCGAAGTGATGCTGCCCGCCGCGCTGGCCACGACCTTGCAAAGCCTGCAATCGATCAGCGGGCACCGGGTGCAATTGCACCTGCCCAACAGTGAACGCAGCGCCTTTGGCGAATGGCTCAACCGTGACCAGCGCAGCGAGCGCATCGGCGAGTATCTGGAGATCCTGCAGCAGCTGCTGGCGCCCGATGATACGGGCCTGGATTACCAGGGCCGGTATTTCCAACTGGAAAACGCCGGCGTTGCCCGCCGTGAACTGCCCGCTCCCGGGTTGATTCTCGACGACAGCCAGAGCCACAGCCTGGTAAGCGCCCATGCCCAGACCTGCCTGCTCACGCCTGGCGCTCCCAAGGCCCTCGCCAAGGAGATCCAGCGCTGGCGGGCGATTCAGCCAGCGCTGGGTTTCGCCTGCACCTTCGGCCTGATCCTCGGCGACAGCGAAGACCTGGCCTGGGAGACCGCCGCCGCGTTGTTGCCCGTGGCGGACGTCCCAGACGAACTGCTCGCCACCCTGCCCCGCGCACGCCACCCGCTGCGCCAATGGGAAGTGCACCCGAACCTGCTGCAACGCGCACCGGGGCAACCGCTGATCCTGGTGGGCACGCCGCAGCAGATCGCCACGCGCCTGCAGGAACTGCACGGGCTGGGCTTGAAACA
Source organism: Pseudomonas sp. GW821-FHT05H12 (assembly GCF_059419385.1). NCBI lineage: Bacteria > Pseudomonadati > Pseudomonadota > Gammaproteobacteria > Pseudomonadales > Pseudomonadaceae > Pseudomonas > Pseudomonas sp. GW821-FHT05H12. Next base: position 31,900 of record NZ_JBWKRS010000004.1, on the reverse strand, counting down.
GCTGATCCTCGAAGGCGGGCCGGCCGTGGGCGATGTGCTGCGGTTTGGCGAACAGGTACTGCCCCTCTTGCGCAAGGAGCGCCCGTAGCATGAGCACAGACGTACGCCCACCGATCCAGCTCGACTGGTTCCTGCCCACCAATGGCGACGGTCGCCACCTCACCAGCAGCGGCTTGCCCAAGGTCGGGCTGTTCCAACAAGGCGAACGCGCGCCCACCCTGGACTACCTGCGCCAGATCGTGCGCGCCACCGAACAGGCCGGTTTCGACGGCATCATGGTGCCCACCGCCAGCGGCTTCGAAGACCCGTGGCTGATCACCGCCGTGCTGGCCCAGGAAGTACGCCGCCTGAAGTTTCTGCTCACCCTGCGCCCTGGCACCGAGTTGCCCGCCTACACCGCGCACCGTGCGGCCACCTTGCAGCTGCTCAGCGAAAACCGCCTGGCGCTGCACGTGGTGACCGGCTCCAGCCGCTTTGAACAGCGCTCGCTGGGAGATTTCCTGGAGCATGACGAGCGTTATGCGCGCACGGCTGAATTCCTGCAGATGTTCCAGGCCGTGTGGGCCGGGCAACCGCCGACCCATCCGGGCCGCTACTACCGCAGCGCGATCCATACGCCGATTGCACCGGGCGCCGAAGCACCGCCGATCTACTTCGGCGGCGCCTCCGAAGCCGCCGAGCGGGTGGGCGCGGCCCATGGGCAAACCTACCTGATGTGGTGCGAACCACCGGCGATGATCGCCGAACGCATCCAGCGCATGCGCGACCTGGCCGCCGCCCAGGACCGCATCTTGCGCTTCGGCCTGCGCCTGCACGTGTTCGCCGCCCCCACCGACGACGCCGCGTGGGCCCATGTGGAACATCTGCTGCAAGAAATCCCCAAGGACGCCATCGATCAGGCACAGCGGCAGATGGCAGCCTATGAATCGGTCGGCCAGAACCGCCAGACCCAACTGATGCAAGGCCGTGGCCGTGGCGCCCGTGAGCTGGAAGTGTCGGCCAACCTGTGGGCCGGTGTGGGCTTGGTCAGGGGTGGTGCGGGTACCGCGCTGGTGGGCAGTTATGCCCGGGTGGCGGAGCGGATCGAGGAGTATCACCAGCTGGGGGTGGACAGTTTTATCCTGTCGGGTTTTCCACATTTGGAGGAAGCGATTCATGTGGGGGCGGAGGTGTTGCCGTTGTTGCGCAACCTGGCCGCCTGAGCGTTGCCGACAGGTCTGGCGCCATCGCCGGCAAGCCGGCTCCTACAGAGGAAAAAAACGCATCCACGATGCGTAGCGAGTCGCTTTTGATTTTGATCTGAGGCGCCCCGTCAACCACGCTGGCCGAACGCAGGCTTGAATCCGTGGGTAACCCGGCAGGACGCCGGGTTAGCCGTCCTGGGCCAGGGATGGCCCATGACGGCGGCCCACGGACTCAAGCCGGAGTGAGGGCACACCGAGCCTAAGCGAGGTGCCGAGTGGTGGGGCAAGAGCCTTTTGCTTACTTTTGGGCTCCTCCAAAAGTGAGTCGCTGTAAGAGCGAAACCCTAAGTAGCCGTTACCACAACAACGGATATGTACACCGACAAACCGCCATCGCAGGCAAGCCAGCTCCCACAGGTGGCGCCGCAGTCAGATACGGCGCCGGCGATTGAGCTGCGGAATGGCAGTCTCAGGCACTTCCACCCGCTGCACCTGCGCCACCGTGCAAGCCGCCAATTGCGCCAACGTCGGCTGGCTGAACAACGTGCGCGCATCCACCTCCAACCCCGCCTTGCGCAAACGAGCCACCAAGTTCACCGCCAGCAACGAATGCCCACCCAACTCGAAAAAGTGGTCATGCCGCCCCACCCGTTCCAATTTCAGGACCTCGGCCCAGATGCCCGCCATCAAGGTTTCCACCTCGCCAACCGGCGCCTCATAAGCCCGGCTGAGCACCGACTCCAACCCCGGTTCCGGCAATGCCTTGCGATCCAGCTTGCCCGCCGGATTGAGTGGCAGCGCCTCCAGTTGCACAAACGCCGCCGGCACCATGTATTCGGGCAAGTGCTCCAGCACATGGGCTCGCAACAGGTCCAACGCTGGCGCCTCCCCGCGCACGGTGAAATACGCCACCAGGCGCTCGTCCCGGATCAGCACCGCCACTTCGCGCAACGCCGGATGCGCCGCCAACCGTGACTCGATTTCCCCCAGTTCCAGGCGCACCCCGCGCAACTTCACCTGGAAGTCATTGCGCCCGAGGAATTCAAGGTTGCCATCGGGCAGATAACGCACCAGGTCGCCGGTGCGATACAGCCGATCGCCTTCGACAAACGGGCTGTCGATAAAGCGCTCGGCCGTCAACTGCGCCAACCCCAGGTAACCACGGGCAACCCCCACCCCACCAATGTGCAGTTGGCCGCTGACGCCCATCGGCACCGGCGCATCGTGTTCATCGAGCACATACAGGCGCGTGTTGTCTATCGCCCGGCCAATCGGCAACTGCAACGCCGGCACCGCCGCGCCGGGCTCCAGTGTCCAGGCGCTGCTGTCCACCGTGGCTTCGGTAGGGCCATAGACGTTATGCAAACGCACTCCCGGCAAGCGGGCTTGCACGCCTCGGGCCAGGGCTTCGGTGAGTTCACCACCGCCACACAGCACGTCAGTAAGGCTGGTGCACAAGGCGGACTCTTCCAACTCAAGGAACTGCTGCAACATGGCCGGTACGAACTTGATAACGGTGATCTGCTGCTCGCGAATCACCTGCGCCAGGTAGGCCGGTTCGCGGTGGCCGTCGGGCCGCGCCAGCACCAGGCGCATGCCGTTGGTGAGCGGCCAGAACAGCTCCCACACCGAACCGTCGAAGCTGAACGGCGCACGCTGCAGCAACGCGCCGCCTTCGGCGTTCGGGCACAGCCGGGAGCCCCAGTGCATCAGGTTGCCCAGGCCGCGATGCTCGATCATCACGCCCTTGGGCGTGCCGGTGGAGCCGGAGGTGTACATCACGTAAGCCAGGTTGGCGACGCTCAGGCCCGGCACCAAGGGGTTGCCGCTGGGCGCCTGGCTCCAGGCGCAATGGTCGAAGTCGATGACCGGGATCGATACGTCACCCGTAAGGTCACGGGTCGCCGCGTGCACCAGCAGCGCCACCGGCTGGCTGTCTTGCAGCATGTAGGCGAGCCGTTCGCGGGGGTAGCCCGGGTCCAGCGGCACATAGGCGCCGCCGGCCTTGAGGATGGCCAGCAAGCCCACCACCAGGTCCAGCCCGCGCTCGACGCACAGCGCCACCCGCGCGTCCGGCTGCACACCGCGCTCGCGCAGGTAGAAGGCGAGCCGATTGGCGCGCTCATTGAGCTCGCGATAGGTGAGCTGCCGCTCGCCGGCCTGTACGGCAATGGCGTGGGGAGTATGCCGCGCATGGGCTTCGAACAGCGCTTGCACGGTGAGGGTGTCGGGGTAGTCGGTCTCGGTGGCGTTGAAGTCAACCAGCAGGGTGTTCAGTTCACCGGCGGGCAGCACCGGCACCTCGCGCAATGGTGTTTGCGGCGCATGCTCCAGAGCCTCCACCAGGTGGGTCAGCACGGTCTCCAGGTAGTCCAGCAGGCGCTCGGCCCCCACCTTGAGCGGGGCCTTGGCCTTGAGCAGGAAGCCATTGGCGGTGTCGTCCACGGTGAGCATCAACGGGTAGCTGAGGATGTCTTCGCTGCTGATCAAGGCGATGCCCGGCACCAGGGTCAGGTCGCGCTCGGCGTCGGTATGGCGGTAGTTGAGCAAGCTGTTGAACAGCGGCGATGCACTGCTGCAACGCTGGGCCAGAGCCAGGGAAGCCTGCTCGTGGACCAGCAACGCACTGAGCCGCGCGTGGGTGTCGCGCAGTGCATCGGCCACGCTCTGGCCGGCCAACCGCAAGCGCAACGGCAAGGTGTTGATGAACATACCCAGGGCGCGGTCGGCGCCCTCGCCCGCCTGCAAGCGGCCGAGCAATACGGTGCCGAACACCACGTCTTCACGGCTGCTGACACGGGCAAGCACCTGGGCCCAGGCCAGGTGGAACACACTGGCGACGCTGACCCCCAAGCCACGCGCCTGGCCACGCAAGCGCTGATTGAGGCTGTCCTTCAATGGGCGTGCAGCCTCTTCGGTCTGCGCCCGATCCGCCTGGCGTTCCTGCAAGCCGAACGCCAGGGTCGGCTCGTCCACGTCTCCCAACTGCTCGCGGAAAAACCCCTCGTGCGCCGCTTGCCGAGCCGGAGACCGGGCCTGTACCACCACGTTGCGATACGGCACCGGCACGGGCAACTGCGCCTGCTGGCCCAGCAGGTGGGCACGGATCTCCTGCATCAGGATCGTGGTGGACGTGGCGTCATTGACCAAATGGTGGAAGCGCAATCGCGCGATCCAGCGTTGCGCGTGGGGCTCTTCGGCATAGTCCAGGGCCATCAGCGGTGCCTGGCGCAGGTCCAGCGGCGCAGGGTGTTCGCCCATGGGTTCGACACGCAACGGCGCGGTGCGCCACACCACTTGCATCGGTTGTTCCAGGGCGTCCCAGACCAGGCTGGTGCGCAGGATATCGTGGCGGTTGATCACCTGTTGCAGGGCCTGGGCAAAAGCATCCAACTGGTCGCGGCGGGCAAAGCTGAACAGGGCCTGCTGCTGATACGGGTCGTGCTCATCGGTGATGTGGTGGTAGAGCAAGCCTTCCTGCAACGGGGCCAAGGGGTAGACGTCTTGTATGTTCGCCGCACCGCCGGGAATGCTCGCGACGATGCGCGCCAGGCCGGCGTCGTCCGGGCCGGCCAATTCGGTCGCCTCCACGTCGCCGGCTGCACTCGCCGCCGCCAACGCCGCCAGGGTTGGCTGGCCGAACAGCACCTGCACATCGGCGCGCAGGCCCACCTGGCGCATGCGCTGCACCAGTTGCACGGCCAGCAACGAATGCCCGCCCAGCTCGAAGAAATGGTCATGCCGACCGATCTGCTGCACCTGCAACAGCTCGGTCCAGATCTCTGCCAGCAGGGTTTCCACCCCAGGGTGCGGCGCTTCATACCGGCGGGTGACAAAGGCCTCCTGGGTCGGCGCCGGCAGGGCCTTGCGATCGAGCTTGCCGTTGGCGGTCAGCGGCAGCGTATCGAGTGCCATGTAGGCAGCCGGCAGCATGTAGTCCGGCAACGTGGCCTGCAGATGGGTACGCAGGGCTTCGATGGCCACCGGTTCACGCGGGACGAACCAGGCCAGCAATTGGCCGTCGCGGTACTGCACCACGGCTTCCTGGACCTGGGGATGGGTGGCCAGGGCGGACTCGATTTCGCCCAGTTCGATCCGCACCCCACGGATTTTCACCTGGTCGTCGTTGCGCCCCAGGTAGTCGAGGTTGCCGTCGGGCAGCCAGCGCGCCAAGTCGCCGGTGCGGTACATGCGGCCCTCGTTGAACGGATCGTCGAGGAAGCGCTCGGCGCTGAGTTCGGGACGGTTCAGGTAGCCCCGCGCCACGCCCTTGCCGCCCACATACAGCTCCCCCGCCGCGCCGATCGGCACAGGGCGCTGCTGCTCGTCGAGCAGGTACACCCGGGCATTGGCGATCGGCCCGCCAATGTGCAACGGCTGGCCGACGTCCACGCGGCCCGACGTGGCGACCACCGTGGCTTCGGTGGGGCCATAGTTGTTGATCACATCAAACGTCTGCGCCCGGGTGAAGGTGCGCAAGCGGTCGCCGCCGATCAGCAAGGTGTGCAGGGTCGGGTGTTCCAGGCGCTGGCTGAAGGCGTACTCGGCCACGGGCGTGGGCAGGAAGCACACGTCCAGTGGCTGCGCCTGCCACCAGCCCAGCAGCGCGTCGATGTCTTCCGCGCCCTCGTGAGCGGGTGGCAGGTGCAACGTCGCGCCTACGCACAATGCCGGCCAGACTTCCCAGGCCATCGCGTCAAACCCGAACCCGGCGACGCTGGCGGTGTGGCTGCCGGCGCGCAGGTGAAACGCCTGGCAATGCCAGTCCACCAGGTTCGACACGGTGTGGTGCTCGACCATCACGCCCTTGGGCAAACCCGTGGAGCCGGAGGTGTAGATCACGTAAGCCAGGTTCGAAGGCGTGACAGCCACACGCGGATTGCTGCCCAGGTGGAAGGTGGGGCGGTCCAGCTCGATCACCGGCACGTTCGATGCCGGCAGGCGGTGCAGCAGGTCGTGCTGGGTCAGCATCACCACCGGAGCACTGTCTTGCAGCAGGTAATTCAAGCGCTCGGCCGGATGGGCCGGGTCCACCGGTACATAGCAGGCGCCGGATTTGAGAATCGCCAGCAACCCCACCAGGGTTTCCAGGCTGCGCCGGGCCAGGATCACCACGCGGTCATCCGGTTGCACGCCGTGTTCCAGCAGGCGATGGGCCAACGCATTGGCCTGTTGATTGAGCTGGGCGTAGGTCAGGTGCCGGCCCTGATAAATCGCCGCGATGGCCTCCGGTGTACGGGCCGCCTGGGCTTCGATGCGCCCGTGCAGGGTGTGCCGCTCAGTGTTGGGTTGGGCAGTGGCGTTCCAGCGCTGCAGCAGCACCTGTTCGGCAGGCGTTACGAGGGAAAACTCGCCGACTTGCAACGCGGTGTCTTCCAGCCCTTGCTCCAGCAACCAGGTAAAGCGCTGTGCCAGTGCCTGCACTTCGTCGTGCTGCAAATAGGCTTCGTTGTACACGCAATGCAGGCACGCGGTGTCCTGGTAGCGGTTGCTGCGCAAGTGGATGGCGAGGGGCAACGGTTCATGCAGGTTGGACACCTTGACCGCCCGCGCCTGGACCTGGCCGTAGCGCAGGTCATGGTCGTCCTGCTCGAACGACACCGACAGGTCGAATAACTGGCCGCGATCCGCACGGCGCAGGCCCAGCTCGCGGTTCATGTCGCTCAAGGGGAAGCGCTGATGGCGGAAGTCCTGCTTGAGCTGGTCACGCACCCCGCGCACCAGCGCGCTGAACGGCAACTGTTCGCTGAACTGAAACCGTACCGCACTGACCTGGGTGAACAGCCCGACGGTGGAGCGGAAACGTGCGTTGGAGCGATTGAGGATCGGCAGCCCCACGACCCACTCATCGCGCTGATGGGTGCGAGTGAAGTACACGTACATCGCCGCCAGCAGCACATGGAACGCCGACGCCTGGTAACGGTTGGCCACTTGTTCCATGCGGTCGAGCAAGGTCACGGGAAAGGGTTGCACGAAGGTATTGCTGGCGGCTTGCGCGGTGTACCGGGGTGTGAGCAGTGGCTCGGGCAGTGCCTGGTATTTGTCCAGCCAATAGGCCCGGTCGCGTGCGTAGCGTGGCGACTGGTGGTAACGCTGGTCGGCCTCGATAAAGTCGACATAGGACGGCGCCAGCGGTTCGGGTTGCCGCCCCTGTTCCAGGGCGGTGTACAGGCGCGCCAGGGATTGCAGCATCTGGCCGAAGCCCCAGCCGTCAAGGATCAGGTGGTGGGCTTGTGTGCCCAGGCGATAGTGGCTGTCATCGAGCTTGACCAGGAAAAACCGGAACAGCGGCTCGCCTTGCAGGGCATAGGGTCGGGCCATGTGCGCATGCATCAGGGCCTGGGCAGCGGCCTGAGGGTCGGGCAGCGCAGAAAAATCGTGCAGGGCCACTTCAGCCGGCAATTCGTCGGCAAATGTCTGCCGAGGCAGGCCATCGGCATCGCTGTGCAACTGGGTACGCAAGGCATCGTGCTTGGCGACCAGTTGCTCGATGGCGCGCTGGATCAATTCGGGCACCACCGCACCGGCGAAATCGACATAACCGCCGATGTTGTACAACGGTGAGTCGCCTGCACGCAGTTGGTCGAGCCAGATGTCCTGTTGCGCGGCGGTGAGGGGGAAGCTGGCCGGCAGGCTGGGGAAATGCTTCATAAGATCCTTCTCATGGGGGGCAGGCACTGGCCGCGCAGGGAGGCCCATGACGGCGAAATTGCCGGATTTGAGCATGGGGGTGGGGGACTGTCTGTCACCCGAAACCCGGACATCCAAACGGATCGAAACAGGGCCTGCTGATGGTTCACTGCTGAATCGATTAAATGAGTGTAGGAAATTGGCTATATCTGGCCGATGTCGTTTTTACCGAATTGGCTCCGCATATCATTTTTATCTTTATTTTTCAGATAGTTAAAAAACTCTAAATGCCCTGAATGAAATATCTTCGGCGGAATGCGCCGTCAGAAACGTCGAATTAATGACGATGTTTTTATGGCAGCTTGTGTCCCACGTTTCCGCTACATACGTAGGACAAATCCACTGGCTAAATGCACTCTCGAGCGCCGACTCACGTTCATGAGGAACGGATCGCCCCCGCAGAGGCCCAGGGAGTCCGTTGACGGTGTTCGACTTCAAGGATGAGATGGCTATGAGTTTGACGCGCAGCATCAACAACACGGAAAGCCCGCATTTCTACGCCGAAATGGGCGAGTTGATTTCAACCAGCGGCCACGAGGAATTTGCCAGCAAGATGCTGCACCTCGTGGACAAATGGGTACCGATTCACCTGGTGGACTTGAGTGAATGGACCCTCGACGAACCTCGCGACAGCGTGCTCGACATCAAGCTGCTGGGCAGCGCCGGCCTGAACAAGGACCTGCCGATTTCCCAGACGCTGCACCCGCTCAACGACCACCCACTGCTGCGGGAAATGCTCGGCATGCAGGACCCGCTGCTGATCCAGATGAAGGCCAAGGCCAAGAGCACGCACCTGCGCGGCACGTCGCACCAGTGCAACCTGGTGTCACGCCAGGGCAACCGGCGCTGTGTGATTTCGCTGTACCGCTTGCCGGGCCAGCGTGGGTTTTCCCTGGCGGAGCTGTCGTTTCTCAAGAGCCTGTCGGACACGCTGTTGCCGTTGATGGAACGCCACGCGCAGATCCTGCGCCAGGCGCCGCCCGCCTCCACCGAGCCGGCGCACAGTTTGCTGGAGCAGTCGCAGTTGCAACGTGAGTTCTACAAACGCTTGTCCCTCAGCGATATCACCCTGTCGGCCCGGGAGCAGGAAGTGTGCCTGGGCTTGTTGACCGGCGGCACCGTGCCGCAAATGGCGGAAAAACTCAGCGTGAAAAACAGCTCGATCGAGACCTACCTCAAGCGCGCCGCCGCCAAGTTGGGCGTGAGCGGGCGCCACGGCCTGGCCAAATGGATGGTAGGCGCCTGATGAACAGACAGACCCTCACGGGCGTTGGCCTGGCCTGGATGCTCGGCGGCTGCTCGTTGATCCCCGAGTACCAGCGCCCCGAGGCGCCGGTGCCGGCGCAGTTTCCTCAAGGCGGGGTCTATCGCCTGGCGCAAGCCGGCACCGTGGCAGTTACGCCGGACTGGCGGCAACTGTTCCACGACCCAGCCTTGCAGCAGTTGATCGGCGACGCATTGGCCAACAACCGCGACCTGCGAGTGGCCGCACTGAATGTGGAAGCCTTCCAGGCGCAATACCGCATCCAGCGCGCGGACCTGTTCCCGGCGGTTTCCGCCACCGGGGCTGGCAAACGCCAGCGATTGCCCGGCGACGTAACGGGCACCGGCAAGCCTGCGATCACCTCCAACTACTCCGCAACGCTGGGCATCAGCGCGTATGAGCTGGACCTGTTCGGCCGTGTGCGCAGCCTCAGCGAACAGGCGATGCTGGCTTACCTGGGCACCGAAGAAGCACGCCGCAGCGCGCAATTGAGCCTGGTGGCCAACGTCGCCAATGCCTACCTGACCTGGCGCGCTGATCAGGAATTGCTGGCCCTGGCCCAGCAGACGCTGGTCGCAAACGATCACAGCTGGCAGTTGACCAGCCGCAGCAAAAGCGCCGGCAAAGCCTCGGCGCTGGATGTGGTGCAGGCCCGTACGGCGGTCGAGAGCACCCGCGCCAGCGTGGCCCGTTATGAACGCCAGGTTGCCCAGGACCTCAACAGCCTCGCGCTGCTGGTCGGCGGTCCGGTGGATGAGCGCCTGCCGTCACGCCCGCTGGCCGACGACCTGGTGGCACGCGTGCCGGCCGGCCTGCCGTCGGACCTGCTGCAACGGCGCCCGGACATCCTGCAGGCCGAATACCAGCTGCAGGCGGCCAACGCGAACATCGGCGCGGCCCGAGCGGCATTCTTTCCGTCGATCAGCCTGACTGCCAACGCCGGCAGCACCAGCAATGAACTGTCCGGGCTGTTCAAGGGCGGCGCGGGCACCTGGACGTTCCAGCCGCAGATCAACCTGCCGATCTTCAACGCCGGCAGCCTGCGCGCCAGCCTCGACTACGCGAAGCTGCAAAAAGACATCGGCGTGGCCCAGTACGAGAAATCCATCCAGACCGCCTTCCAGGAAGTCGCCGATGGCCTCGCTGCGCGTCAGACCTTCAACGACCAGTTGGAAGCGCAGCGCGATTTTGTCGCCGCCAACCAGGCGTATTACGACCTGGCGCAGCACCGCTACCGCAGCGGCGTCGACAGCAACCTGACGTTCCTCGATGCCCAGCGTTCGCTGTTCACCTCGCAACAGGCGCTGATCGTCGACCGGCTGGCGCAGTTGGTGGCGGAGGTGAACCTGTACACGGCGTTGGGCGGCGCGTGGAACGTCAACCCAAGCCCGACTGCTGCGGCCGATACTCCCGAAAACACTACCGTCCTGTAGGAGCCGGCTTGCCGGCGATGGCGGTGTAACAGACAGCGCAGGCGTGACTGACAGATTGCTATCGCCGGCAAGCCGGCTCCTACAGGTGATTTAGGCGGCCGGTATGACTGCCTCGGCTTCGATTTCGATCAGCCATTCGGGCAACGACAACCCGCTGACGATAATCCATGAGGACGGCGGCGGGTTGTGCGGGAACCGCTCGCGCAACGCCTGGGCAATCGGCTCCTGCTGGTTGCGGGCGGACTCGGCGATGTACAGCCGCAGCATGATCACATGGGACAGATCGCCGCCCGCCTCGGCCAGGATCTTGTCGATATTGTCCAGCGCCGTGGCGGTCTGCTCGGCCATACCCGGGCCTACCGTGCGCTCGTTTGCATCCACCCCTACCTGACCGGACAACATGATGCGCCGGCCCTGTGGAACCTCAAGGGCCTGGCTGAAGCCGTATTGCAGGGCGTTGAATACCGTTGTGGGATTGATGACCTTTCGTTGCATGACGCTTCCTTGTTGTCGGTGGGCAAACAAGGCTACCCCATCGGCCTCACGCACTCTGCCGGTTCAACATCCCGCAACACTTGTAGTGAGCGAGCTTGCCTCGCGCGGCGGTGTGTCAGGTGTAAATAAGGAGCCTGATACGCCGCCGCGCGAGGCAAGCTCGCTCACTACAGGGTCATCTTTGGTCAGGTTACCAGGGCCCCATGGCCAGGCTGAACGGTGAAAACTCGTCAAACTGCCAGCGCAACGCCAATGCCCCGGGGCGTCGGATCATGTGTTCCACGGTCACTGTCCACAGCCGTTGTGCCCCTTCAAACTGCGCCACTTCAGGGCCTTCGAGGATCAACGCCGTGCGCCCGCTTAGCTGCAATACATCGCCCGACTCAAAATCGATGAACAACAACCCCGCCACCGGGTTGGCCTGCAAGTTGCCCAGGGTGTTGAAGAACTGGTTGCCGGCGAAGTCGGGGATGGTCAGGACGTTGCCGTCGACGCGTACAAACCCGGTATTGCCGCCTCGGTGAGACACGTCCACCGAGCGTTCGTCTTGCACGTCCACGTAGCTGGCGACGAAGAATGTATCCGCGTTGCGGATCATGGCGCGGGCTGTATCGTCCAGCCCATCGGCACGCTCGACGAGGCTGCCGGGCTTGCGGGCGATCGCGTCGACCGGGCGCAGTTGGATGTATTTGGGGCAGTTGCCGTAGGTCTGCACCACGTCGATTGAAAAGCCGTCGTGATCAAGGGCGCCAATCCGGCCGTTCATGCGGTTGCGGCGGCGGGTGTTGAGGTCGATGCCCAACAGCCCGATTGCTGCGCCTTCGTGCAAGGCGTTGCGGGCCGGGTCAGAGGCCGACGGCAGGCTGTCGACCTGCAAGGTGTAAGGGTCCGGCGAATGGACAAACCCCGGCGCACCTTCCACCATCGTCGCCCAGGGAATGCCATGCTCGTCTACCACGCCGAGCAGCAGGTAGGGCAACAACGGGTAGAAATCCCGATGCTGTTCCGGCAGGTGATCGCGGATCACCTTGGGCCCAACCACCGCCATGCGGTCGGCCACGCCCACGGCTTCTTGAATCTGTCGTTCACCGGCATGCCACACAGACTGTTCGATCAGGTTCATGGCGCGTACCTCCCAGTAGATGCCCCGATACTGCGCCCTACCCGCAGGCGTGAGAATCACCACGCCAGGCAATCCACTATTACGCCAGCTGAAATGCCGGATGCTCGCGCAACGCTGCCACGCAGTGGTCGACAAAGCTGCGCACGCGCATGGGGGCGTTACGGCCTTCGCGGTACACCACATTCACAGGCAGGGGTGGCAGCTCAAAGTCCGGCAAGACACGGCGTAACTGCCCACTCTGCAGGTGTTCGTGAACCGGATAGCTCAGGCAACGAATCAACCCCGCGCCATGCACGGCCGCGTTGATTGCGCCTTGCACCGTGGCACAGCCCAGGCGGGCGCGGGCCTTGAGTGAGTAGCCCTGGAAATCCCACTGCACCTGATCGGCACCGGCAATCAGCCGATGGCGCTTGAGGTCGTCTGGGCGTTGGGGCTCGCCGTGAGCCGCGAGGTAATCGGGGCTGGCGCAGAGGATAGGCCGCACCTGCCCCACCGGCCGGGCAATCAACGCCGAGTCGGGCAGCTCGCCGACGAGGATGGCCACGTCGAGCCCTTCTTCGTGCAGGTTCGGGTAATAGTCATGATAGTGAGCGACCAGGTTTACCTCGGGATAGCGATCCAGGTAACTGGCCAACACCGGCGCCATCACATAGCGGCTGAACAAAAACGGCAAGAACACCCGCAGGTTGCCCTGGGCCTGCACATGCAAGCCTTTGGCCGAGGCTTCGGCGGCGTCCACGGCGGCGAGCAGGCGCACGCAGTCGGCCAGGTAGGCACTGCCGGCGTCGGTGAGGCTCACGCCACGGGTGCTGCGCGCCAGCAACGGCACGCGCAATCGCGCCTCCAGGCGGGCCACCGCGCGTACCAGGGTCGGGCCGGACACCTGCGCGCAACGCGCCGCCGACGCCAGGCTCGGTTGCCCGGCCAGGGCGGCGAACAGCTGCATGTCGCGATAGCGCTCCATCAACTGCGCCGTTTCATCGCCGGGTTCAGGGCAGCGTCCTGGCCCAGGCGATGGCTGAGGAAATCGACAAAGGTGTTGATCTTGGCCGGCACGCGGCCGCTCTTCTGGAACACCACCTGGATCGGCAGCGGCGGCGGTTCGAAGGCTTCGAGCACCACTTCCAGCTCGCCCACCGCCACGGCGGCCGCCACCTGATAGGACAACACGCGGGTCATGCCCCAACCCAGTCGAGCCAGGTTGATCGCCGCGTTATTCGCCGTGACCACCAGGCGCGGCTCAATGGGCACCGTCAACGGCTGGCCCGCCTCGATAAATCCCCACTCGCTGACCAACTGGCTGGACGACGACGTGGCGATCTTGGCCTCACGCAGCTGCGACGGATGGCTGGGCCGTCCGTGCTGTTGCAGATACGCCGGCGAGGCGCACACCACCCGGCGCACTTCGCCCACCTTGACCGCCTGCTGCCCGGGCTCATGCAGATGGCCGATGCGCACCGCCACATCCACGCCCTCATCGGTCATGTTGACCACACGATCGACCAGCAAGGCGTTGATATTGACCAAGGGAAACCGGTCCAGGTAATCCCCCAGCACCGGCGCCACATACAGCTCGCCAAACAGCACCGGCGCGGTCACGGTCAGGTGGCCACAGGGGATGGAATAACTACCCGCCGCCGCTTCCTCGGCCTCATCGAGTTCCGCCAGGATGCGTCGGCAATCTTCCAGATAACGCTGGCCGGCTTCGGTGAGGTGCAGGCTGCGGGTGGTGCGCGCCAGCAGTTGAGTGCCGATGCGCTCTTCCATGGCGGCGATGGCGCGGGTCACGCTGGGCGGCGAGGTTTTCAGGCGACGCGCCGCCGCGGCAAAGCCCTCCTCCTCGGCCACCGCCAGGAACACCTGCATTTCGTGAAATCGGTCCATCGGCTCCCCTTATCAAACAACTCGCTATTGCGCCTGCAAACCTACCGCCGTGCGCGGCATGCCTACAAACCCAGGCAGCGCTTCGAGGCTGGCGAGCCAGGCGCGTACATGAGGGTAGTCGGCCAACGACACATTGCCTTCCGGCGCATGGGCCACGTAGGTGTAGAACGCGATATCGGCAATCGTGGGTTGCTCACTGGCCAGGAAGCGGCTCTGGCTCAGCTGTGCTTCCACCAGTGTCAGCAAGGCATGGGACCGGGCAATGGTGGCGACGGTGTCGACCTCGGCACCAAACACCGTGGCCAACCGCGCCGCCGCAGGCCCTGCGCTCAGTTGGCCCGCTGCCGCCGACAACCAGCGCTGAACCCGCGCTTGCCCCACCGCGTCGCTCGGCAGCCACTGGCCCTTGCCGTAGGTGTTTGCGAGGTACACCAGGATCGCGTTGGAGTCGGCCAGTACCACACCGTTGTCATCAATCGCCGGCACCTGGCCAAAACTGTTGATCGTGGCGATATAGTCCGGGGCTTTTTGCGCACCGACCTTGAGGTCCACCAGCACAAATTCGGTGGGCAGCCGCAGCAGGGACAACATCAGCTTGACCCGGTGGGAATGACCGGACAACGGGAAACCATAAAGCTTGATCATGGAAAGCTCCAAAAGCGTGGGTGATCGACGCCTCGCATCGTCTACCGCTGCCTCGGCCGTTGGAATCACCAGGATTTACAATCCAGCATTTCATCGGGCGAAACAATCACTCGCCAAACAATTCCACGATCAGGTTGAACACGGTGGTCTTCACCGCGCTGTCCAGCTCGGTCCAGGCCAGGCCGGTGCAAGCCTGGAACGCGCCCAGCTCCAAGGGCCGCGACACGCAATTGGCCGGCAGTGCCCGCGCCGCCTGCTGCGGCAGCACGCCCACGCCCAACCCGGCAGACACCAGCGCCAGCATGGTGGTGAACTCGCCCAACTCGGAGGCGATCGCCAGGGGCAGGCCCACCGCCTGGATGAATTCGTCGTAAAAGCCCGGCGCATAGCGGCGCGCCAGGATGTACACCGGCACCTGGAACAGATCGGCGGGATGCAGGCAGGCCTTGGACGCCAGCGGGTGGTCCACCGGCAACGCCACGCAGAAGTGCTCGTGCAGCACCGCGCGGGTCTGCACGCCGGGGTGGCTGGCGGGCAGGCGCATCAAGCCAAAGTCCAGCAGGCCGTTCTTCAGCGCAGCCGCCTGGTCCGGCCCGGGCATGTCCTTGAGTTCCAGCTCGATGCGCGGGTAGCGCTGGTGCACGGCGCGGATCAATTCGGGCAACAGTTGCGGCAGCACTGACGACACAAAGCCCAAACGCACCCGGCCGATTTCGCCACGGTTGGACGCCCGTGCCGCATCCGCCGCACGCGCCGCCTGGTGCAAGGTGGCCTGGGCCTCGGGCAGAAACGCCCGGCCCGCATCGGTCAGGGTTACCGAATGGCGGTTGCGGTCCAGCAGGCGCACGCCCAGGCCACTCTCCAGCAATTTGATTTGCATGCTCAACGCCGGTTGCACGATCGACAGCTGCGCCGCCGCCCGGCCGAAATGCAGTTCCTGGGCCAGCACCACAAAGGCGCGCAAGTGCTTGAGCTCCATCAATTCAGCCTGCTTATCACAAACATTGATCACCCGATCACAAATGAAAATTGGACGCTCGCCTGCGCCTGCGGTGAAGTAACACCCTGTCATACACGATATGACAGGGCCTGGCCTATAACAATGAGAACAAGGAGGCACCATGCTCGGCATGGCTAACGACACTTATCTGCTGCTCGATGCGCTGGTCACGATTATCGGATTGATATTGTTGATCACCCATCTCAAGGTCCACCCCTTTGTCGCCCTGACCGTGGCCGCAGGCTTCCTCGGCCTGACTTCCGGCATGCCGGTGGACAAGGTCATGAAGTCGTTCCAGGACGGTTTTGGCGGTGTACTGGGCTTCGTCGGCATCATCCTCGGCCTGGGCACCATGCTCGGCAAGTTGATGGCCGACTCCGGCGGTGCCGACCAGATCGCCCGCACCCTGATCCGCGCCTTCGGCAAACAGCGTGTGCACTGGGCGATGATGTTTTCGGCATTCCTGGTGGGCATTCCGCTGTTTTTCGAAATCGGCTTTGTGCTGCTGATCCCCTTGGTGTTCATCGTGGCGCGGCGCACCGGGCTGTCGCTGATCAAGGTCGGCATGCCGCTGCTCGCCGGCCTGTCGGTGGTGCACGGGCTGGTGCCGCCGCACCCGGGGCCGTTGCTGGCCATCGGCATCTTCGGCGCCGATATCGGCAAGACAATTTTCTACGGGCTGGTCGTCGGGCTGCCCACGGCGGTGATTGCCGGGCCGTTGTTTGGCAACCTGATTTCGCGCTATGTGCCGGGCAAGGCCTCGGATGAACTGATGGAGCAATTGGCCAAGGAGTCCTCGGGTGACAACCTGCCGGGCTTCGGGATTACCGTCATCACCATCCTGCTGCCCGTGGTGCTGATGTTGCTCAAGACCTTCGCCGACGTGGCCTTCGCCGCCGACGCCACCTTCCGGGTGTGGATGGATTTTATCGGCCACCCCATCACCGCCCTGCTCGCGGCCTTGTTGCTGGCGTTCTATACCTTTGGGGCGGCGCGCGGGTTCTCGCGGGAGCAACTGAGCAAATTGCTGGATTCGAGCCTGGCCCCCACCGCCGCGATTGTGCTGATCGTCGGCGCCGGTGGCGGCTTCAAGCAGATGCTGGTGGCCAGCGGCGTCGGTGATGTGATCGGGCATATGGCGGTGCGTGCCGAGATTTCGCCGATCCTGCTGGCGTGGCTGGTGGCGGCAGTGATACGCGTGGCGACCGGCTCGGCAACGGTCGCGACCATCACCGGCGCGGGCATTGTTGCACCGGTCATCGGCCTGATGCCGGGGGTGAACCGCGAGCTGCTGGTGCTCGCCACGGGCGCCGGTTCCCTGGTGCTGTCCCACGTCAACGACGCCGGTTTCTGGCTGGTCAAGCAGTACTTCAACATGACCGTCGTCGAGACTTTCAAGACCTGGACGCTGATGGAGACCGTGCTCTCCTTCGCCGCCCTGGGGTTCATCATGCTGCTGTCGTTGGTGGTGTGAAGCGTTAGGAGAGGTAACCCATGAGAAGCGTTTTAGACAATTTCCGCCTCGATGGCCGGCTCGCGCTGGTCACCGGTTCCAGCGCCGGGATCGGCCTGGCGATTGCCCGTGGCCTGGCCCAGGCCGGCGCGCAGGTGGTGCTCAACGGGCGCAACCGCAGCACCTTGCGCGACGCGGCGGCCCTGCTCGCTGCCGAAGGCCTGCCGGTACACACCCAGGCATTCGACGTGACCGACAGCGCGGCAATCCAGGCCGCCGTGGCCGACATCGAAGAACGCCTGGGCCCGCTGGAGATCCTGGTGAACAACGCCGGCATGCAACGCCGTGGCCCGCTGGAAGATTACAGCGAGCAGCACTGGCGCGAGCTGATCAGCACCAACCTCGACAGTGCGTTCCTGGTGGGCCAGGCGGTGGCACGGGCGATGATCCCGCGCAAACGCGGGCGCATCATCAACATCTGCTCGGTGCAAAGCGAACTGGGCCGCCCGGGCATCGCGCCGTATGCCGCGAGCAAGGGTGCGCTGAAAATGCTCACCAAGGGCATGGCCATCGACTGGGGCCCGCACGGCTTGACGGTCAACGGTATCGGCCCGGGCTACTTCAAGACCGAACTCAATGCCAACCTGGTGGCCAACCCCGAGTTCAGCGACTGGCTGGTGCAACGCACCCCGAGCCGGCGCTGGGGCGATGTCGAGGAGCTGGCGGGCGCAGCGGTGTTTCTTGCCAGCGATGCGGCGAGCTTCGTTAACGGTCATATTCTGTACGTCGACGGTGGCATCACCGCGTCGCTGTAATCCTGGAGAACCTTATGCACGCCATTGTCTGCCACGCCTCGAAAGACCTGCGGGTCGATCCTCAGGATGAACCGCAAGCCCTCGCCCCCGACCAACTGCGCGTGCGCATTGCCCGGGGCGGCATCTGCGGCTCGGACCTGCATTACTACCAGCACGGCGGTTTCGGCACTGTGCGCCTACGCGAGCCGATGGTGCTCGGCCATGAAGTGTCGGCGGTGATCGACGCGGTGGGCCGTGACGCCGGCGCGTTCAAGGTCGGCCAGCGTATTGCGGTGTCGCCTTCGCGCCCTTGCGGCGGCTGCCGTTATTG
Source organism: Pseudomonas sp. GW821-FHT05H12 (assembly GCF_059419385.1). NCBI lineage: Bacteria > Pseudomonadati > Pseudomonadota > Gammaproteobacteria > Pseudomonadales > Pseudomonadaceae > Pseudomonas > Pseudomonas sp. GW821-FHT05H12. The sequence continues at coordinate 13,604 of NZ_JBWKRS010000004.1, read as the reverse complement.
TCACCAAGGCTTGCCCAACCATTGCCTGAACATGCGCTTCTACGGCAGCGCGATGCCCTACCCGCATATCCAGGGTGCGTTTCGCCAGAGCCTGGTGATAGAGACCCATCAGGCCCACGTGCTGGCCGATGAAGTCAGCCTCGCCGAAGGGGCATTGGCCGAGCCGTTGTCGGTGGGCTTGCACGCGATCCAGCGCGCTGGCGCGGTGTTCGGCAAGCGGGTGCTGGTGACTGGCTGCGGGCCCATCGGCAACCTGCTGATCGGCAGCCTGCGCGCGGCCGGCGCCGGTGAGATCGTTGCCGTGGACCTGTCCGCCAGCGCCCTCGCCTGCGCCGAAAAAATGGGCGCCACGCGCACCCACAACCTGGCCGATGGCGCCGACGCACTTAAGCGCTATACCGCAGAGAAGGGTTACTTCGACGTGATGTTCGAGGTATCCGGCAGCGCCCAGGCCCTGCGCAACGGCCTGGAATGCATCGCCCCGCGTGGCGTGCTGGTCACCGTCGGCCTCGGCGGCGATGTGTCGCTGCCGCTCAACCTGCTGGTGAGCCGCGAGATCGACCTGCGTGGCACCTTCCGCTTCCACCCGGAATTCGCCCAGGCCGTGGATTTGCTCAACCGCCGCATCATCGACGTACGCCCGGTGATCTCCCACACCGTGCCGTTCGGCGATGCCGTGCAGGCGTTCGAGCTGGCAGCGGACAAGACCCAGGCGATGAAAGTGGTGCTGGACTTCGGCGTGCCGGACTAGCCCAGCGGGCCTGGCTTGTGTAGGAGCTGGCTTGCCAGCGATCGCGGTAGTTCAGCCAACACAGATGCCACCCGGTAGACCGCCATCGCCGGCAAGCCGGCTCCTACAGGTTTACCGTCCCCTGTGGGACCTGGCCCCTACAGGGCTCAGCGTTCTTGCAGGCGGTCGCGCAAAAAGCGGTGGCTGGTGGAGAACAACCGGCGGTAGGTGAGCAGCACCGCACCCACCGTGCCCAACGCCGACGAGGCGGCGATCAGGAACATGATCACGATCTGATAACGCACCGCGTCCACCGGGCTTTCCCCGGCCAGCACCTGGCCGGTCATCATGCCCGGCAGGCTGACGATGCCCACCACGGTCATCTGGTTCAGCGTTGGGATCATCCCGGCACGCACGGCCTGGCGGATGGCTTCCTGGGCGGCCTCCCAGCGTGAACCACCCAAGGCCAGGATCATCTCGATGGTGTTGCGCCCCGAGGTGAGTTCCTGGGTCATGCGCTCTATGCCCAGGGACACACCGGTCAGGGTATTGCCCAAAATCATGCCAAGAATCGGGATTGCGTACTGCGGCTCATACCACGGGTGAATGCGGATCACCGCAAACAGCCCCACCGCCGTGACCAGCCACGAGCTGCCCCACACCGACACAATGCTGTCGACCCGCTGGCCCTTGTACGTGCGCCGCCCCCGGCCCGCCGCCGAGACACCGGCAATCAAGGTCATCGCGCACATCAACGGCAGCACCACATACCAATAGGCAAACTCGAACACCCAGCCCAACAGGTAACCAATCGCCAGCAGTTGCACCACGGTGCGCACTGCCGCCCATAGCAACTGGCGCTCCAGGCCCAATCGCAGCAGCAGCGACAGCGCGCCGTTAATCAGGATCAGCGAGGCAGCAATGCCCATGTCCAGCGCGGTGAGGTTGTGATAGTTCATGGCTGCACCGCCGTGCCCAGCACGCCGGCACTCATCTGCAAATGGATGTCGCTCATGCGCCGGGCCTGGTCCAGGTCGTGGGAGACCCAAATACAGGCGCGAGAGCGGTCTGCGGCAAACCAGGCATCGATCAGCGCTTCTACCTCACGGGACGACGCAGGGTCGAGGGCCGCGGTGGGTTCGTCGAGCAACAGCACTTCAGGATTGAGTTGCAGGGTGCGGATCAGCGAGACCACCTGGGACTCACCGCCCGACAGGTCGGCGGCACGCTTGACCAGGAAGTCCGGCGCCTTGCCGGCGTGCTCCAGCAAGGTGGTGACCGTGGCCAGGTTGAAACTGCGGTTGCGCGAGGTCTTGAGGCTGAAAGGGAAACGCAGGTTGTCTTCCACCGTGCCCTCCAGCAGCGCCGGGCGCTGGGACAGGTAGCTGATGTGGCACCGGTAATGGGGAATCTGCGCGTTGCTGATCGGCTGGCCGTTCCACAGGATCTGCCCGGAGCTGGGCGCATCCAGCAAGGCCAGTGCGCGCAGGAACACACTTTTACCAGAGCCGGACGCGCCGGTGATCGACACGCGGTCGGCGGCGTTCAAGGTGAAATGGGTCGGCTGCAACAATGCCACGCCTCGGCGTTCATCCAGGCGCGTAAGGGCGCGGGTTTCCAGCAATGCATTCATAGACTCACTTGGGCTCCTGTTTGAAACGCTCATGCTTGGCATGGCCGATGCGCTGGGCGTGATAAATGCCAGTGTGCCCGGAGACCAGGTAACTGGCGATGCAGGCGATGGCGGCCAAGGGCGCGATGTCCGGGCCGAACAGTTCCATGGCCATCACGATAGTCGCCAGCGGCGTGTTCGCCGCACCGGCAAACACCGCCACAAAACCGATGCCCGCGAGCATCGCAAAGGGCAGGTGCAGCAACGGTGCCAAGGCATTGCCCAGGGTAGCGCCGATATAGAACAACGGTGTGACCTCCCCGCCCTTGAAACCGCTGCCCAGGGAACCCACGGTGAACACCAGCTTGCCCAGCCAATCCCACGGCGCCATCGGCACATTGAAGGATTGCACGATACTCGGAATACCCAGGCCGATGTAGGCGTAGGCGTCCAGGGCCCACACCGCCACGGCGATGACCACGCCGCCGAGCAACGGCCGCAGCGGCCCGTAGGGAATCATGCGCTTGACCCACGCACCCAGACGGTGGGCCGCGGTGGCAAACAGCATCCCCACTAACCCAAACACCACGCCCGCCGCAGCCACCGCCAACACACTCCACAGTGACACCGGCACCACTTCGCCAATGGGGTAATGGGTGTGCACCACGCCCCAGGCCAGGCCGACCTGGTCGGCCACGATGGCAGCGACGACACAGGGGAACAGCGCGTCATAGCGCATGCGCCCGATGGCCAGCACCTCCAGGCCGAACAAGGCCCCCGCCAGCGGTGTGCCGAAGACCGACGCAAAGCCGGCACTGATGCCCGCCATCAACACGATGCGCCGATCTTCACGCCGCAGGCGGAACACCCGGGTCAGCTGGTCTGCCAGCGCCCCGCCCATCTGTACGGCGGTGCCTTCACGGCCGACCGAGGCACCAAACAGGTGAGAGACCAGCGTGCCGCCCAGCACCAGCGGCACCATGCGCAACGGCACTACTTTTTTGGGATCGTGGATTTCGTCGATCAACAGGTTATTGCCCGCATCCACCGGCTTGCCCACCCAGTGGTAGATCAGCCCCACCGCAAACCCCGCCAGGGGCAACAGCCAGATGATCCAGCGATGGGCGTCGCGCCACGCGGTGGCGTTGTCCAGCGAGAACAGGAACAGCGCCGACGCACTGCCGGCGAGCACGGCCACCAGGCTGGCGAGCAGCAACCATTTGATCAGGTACGGGATAAGGTCGAGTTGTTCAGGGCGCTTGATCGGGAACATGGAATCAGCCACAAAAAACCAAAGGGGCCGGATCAACGAGGGAGTTTATGCGCGAACGCCTACAGCCCTGAGTTGACCAGGTGTCTGTAGGCATCATCAGCTGCGGAACGCAGCGGTTGGGTCAAGGAGGAATGCCATCTCCAGGCGACCGATCATAGAGAGGCGCGACGCAGATGTAAAATGATGTTTCAGGAAGGCCCGCAGAGAAGATCCGCCCGCCTCCCTCCCGGCCCCGCACAGTATGCTGTCGCGCTATCCGCCGTTCACCCTCGCTCATCCAGGAGCATTTCAACGTGACACTCATCGTGCGTCCAGAACGCAGCCAAGACATCGACCTCATCAGCCAACTCACTGAAGCCGCCTTCGAACACGAAGAGCACTCCAGTCACACCGAGCAATTCATCGTCACGGCACTGAGAAAGGCTGGCCAACTGACCGTCTCCCTGGTAGCGACGAGCGACGAACAGGTGGTTGGCCATGTTGCGGTTTCACCCGTCAGTATTTCTGGCGGTGCAACGGGCTGGTACGGGCTGGGGCCGATTTCGGTCTGGCCGGATCGACAGGGCCAAGGCATTGGCTCGACGCTGATGCAGAAGGCACTGGCCGAATTGCAACGCCTCGGTGCTGCGGGCTGCGTGGTGCTCGGTGACCCGGGCTATTACGGTCGTTTCGCGTTCAAGGCCAGCCCTGGCCTTGAGTTGCCCGGCGTACCTGCACAGTACTTCCAGGCGCTGTCGTTCAACGGTGAGGTGCCGCGCGGGGTGGTCAGCTACCACCCGGCGTTTGAGGCCACTGAATAAAGCGATCCGTGGCCCCAAAAAACCACTCAGCGACGTGCGCTGACCGCCGAGCCATCGTTGGACACGATCACTTCCACGCGACGGTTCAACTGACGCGACTGCGCACTGAGGTTATCGGCCACCGGGAACTGCTTGCCGTAGCCGATGACGGCCATGCGTTCGATCCCCACGCCGAGCCGTTGCAGGCTACGCGCAACGGCCTGGGCGCGGCGCTCGGACAAGCTTTGGTTGAAAGCATCGCCGCCGGTGCTGTCGGTGAAACCTTCTACGCGAACCTGGCGCTCCGGGTTTTGCAAAAGGAAATCCGCCAGTGCCTGAAAGTCGCGCTGGCTGCCCGGCTTCAAGTCGGCCCTGCCGGTATCGAACAGCACATCACCAAAGGTGACCACCTGGCCGCGCTCGGTGGGCTGGGCCTTCATTGCCTGCAACGCCTTGAGCTGAGCGGTGCGCACGTCGAGCTGCACCTGGGTGCGGTCAACTGCGATATTGTCGAGCTGGGCATCGGTTTGCCGGCTGATGATGGTTTGCTCGGCCACCGCGATTCTCTGGGTCGCCAGGTACGCCAGCTGGTCGATCTTCGGGTCGGTACGGCTGTGCAGGGACAGTTGGTTGGCGCGGTCCAGCGCGTTGGACGCAATGCGGGTTTCAACCGCCGCCAGGGTGTTGGACGCAGGGTTCTGCTGCAGGGTGGAGAACTGGCTGCGCGCTTGCAGCAGTTGCGGGTTTTCCGGTGGGGTGGCGCACCCGACCAGGGTCAGGGTCAGGGCCGACAGGACAGGTATGACGAGAGTGGCACGCATGGGAGGCTCCTCAGTGAGTGGTCGCGGGGGCGTTGAGCATTTCCTGCTTGAGCACCTGGATGCCCTCGCGCGCCTGGTTCAAGACCTGTTGTTTACGCACGGCAGTGGCCTTGGCTTCGGCCAGGTTGGCGTCAACCTCGATCTGCTCGGCCAAGCTGTCGACCAGGACGTAATTCTTTTCGCCGATGGCTTGCTCCATGCGGGCCAGCTTGTCCTGTGCCGTTTTCATCTCAAGCGGTGCGAATTGGGTGGCTTGCGCCGCCAGGGCACGACCGACCGAATCACGGGCCAGGGTGGTTTTTTGCTCGGATGGCGGGGTCGCGGCACAGCCTGCCAGCACACCCGCGACGATCACGGCCCAGGCCGAGCGGCGCAGGCGTTTGCTCACACAGGTCATTTTCATGGTTTGACTCCTAGGCATTTGCGGGCCTGATGCCCTCTCGCTTGGGGTCAAGCGAGGGGGCCATCCTAGGAGGTAAAGGTCGGGCAGGAATGATGAAATCTCCGGCCACCATGTAGGAATTTTCCCAGCAAAAACAAAGCCCTGTAGTGAGCGGGCTTGCCCCGCGCCGCGGTGTGTCAGATAAGCTTGAGCTGCCTGACACACCGCTGTGGTGTGTCAGATAAATTTTAGGTGGCTGACACGCCGCCGCGCGGGGCAAGCCCGCTCACTACAAGTCGGGGTGTGAAATAAAGGGGCGGTGTGGGGTGGTTCAGGAGGTTCTGGCGGCGATGGCTTCGACTTCGACCAAGGCCCCCGGCAACGGCAATGCCACCACTTGCAACGCGGTGCGCGCCGGTTTGTTTGGTTGCTCTGGTGTGCCAAAGAACTGCGTATAGCCGACCTGCAACCCGGCAAAGTCCAGCTTGCCGCCGGTTTCTTCAGCGCCCACCAGGAACACGCGCAATTGCACGATATCGCCGAGGTCCAGGTCTTGCTGGCGCAGGATCTTGCGCAGTTTGTTGAACACCGACACCGTCTGCACTTCGGTGTTGCCATAGGCTGCCGGGGTGCCGGCCGGGGCGTTGGCGTCATGCAGGTCGGGCAAGGTGCCGCTGACGAAGATCAGGCTGGCAGAGGCCGGGACGGTGACGGTTTGCGAGATCGGGAAGTCGCCGACGCTGGTACGTTGAATGCTGTCGCTCATGATGAAGCTCCTTAGGAGGCGGCAAGGGCCGCGATCTGTCGTTGTTGAGTCACGCGTTCGGCCAGTTGCCCGACCACATGGCGCGCCGAGTTGGCCGCCGATTCCTGCCAGATACCCACACCGCTTTGCACCAGCCCGTCACCGGCGAAGTACACGCGGCCAAAGCCGGCTTCGAGCAACGCGCTGGCGTCGGCCGGGAAGTGCTCGCGTTGCAGCCACGGGCCTTCGCTGTAGGGGATCTGCTCCCACGACACGGCCAGCGGGTTGCGCAAGTGTTTGGAATAGCCAGGGTGCAGCAGCTCCACTGCCTCCTTGGACGTGGCGTACTGCTTCTCGAACGGTTGCGCGCCAAACACATCGGCGCCCTCGCCGGTCACGTAGCCCGCCACCAGCAACCCTTCACGGGTATTGAGGTCGTTGCTCGGGTACCACAACAGGCGCGCCGGGTGTTCGATCCAGGACAGGCCGCCGTAGGTGCGGTAGTCGGTTTCCCAGAAGCGCGGCGACTGCCACGCGACCTTGGTCGCCTGGTCGCTGCGGGTGCTGAGCAGCGCGGCCTTGATCGGGTCGCTGAAGTCGGTGTCGAGCCTGGCCAGCAAGGGCAGCGGCAAGGTCGAGATCAGGTAATCGGCGCGCACCACCTGTTCGCGGCCGCTGTGTTTGTCGTGATAGGTCACGGCCACACCATCCTCCAGCTGACGGATCTGGCGCACCTGGGCGCCGAGCTGCACGTGGTCGCGCACCCGTTGGTAGAACGCATCGGTGATGCGGTCCATGCCGCCGACCGGTTGGAACATGGTGGCGGAAAACTCCGGGAACTCGGTGTGCAGCAACGCCCCCCACAGCTCCGGGTGCAGCAGTTGATCCAGCGCCAACGGGCGGCGAGTGGCGGGCAGCGCACCGGGATGTGCCGGCGATTCCAAATGCCCAGAGCGCAGCGTGCCCTCAAAGGCCAGCTCCTGTGACAGGTCGCCATACACCTGCAGGAACGCCAGCAACCGCGTGCGCTCCTCGTGACTCAACACATCATCCAGCGCGTCACGCTGCACCGCCTTGGCCAGCAAGCCAGACACGTGCCCGCGCGCATCGTTGATCGCCTGGCCCACGCTGAACGCCGGCTTGCTCACATCCGGCCGCACCTGGGCGCCATGGCTGCTGTTGACCAGCACTTCCAGCGGCACCCCCAGCTCGCTGCAATAGTCGAGAATCGTGCGGTGTTGGCTGGGGATCCTGGCCGGGCCTGCGTTGAAGTAATGCCCTGGGTCGAAAGTGGCGGTCTGGGTGCGACCGTCCTTGTAGTCCACGCGGTCGCCGTGGCGGATTGTCCAGGTGCGGCCGCCGGCCCGATCACGTGCCTCCAGCACCTGCACGTCGAACCCGGCGCGGGTGAGTTCCAGGGCCGTGACCAGCCCGGCAATCCCGGCGCCCAGTACCAGCACGCGGGTGCCCTGCCCCAGGCCTTCCTTGAGTTTCAGCGGCTGCGGACGGCGGTGCGAAGACGGCCCCAGGCCCAATGCCGCCAATGCATCCTTGACCGCCTTGTCGCCACCTACCGCAGCGATACTCGACAGCGCTTCACGTCGTGTCAGTCCCATGCTCGATGCTCCTTAATCCGGCAAGCCCGGTGGGTTGATCAGCGACGTGTCGACGCGCTCGATATCCAGGCCCCAGCGTTGCAGCACCTGCTCGTATTGGCCGCCGGCAATCGCGCCTTCCAGGGCGGTGTGGATCGGCTTGACCAGGCCGTTGTCCTTGCGCGTGGTCACCGCGATATCGGCTTTCAACGGCCAGCCACCGTTGACGGTGCCGACGAGCTTGATACCGCCGGTGATGGCCGCCGAGTAGGCGTACACCGAGTTGGGCCCGAACAGTGCGTCGCTGCGCCCGGACTGCACCGCCAGTTGCGCGGCGGCCTGGTCGTCGAAGTACTGCAACAGGGCCGGCTTGATGCCCGCCTTTTCATTGGCCTCGTTCCAGGCCAGCAGGACCTTTTCCTGATTGGTGCCAGAACCGACGATGATCTTCAGCCCGGCGATGTCGGAAGCCTGCTTGATCTCGCTGATTTTGCTGGTGCTCTTCACATAGAACCCGAGCACGTCCTGTCGATACGTGGCGAAGTCGAAGCGCTTCTTGCGCGCCTCGGTCACCGTGACGTTGCTGATCACCGCGTCGTATTTACCCGAGCTGACGCCCAGGGGCCAGTCTTCCCAGCTGGTCTGTACCACGTTGAGTTGCAGGCCCAAGCTGTCGGCGACCAGCTGCGCAGTGTCGGCCTCGCTGCCGATGGTGGTCTTGTCGTCATTGGCCAGCAGCGCCAGGGGCGGCCCTGCCACGCCGGACACGGCCACGGTGAACTTGCCCGGCTGGGCGAACTTGAAGCCCGGCGGAATCTGCGCGATGGCGGCTTCGTTGCGCGGCACGTGGATACGCGGGCGGTCGGGGCTGAGGTCGACCTGTTGCACGGCCAACGCGGTTTGCGCCGCACTGACGGCAAGCGCCAGCAAGGCCACACGAGCGGTATGGATGAACATGGGCAGTCACTCCTTGAACTAAAGCACCTTGCCGAGAAAGGCGACGGTGCGGGGATGTCGGGGTTGGCGGAAGATCTGTTCGGGCGGGCCTTCTTCGATCAACTGGCCGTCGCAGAGGAACACCACGTGGTCGGCCACCTCGCGGGCAAAACCGATTTCGTGGGTGACGATCACCAGGGTCACGCCCAGCTGGGTCAGGCCCTTGATCACGTCGAGCACCTCGCCGACCAATTCCGGGTCGAGGGCCGAGGTGGGTTCATCAAACAGCAGCACCTTGGGGTCCAGTGCCAAGGCTCGTGCAATCGCAACACGCTGCTGCTGTCCACCGGAAAGCTGCCGGGGATAAGCATCAATTTTGTCGGCCAGGCCGACCTTGGCCAGCAATTCGGACGCCTTGGCCCGCGCCTCGGAATTGCGCCAGCGCTTGTGGGCCAGGGGCGCTTCGGCGATGTTTTCCCAGGCGGTGAGGTGCGGGAACAGGTTGAAGTTCTGGAACACGAAGCCCACGTCGATGCGCCGCTTGAGGATCTCGCGTTCTTTCAATTCGTACAGCAGGTCACCCTTGCGGCGGTAGCCGACGTATTCACCGTCAATGGTGATGTGGCCGCTGTCGATCTTCTCCAGGTGGTTGATGGTGCGCAGCAAGGTGGACTTGCCCGAGCCCGACGGCCCGAGAATCACCGTGACCTTGCCCGGGTCGATGGTCAGGTCGATGTCCTGCAACACCTGCTGGTTGCCAAAGCGCTTGCCCACGCCCTGGATCTGAATGCGCCCGGCGCGTGCTTCAGCCATGGGTCTTCTCCTTGAGCCAGCCACGGATGCGCTGCAACGGCGTCGGTGGCAGTACCCGTGCCGTGCCGCGTGCAAAGTAGCGTTCGACGTAGTACTGGGCGCTGGTCAGCACGGTGGTGATGATCAGGTACCACACCGTCGCCACGATCAGCAGCGGGATCACCGCCTGGGTGCGGTTGTAGATGACCTGCACGGTGTAGAACAGCTCCGGCAGGGCCAGCACGTAGACGATGGAGGTGCCCTTGACCAGACCGATGATCTCGTTGAAACCCGACGGCAAAATCGAGCGCAGCGCCTGGGGCAGGATGATCCGGAAGATCCGTCGCGACGCCGGTAAACCGAGGGCCGCCGCCGCTTCATGCTGGCCGGCATCCACGCCGATCAGGCCGCCACGGATGATCTCTGCCGCGTAGGCCGCCTGCATCAGGCTCAGGCCGAGCACGGCCACGGTGAACTGGCTGAGCACATCCACCGTCGACCACTCGGCGAACACCACGGACGTGAACGGCACGCCCAGCACGATGTGGTCATACAGGTAGGCAAAGTTGTAGAGGATGATCAGCACCAGCAACGCCGGCATCGAGCGGAAGAACCAGATGTAGCCCCAGGCCAGCGCCGCCAGCAGCGGCGAGCCCGACAACCGCGCCAGCGCTAACGCCGTGCCGAGGATCACGCTGAACACCGTGCTCAGCAGGGTCAGCAACAGGGTCTGGCCAAGGCCGCGCAACACCGACGGCGAGAAGAACCACTGGCCGAACACGCCCCACTCCCAACGCGGGTTGGTGGCCAGGGAATGCACGATGGCCAGCAGCACCAGCGCAGCGAAGATCGACCCCGCCCAGCGCCACGGGTGCCGCGCTGGCACCACTTGCAGGGCCTTGATGGGCGTGGCGACACGCGCCTGGCGAACCGGACGCACGTCTTCGATCAGGTCATAGGTTTTGGCGACAATGGGCATGTTTGTTCCTCCGCCTTAGAAGGCATAGGTCAAGCGGGTGTAGTAGTACCCACCGGTAAAACCGTAGGGCGAATAGGTGCCGTAGCTGGCGAGCATGGTGCTGCTCGGCACGCCTTGTTTCTTGGGGTACAGGTCGAACAGGTTCTTGGCGCCGATGGCGATGTTCAGGTCTTTGGTGAGGTTGTAGCCAAGGTCGAGATCGGTGATCCAGCGGGCGTTGTAGACCCGGTCCAGGTCGCGATTGGCCGAGACGTTGACCTCTTTGTAGGCGCCATAACGGGTCAGGGCCAGGTTGAGGTTGAAGCGGTCGATGCTCCAGTCGCCCCCCAGGATCAGCTTGGTTTTTGGTTGCACGTCGGTGATCAGGCCCCGGGCCTGACGGTCCATCAGGTCATACGAGGTGCCCAGGATCGTCGTGGACTCCTTGTAATTGAGGATCTTGGTCTGGTTCCAGTTGAACGCCGCCGTCCACTTCAGCGAGCCGAACGCGCCGAGGTCCTGGTTGTAGTTGCTGACCAGGTCCAGGCCTTTGGTTCGGGTGTCTGCGCCATTGATGAAGTACTGGCCGCCGGAGGTGGAATTGATGCCGTTGTTCTGCAGCACCTGGGTGACTTCCGGGCCGAGCAAGGTGCCGGTGAGGGTGATGCGGTCACGCAGGTTGATCACGTAGGCGTCGGCGGTGAAGTTCAGGCGGTCGGTGGGCGTGAGGGTGAAACCCAGGCTGAAGTTGGTGGAGCGCTCGGGCTTGAGGTCCTGGGCGCCCAGGGCCTTGGCCGCCGCCGAACCCACCGGCAACACGCCGTAGTTGATCGACTGGTACACCCCGTCCACCACACCGTAGGTGGTGGAGCGCGCACTGAACAGGCTGTTGGCCAGTGACGGCGCGCGGAAGCCGTTGCTCACCGTGGCACGCACGGCGAACTGCGGCGTGAAATCGTAGCGCGTGGTCAGCTTGCCGCTGCGGGTGGCGCCTACGCCTTCGTTGTAGTGCTCATACCGAAAGGCGGTACCGACGTACCAATCCGGCAGCGGGTTGAAGCCCACGTCGACATAACTGGCAAGGCTGTTGCGCGAGGCGCTGCTTTCTTCATCCGGCGAAATGCCGTTGGTGACCTGGGCGCCAGACGATGCGCAATTGCCCGGCGCCACGCAGTAGCCGCCGTTGGCATAGGACGCATAGTCACCGGCCTGCACCTCATAGGTGTCACGTCGATGCTCGAAGCCATAGGACAGGTCGAGGGGCTTTTGCAGACCGATGTCGAAGCCGCGCTTGAAGTCCAGGTTGGTGGTCAGCTCGGTGGAGATCCAGGTGCCGGAAGTAAAACTGTTCGGCGTGGCCTCGCCCAGCGACGGGTTCTGGTTGTGAGTGGTGCCCTGCTCTGCCGCGTTGCGCCCGTAGGTGGTGGACAAGTCCCAGGCCCACTCGCCGACGGTGCCTTTGCCGCCGAACGCCGCCTGGAAGTCGTCTTCATCGATGTACCAGGTGGGCGTGTACCCCGACGGGTAGCCGTTCGGCCCGGTGGTGATGGTGTTGGTGATGGTCGGCAGGCGGAAGTTCTGCCCCTGCTCGGCCTTGCGCCGTGAATAGGTGGTGAAGGAGTACAGGCTCAGGCTGTCATCGATCGGCAATTCGGCGTTGTAACCCAGGGTAAGCAAGTTGGTCTTGGGCGTGCCGTAGCCGCCATAGGTCGCCTTGCCCGCCAGGCCATACGCCTGCTCGTAGGTGTAGCCGTTGGCGCTGGCCTTGTTGTCGTCGTTCTGACTGCGTGCATCCAGGGCCAGTTGCACGATGCCGCCGTTGCCGATTTCGAAGCCCTTGTTGAGGCTCTGTTGCACGGTCTGCTTCTTGCCATCGTAACCCTGGCCGACGTTGGTCACCGAGGTGCCGCTGGTGTCGGCCTTGAGGATCACGTTGATTACCCCGGCGATCGCATCGGAACCGTATTGGGCAGCGGCGCCATCGCGCAGCACTTCCACGTGGTCGATGGCGCTGATGGGGATCAGGTCCAGGTCAGCCGGTGCGGCGCCGGTGTTGATGCCGTTGATATTGAGGGTGGCGCTGGTGTGGCGGCGCTTGCCGTTAACCAGCACCAGCACTTCGGCGGCACTCAGGCCGCGCAGGTTGGGTGCGCGGGCGATGCCGCTGGCGTCCCAACCGGTTTTTTCCGGCAGGGTCAGCGAGGGGATCACAGCGCTGAGGGCTTCCATCAGGCCGGGCTTGCCGGTGCTCTGTAGTTGTTTGGCGCTGACCACGTCGATCGGCACGGGGCTGCTGGTGACGGTGCGTTGTTCGGCGCCTCGGTTGCCGGTGACCACCACGGTGGAGAGGGTGCTGTCGTCCTGGGCCTGTGCTGGGTTGGCCAGCAGGGCCAGGGCGAATACGGCGGTGGGTTGTAGGGCTCGCTTCATATCCATTCCTGCAGGTTCAAATCGCGAAGTCGGGCAGGCACGCGGTCGTGCGCGGTGCTCGGCGTTTTTGGGGGTGTTGCGGCGATTTGGGGCTAGGTGTGGGGCGAGTGCGGGGTTTGGATCGACAACATACGTTGAACTCCCTTCCAACGATTCTGCTGCGGGGTGGTTAGCCGGTTATGGGCGCAGAATCCGAATCACGATGGGTACCATCCGAGGTCAGGGGTAGGCTGTTGAGTTCAAACATAACGGAATGGGTTTTGAAAATATAATGCTATTTGGGCATAAGCTAATATTCTTGAATTTCATTATTGTTTGTTAGATTTATTCTTATAAGTAATGTTTTTTTGGGTGGGGTACATATCCGTTTCTGCGGTAACGGCGGCTATGGGTTCCGCCCTTACGGCGGGTCACTGTGGAAAAGCCCCAAAGTAACCAAAGGACTCTTGCCCCAACACTCGGCACCTCGCTCACGCTCGGTGTGCCCGTAATCCGACAGGTATTTGGGGGGCCGCCGCCACGCGCCATCCATGGCGCGGGGCGGCTAAACC
>NZ_JBWKRS010000003.1:140130-267823 GCF_059419385.1 Pseudomonas sp. GW821-FHT05H12 | reverse complement strand
CCCCCCCCCCCCCCCCCCCCCCCCCCCCCCCCCCCCCCCCCCCCCCCCCCCCCCCCCCCCCCCCCGGCTCCTACAGGGATTTGGTGTTATTCGATGAAGGTGACTACGCCACCGGCCAACGATTTCACCCGCGCCAGCGACTCAACCCGGTAACCCTGCGCATCCAGCTCCGCACGACCACCCTGGAACGACTTCTCGATCACGATCCCCAAGCCGGCCACGGTAGCGCCAGCTTGCTTGATGATCGAAATCAGCGCCTGGGACGCCTTGCCGTTGGCCAAAAAGTCATCGATCACCAGCACGCGGTCGCTGCTGGTCAGGTGGCGTGGGGAGATCGCCACGGTGCTTTCGACCTTCTTGGTGAAGGAGTACACCGTCGCCGACAACAGGTTTTCGGTCAGGGTCAGGGACTGTTGCTTGCGCGCGAAGATCACCGGCACGCCCAGGTTCAGGCCGGTCATGATGGCCGGTGCTATCCCTGAGGCTTCGATGGTGACGATCTTGGTGATGCCCGAGTCCTTGAACAGCGCGGCGAATTCGTCGCCGATCAATTTCATCAGTGCCGGGTCGATCTGGTGGTTCAGAAAGGCGTCGACCTTGAGTACCTGATCGGAAAGCACGATGCCTTCTTCGCGAATTTTCTTGTGCAGTGCTTCCACGGAAAGCTTCCTCTGTTGACGCAACGGGCGCCGAAAGTAGATTAAAAAGTAGTCGATTCTAGCGCTTTAACATCGCGCGTATATCCGCCAGCGCGGTGTTGCCGCGAACGGCCTTCACCTCGGTCGGGGTGTCGTCATTGCCTTCCCAGGCCAGGTCATCCGGCGGCAGTTCATCCAGGAACCGGCTGGGGGCACAATCGATGATTTCGCCGTATTGCTTGCGCTTGGCGGCAAAGGTAAAGGCCAGGGTCTGACGTGCGCGGGTAATGCCCACGTAGGCCAGGCGGCGTTCTTCCTCGATGGTGTCGGCTTCGATGCTGGAGCGGTGTGGGAGGATTTCCTCTTCCATGCCCATGATGAACACGTAGGGGAATTCCAGGCCCTTGGACGCATGCAAGGTCATCATTTGCACGCCCTCGGCGCCATCTTCTTCTTCCTGCTGGCGCTCGAGCATGTCGCGCAATACCAACTTGCCGATGGCGTCTTCGACGGTCATCTCGCCGTCTTCGTCTTTCTCCAGGGTGTTCTTCAGCGCTTCGATCAGGAACCAGACGTTGCCCATGCGGTAATCCGCGGCCTTGTCGCTGGAGCTGTTGGTGCGCAGCCAGTTTTCATAGTCGATGTCCATGACCATGCTGCGCAGGGCGCTGATCGGGTCTTCGCCGGCGCACTGCTCGCGCACCTTGTCCATGAAGCGCTTGAAGCGCGACAGGCGATCGGTGAAGCGCGTGTCCAGGTGTTCGCCCAGGCCGATCTCGTCGGTGGCCGCGTACATCGAGATCTTGCGCTCGGTGGCGTAGTTGCCGAGTTTTTCCAGGGTGGTGGAGCCGATCTCGCGGCGCGGCACGTTGATCACGCGCAGGAAGGCGTTGTCGTCGTCCGGGTTCACGATCAGGCGGAAGTAGGCCATCAGGTCCTTTACTTCCTGGCGTCCGAAAAAGCTGTTGCCGCCCGACAGGCGATACGGCACCTGGTGGTGCTGCAATTTCAGCTCGATCAGCTTGGCCTGGTAGTTGCCGCGGTACAGGATCGCGAAATCACTGTAGGGCCGGTCGGTGCGCAAGTGCAGGCTGAGGATTTCCACGGCCACGCGCTCGGCTTCGGCGTCTTCGTTGCGGCAGCGGATCACGCGGATCTCGTCGCCGTGGCCCATCTCACTCCACAGTTGTTTTTCAAACTCGTGGGGGTTGTTCGAGATCAGTACGTTGGCGCAGCGCAGGATACGGCTGGTGGAGCGGTAGTTCTGCTCCAGCATCACCACTTTCAGGGACGGGTAGTCGTCCTTGAGCAGCATCAGGTTTTCCGGGCGGGCGCCGCGCCAGGCGTAGATCGACTGGTCGTCGTCGCCTACCACGGTGAACTGGTTGCGCTTGCCGATCAGCATTTTCACCAGCAGGTATTGGCTGGCGTTGGTGTCCTGGTATTCGTCTACCAGCAGGTAGCGCACCTTGTTCTGCCACTTTTCGAGGATGTCGGCGTGTTCCTCGAACAGTTTTACGGGCAGCAGGATCAGGTCGTCGAAGTCCACCGCGTTGAACGCCTTGAGCGTGCGCTGGTAGTGGGTGTAGACGATGGCGGCCGTCTGTTCCTTGGGGTTGCGCGCGTTTTCCAGGGCCTGGGCGGGCAGGATCAGGTCATTCTTCCAGGCGCCGATCATGTTCTTGATCTCATCCACGCCGTCGTCGCCTGCGTATTCCTTCTGCATGATGTCGGTCATCAGCGACTTCACATCGGTTTCGTCGAAAATCGAGAAACCGGGCTTGTAGCCCAGGCGCACGTGCTCCTTGCGGATGATGTTCAGGCCCAGGTTGTGGAAGGTACACACGGTGAGGCCACGGCCTTCGCCACCCTTGAGCAGGGTGCCGACACGCTCTTTCATTTCCCGCGCCGCCTTGTTGGTAAAGGTCATGGCGACGATGTACTGGGCGCGGATGCCGCACTGCTGGATCAGGTGCGCGATCTTGCGGGTGATCACGCTGGTCTTGCCGGAGCCTGCACCGGCGAGCACCAATAGAGGGCCGCCGACGTAGTTCACGGCTTCTTGCTGCCGGGGGTTGAGTCGGGACATACAGAATTTCAGGAGTCGTTATTCAAAAGGGCGGGCATTTTAACAGGCTCGCAGGATTCTGCTCTGTCAGAACGACAGTGTGACGTACCACTCGATCTAAATTTGCCGGTTTTGATACTTTGCCGCAGGATGTACGGGCATTTGCGACTATTGTTTGTAATCGGCGTATTTGATAACCCCTATCATTGGTGATTATCAGACCGCACGTCATAATGCCCGCCGCCAACGAATTCTTGCAGAGTCTAGGGAGCTAGCTTGTCTACGCCTGTCGAACCCTTGCGTTTGCTGCTACTGGCCGATGAGCCAGCGTGGGCAGCGTTATTGCGCGAGTGCCTGGCGCCGATGGGCGATGGGGCTGTGCTGATCAGCGCGCCAAATTGGGATTCCGTGAGCCGTCTGTTCGATGACGACCACGGTGCCGTGCTATTGACCACCCCCCACCTGCAACCTGGCCCGGGCCGCTGCAGCTTGCCTTGTGTATTGCTGCTGGAGCAGGAACCGCTGGTTTCTCCCCTCGGTGTCAGCGATTGGTTGATCCGTGATGTATTGGATGCCGATACATTGCGCCGCTGCCTGCGCCAT
Source organism: Pseudomonas sp. GW821-FHT05H12 (assembly GCF_059419385.1). Taxonomy (NCBI): domain Bacteria; kingdom Pseudomonadati; phylum Pseudomonadota; class Gammaproteobacteria; order Pseudomonadales; family Pseudomonadaceae; genus Pseudomonas; species Pseudomonas sp. GW821-FHT05H12. Next base: position 264,514 of record NZ_JBWKRS010000003.1, on the reverse strand, counting down.
GTGCGCGAGCGGGGCGTGCTGGAAAACACCTTGCAGCGTCTGGCCGAACAGGACCCGCTCACCGGTATCGCCAACCGTCAGGGTTTCCAGACCTTGCTGGCAGCGCGGCTGGCCGAGAACGAAGGCCGCGGCCTGGCCCTCGGTCACCTGGACCTCGACAACTTCCGCCACGCCAACGACGCCCTCGGCCACCAGGCCGGTGACCGGCTGATCCTGCAAGTGGTCTCGCGTCTCAAAAGCCAGCTTGAGGCCGGGGATCAACTGGCGCGCCTTGGCAGCGATGAATTCGCCCTGCTGATCGACACCCGCCGTGCACCCCAGCGCGCCGAATGGATGGCCGAGCGCATCACCGAAGTCATGGCCGAACCCTATTGGGTGGATGGCGAGAGCCTGCTGATCGGCTGCAGCCTGGGCGTGGCCCATGCCCGCGCCCGCGCCGGTGCCGACCCGCTGATGTGGCACGCGCATATCGCCATGCAGCAAGCCAAGAGCACCCAGGGCTGTACCTTTCATATCTTCAACGAACGCATCAACCGCAACGCGCGCAGCCTGGCCGACCTGGAAAGCGAGCTGCGCCGCGCCCTGCGCCGTGATGAACTGGAACTGCATTACCAACCGCGCCTGGATCTGGACGACGGGCATATCGTCGGCCTGGAAGCCCTGGTGCGCTGGCGCCACGGCGAGCGCGGCCTGTTGCCACCCAGCGAATTCGTGCCGCTGGCCGAGCAGAGCGGCCTGATCGTGCCCTTGGGCTACTGGGTGATTTCCCGGGCCCTGCGTGACATGCAGGACTTGCGCGAGCGCGGCCTGCCGCCGTTGCACATGGCAGTCAACCTGTCGTTCCGTCAGTTCCAGGACAGCCAGTTGCTTTCCACCCTCAGCCGGCTGATTGCCGAGCGTGGTGTGGAAGCGCAATGGCTGGAGTTCGAGCTGACCGAAACCGCCGTGATGCGCCGCAGTGACCTGGTCAAGCAGACCATGGACGCGCTCGGCCGCCTGGGTGTGCGCTTCTCTCTGGATGACTTCGGCACTGGGTTCTCCTCGTTCGTGCACCTCAACAGCCTGCCGATTGCCTTGTTGAAGATCGACAAGAGCTTCGTTGGCGGCATGGAAGAGCGCGAAGAGAACCGCAAGCTGGTGCACGCGATGATCAACCTGGCCCACAACCTGAACCTGGAAGTGGTGGCCGAAGGCGTGGAAACCCCTGAGCAACTGGCGCTGTTGCGTTTGTTTGGCTGCGACCAGGCCCAGGGTTACCTGATCAGCAAGCCGTTGCCGTTGCCGGAGCTGGTGGAGTACCTGACCTTCGGCAAAGGCCAACAAGCCCTTCTCGGTTGAATTGCAAACCCCATCAACTGTAGGAGCCGGCTTGCCGGCGATAGCGGTGTATCAGTACCAGATGAGTTATCTGACACACCGCCATCGCAGGCAAGCCAGCTCCCACAATTGAACCGGTGGATCCCCAGCTTCTTCAGGCAGATAATCCTGATCTGCGCCGCTGCCGTCTGACACAACGCGGATAAAACTGTGGGAGCTGGCTTGCCTGCGATGGCGGTATTTCAGCGCCAGATGAGTTGTCTGGTATACCGCCATCGCCGGCAAGCCAGCTCCTACATTGATCGGGTACATCCTCTATTCAGGCTGCATGGCCCCAAATTCAGTTTGAGCCGCAGAGTTCTTGCGGATCATGCGTTTCATCTTCGCTTCGAATGCCCACGTCAGGCTGATGGCCGCGCAGGCCAGGCCCAGGGCCAACCCCCACCACACCCCGGTCGGGCCCCAGCCCAGGTGGAAGGCCATCCACCACGCCGACGGCGCGCCAATCAACCAATAGCAACCCAACCCCACCAGGAAGGTGGTCTTGGCGTCTTTCAGGCCACGGATGCAGCCCATCGCGATGGTCTGCACGCCGTCGAACAGTTCAAACCAGGCCGCCACCGCCAGCAGGCTAACAGCCAGCACGATCACGTCGTGGAAGGCTGGGTCGTTATGGTCGAGGAACAGTCCGATCAGCGGGTCGGAAAACAGCCACAGTACCGCTGCAAACCCTAGCATCACTGCCGCGCCAAACCCGATACCCACACGCCCGGCCAGGCGTGCCCGCAGCAACTGCTCGGCGCCGTAATGCTGGCCGATGCGCATGGTCACCGCATAGGACATGCCGGCCGGTACCATGAAGGCCACCGACACGATCTGCAGGGCAATCTGATGCGCCGCCAACTGCGTGCTGCCCATGGTGCCCATGCACAGCGCGGCAAAGGCAAACAGCCCGACTTCCACCGCGTACGTGCCGCCAATCGGCAGGCCCAGGCGCCACAGCTCGCGCAAATACTGAGTGTTGAGGCGCAACAGGCCTTTGCCCAGCGGGTAGGCCACGTAAGTCCGGTTGCTGCGGATGTACCACCACAGCGCCAGGGCCATGCTGTTGGCGACGAGGGCGGTGACCAGGCCAATGCCCATCAGCCCCAGTTTCGGCAGGCCGAACATGCCTTCGATCAGTGCATGGTTGAGCAGGTAGTTGGCCACCGCACCGCCGAGGCTGATCACCATCACCGGCTGCGCCTTGCCAATCGCGCTGGTAAAACCGCGCAGCGTCATGAAGCTGAGGAAACCCGGCAGGGCGAACGGCAGGATCGTCAGGAACTGCCCGGCCGAGTGCACGTTGGCTTCGGTCTGGCCAAACATCAGCAACAGCGGCTTGAGGTTCCACAGCAGTAAGCCCGCCACCAGCGCCATCAGCCACGCCAGCCAAAGCCCGGCCTGGGTCAGGCGGGTGGCGCCTTCGATATCGCCCGCGCCGTGCCGAATGGCCACCAGGGTGCCCACGGCAGCAATTACGCCGATGCAGAAAATCGACACAAAGGAATAGCTGGCCGCGCCCAGGCCTCCACCGGCCAGGGCTTCAGGGCTCAGGCGGGCCATCATCAGGGTGTCGGTCAGCACCATCAGCATGTGCGCCAACTGTGAGGCAATCAACGGCCCTGACAGCCGCAGAATGGCCCAGAGTTCGGTACGCGCCGGATGCTGCATGATCATCACACTCAAAAAGTCAGAGGGTTGGGGAAGGGTTGATTCTCGGCGCTCCTGGCGCATTACACAAAAGGATAAAAGCGATCGTTCGCATGACTAATACTCATACTTATAGATTCTGCTAGGGTGCCGGATTGCCTTGTAGGAGTTTTCCTTATGTCGCGCCGCCTTCCTCCGCTTTATGCCTTGCGTGCATTCGAGGCCGCGTCCCGGCATAACTCCTTCACGCGCGCCGCCGAGGAGCTGTCGATCACGCAGAGCGCGGTCAGCCGGCACATCCGCACGCTGGAAGAGCATTTTGCCTGCCGCCTGTTCCAGCGCAGCGGGCGGACCCTGCAACTCACCGAGGCGGCGCGCCTGCTGCTGCCCGGCGTGCGTGAAGGCTTTGCCGCGCTGGAGCGGGCCTGCCATACCCTGAATGCCGAAGATGACATCCTGCGCATGAAGGCACCCTCGACCCTGACCATGCGCTGGCTGCTGGCGCGTCTCAGTCGATTCCGCGCCTTGCAGCCGGGCAACGAGGTGCAACTGACCAGTGCGTGGATGAGTGTGGACGAGGTGGACTTCAACCAGGAGCCATTCGATTGTGCGGTGCTGCTGAGCTACGGGCATTTTCCAGCCGATTGGGAAGCCAGCTACCTGTTCCCGGAATTGCTGATTCCAGTGGGGGCGCCCAACCTGCTCGACGACGGCCCTTGGGATGCGGCGCGCCTGGCCACCGCCGAGCTGCTGCACCCCACGCCCGATCGGCGCGACTGGCGCAATTGGTTGGAGCGCATGGGCTTGTCGTCCCAGGTGTCGCTCAAGGGCGGGCAGGTGTTCGATACCCTTGAACTGGGCATGATCGCCGCCGCGCGGGGCTATGGAGTGTCCATGGGCGACCTGCTGATGGTGGCCGAGGACGTGGCGCAAGGGCGGTTGAGCCTGCCGTGGCCCACCGCCGTGGCCAGTGGCGAAAATTATTACCTGGTGTGGCCGAAAACCCGCCCCGGAGGTGAACGCTTGCGGCGGTTGGCGGAGTTTCTTCAAGGCGAAGTCAAGGCGATGGAATTGCCTCAGGTGCAGCGCCTCGACTGATGCGCGGACTACCGTTCGTGCAATCGTTTGCGCGATACCCCTGTGAATCGCTCAAGTATTGCCCAGGCCCGCCGAAGAAGGTGTGTTGGAACCATCGTGCACCAACGTTTCCCACCAGATAATTTGCCGAGCAGCGCTATGAGATCAGGATGATCCTGGCCTCGGCCAGGAGCTGTCATGTCTCAACCTCGCGCTCGGATCGCCTCCCAACTAGGCCTCGCCTTGGCCGTTATTTTGGCTGTCGTCATCAGCGGCAGTACCGTCTTCGCTTTGCGTTCCCTTGACTCGGCCAACCTCGACACCCGCGAGGAGCACCTGGCCAGCGAGGCGCGTTTGCTGGCCGACCAACTCAACACCTTCCACAGCACCTTGCGCGAGAGTACTCAGCGTTTGAGCGGGCTGTTCGAGAAGCGCTTCGGCGCCGGCTTGAGTGTGCGTGCAGACCGGCCAGTCACCGTGGCCGGCGTGCAAACCCCAAGCCTGTACCTGGGCGAGGATGTGCTGAACAACAACTTTGATGAAGTGGACGAGTTCAAGCAGATGTCCGGCGGCGTGGCCACGGTATTCGTGCGCAGCGGCGAAGACTTCATCCGCATCAGCACCTCGCTGACCAAGCAGGACGGCAACCGGGCCATCGGCACCGTGCTCGACCACCAACACCCGGCGTACCAGCGCCTGCTGGCCGGACAGAACTATGTGGGCCGGGCCGTGCTGTTCGACCGCTCCTACATGACCCAGTACACCCCGGTGCGTGACGCCAGTGGCAAGGTCATCGCCGTGTTGTTCATCGGCTTTGACTACACCGACGAGCAGAAGGCCCAGTTCGACAACCTCAAGCGCTTCCGTATCGGCCAGACCGGCTCGCTGGCGCTGTTGGACGAGCAGAAACACTGGCTGGTGCCACCGGCGGGTGTGCAGGCACTGGATCAAGCGATCCCGGTGATGCTCGACCTGGCGAAAAAGCCCGGTGAAGGCCGCTTCTGGAGCGACAAGAGCGAAGACTTCTACAGCGTCTCGGTACCGTTCGAAGGCGGCCCGTGGTCGGTGGTGGCAAGCATGCCGAAGTCCGAGATCCGCGCAGTCACCTGGGCGGTGGGTATTCGCCTGGTGATCGGCAGCGTGCTGGCGATGCTGTTGGCGGTGGGCGCGGCAGTCTGGCTGCTGCGCAGCAAACTGCAGCCGTTGAGTGACCTGGTGCGCCAGGCCGAAGCCCTGGGCGCTGGCGATTTGAGCGCACGCTTGAACGTGGCCAGCCATGATGAAATCGGCCAGTTGGCGCGCAGCTTCAACCAGATGGGTGAAGCTTTGTCGACCATGGTTTCGCATATCCGCAAGGCGGCGGAAGAGGTCAATAGCCGGGCACAGGCCTTGTCGGGGTTGTCCGGTGGTGCTTATGAAGGCATGGAACAGCAATCCGGCGAGATCACCAGCATGGCCGGCGCAGTGGAAGAGTTCAGTGCCACCTCGCTGAACATTGCCGACAACATGGGCAACACCGAACGTCTGGCCCAGGAAAATGCCCAGCAAACCCGCATCGGCCGCACCTCGATGCAAGAAGCCTCGTCGTCCCTGGAACATATCGCCACAGCACTGAACAGCACGGCCACGGTGATCAACACCTTGGGCCAGCGCTCCCAGGAAATCGGCGGGATTGTGGGGGTGATCACCTCGATTGCCGAGCAGACCAACCTGCTGGCGCTCAACGCCGCCATCGAAGCTGCACGGGCTGGCGAGCAAGGCCGTGGTTTTGCCGTGGTTGCCGATGAAGTGCGTAACCTAGCGTCGCGCACCCGTGAGGCTACCGATGAAATCTCCGGGATGATCCAGAGTATCCAGCAGGAAACCGGCAACGCCATCAGCACTATGGAGCGCGGTAATGTGTTGATGCAGGAAGGGCTGTCGCGCAACGCGGACGTGGCTTCGGCCCTGGCACGCATCGACGAGCAAAGCCGCTCGGCTGGCCAGCAATTTGCGGCGATCACCACCGCGACCCAGGAACAGAGCAGCACCGCGAACGTGCTCAGCAGCAACCTGCAAAGCATTGCGCTGGCCAACAGCGAGCAACGTGAAGTGGTGTCGAACCTGGCGATCACCGCCAAGGAACTGGAAACCCTGGCGGCGGGCTTGCGCCAAGAGGTCGACCGCTTCCGCTGACACCCCGCCCTCTGTAGGGGCCGGCTTGCCGGCGATAAGGCCCTCAGGCCTGGCGCAAACCTTGAAGCAGCCATCGCCGGCAAGCCGGCTCCCACAGGGGCGGTGTTGGGCTCAGATGATGGCTGCCGGCCGATATTGCAGGGCCTCTTGCAGGTGATGGCGTGCAATTGCGTCTGCCTGCTCAAGGTCGGCCAGGGTGCGTGCTACTTTCAGCAGTCTGTGAGCTGCGCGCAGCGATAAGGTCAGCCGCTCGCACGCGTTCTCCAGCCAGCTTTCGTCGGTCTTCACCAATTGGCAATGCTCCTTCAGCCCCGGCAGGTCGAGGAAGGCATTCGCGCACCCTTGTCGCCGTTGTTGACGCTCCCGAGCCTCGGCCACCTGCGCTGAGGCGGTCGCGGTGTTGTCGCCAGCCTGTTGGGTCGGGTTGAGCGCCGTGGTTTCCCGGGCGACCGTGAGGTGCAAATCGATGCGGTCCAGCAGCGGCCCCGAGAGCTTGTTGCGGTAGCGCTGTATCTGTTCCGGCGTGCAGCGGCAGCGCCCGCTGGGTTCGCCCAGATAGCCGCAAGGGCAGGGGTTCATGGCTGCCACCAGTTGGAAGCGTGCCGGGAAACTCACCCGGTCGCGGGCGCGAGAAATCACGATGTGACCCGACTCCAAAGGCTCACGCAGCACCTCCAGCACTTTGCGATCAAACTCCGGCAGTTCGTCCAGGAACAGCACGCCGTGATGGGCCAGGGTGATTTCTCCTGGTTGTGGCTTTGACCCGCCCCCGACCAATGCCGGGCCGGACGCTGAATGGTGCGGCTGGCGAAACGGCCGGTGGGGCCAATGGCTCAAGGGCGCCAGGCTGACGACGGATTGAATCGCCGCGACTTCCAGGGCTTCCTGTTCACTCAGCGGTGGCAGCAAGCCGGGCAGGCGGCTGGCGAGCAAGGTCTTGCCCGTACCGGGTGGCCCGCTCAACAGCAGGTTATGTGCACCCGCCGCCGCGATCAGCAACGCGCGCTTGGCCGCAAGCTGCCCTTGCACCTCGCTCAGGTCCGGGTAAGGCTTGTTCAGGTACAGCAGGCCGTCGGATTTGTACGGCTCAATCGGTACGTGCCCATTCAGGTGCGCCACCACCTGCAGCAGGTGGTCGACGGCGATCACCGTCAACCCCGACGCCAGGCACGCCTCCTCGGCATTCGCCCGGGGCACTATCACGGTGCGCCCGGCCTTGCGTGCCGCCAGCGCGGCCGGCAACACCCCCTTCACGGCACGCACCTCACCCGACAACGCCAACTCCCCCAGGCATTCCACGTTATCGAGCATCAACGACGGCACCTGCACGCTGGCCGCGAGGATTCCCAAGGCAATCGCCAAATCAAAACGCCCGCCGTCCTTGGGCAGGTCGGCGGGCGCGAGGTTGAGGGTGATGCGACGGGCGGGGTATTGCAGCGCGCTGTTGAGGATGGCACTGCGTACGCGGTCCTTGCTTTCCTTGACGGCGGTTTCGGGCAGGCCGACCAGGGTCAGGGACGGCAAGCCGTTGGCCATGTGCACTTCGACGGTGACGGCAGGGGCTTCTACGCCAACCTGGGCGCGGCTGTGGACGATGGCGAGGGACATGCTCGTTCCTTGAATGGAGGGCCGCTTCCTGCGGTTTTTCAAGGGTAGACGAGGCGGGAGAGAGCGAGGCGGGGGAGGTTTTACAGAACGTATCCAGAGCAACCCACGGCGCTTTATGTGGGAGCTGGCTTGCCTGCGATGCAGACGACTCGGTATTTCAGTTGTACCGAGGTGATGCGATCGCTGGCAAGCCAGCTCCTACAGGGGGTGGCGTTATTCAGACGGCGGTGTCAGCCGTGCTTCCAGCTCTGCCACCTTCGCCTCCAGGCTCTCCAGCCGCGCACGCGTGCGGGCCAGGACCACCATCTGGCTATCAAACTCTTCCCGGCTGACCAGGTCGAGTTTGCTGAAGCCACTTTGCAGCAGCGCCTTGAACTGGCTTTCGATTTCGTTGCGGGGCAGCGGGGTGTCGCCGCTGAACAGGCGAGAGGCGTGGCCGCTCAGGGCGTCGAGGAGGTCTTTGGGCGCGAGCATGGGAAATATTCCGGAAAACTGTTGGCCGGCAGTGTACCACGCACCGTCTATAGTCTTTTTCACGGCCTGGGGCGCACGCTTTTCGCGCAATGGGGCGGGCAGTGGCGCACTGTTTTTGTGCGCATTGCCGCCGCCAAAAAGCCCGGCAGGTGGGCATAAGTGGGTAAAGGACTGATTTCAGTGATTTTTACGGAGCTGGCAAGGTTTCTGCTTAGACGATCATGACCCATGCACTGATGCAGTCGCTGTGACGAATGCAGTGCGCCGACGGATCAGGGGTACAGGTTTCGTCACCAGTGGTTCGCTGGCGTCGCAAAGGCAAATGCCGAGGCGACGACGCGTTACAAAGCCAGGCACTGCGCTTAGACTTGAGACGGGTTTGTTTTCCTGGGGCAAGTCCACCAATTCGGGAGAGAGTTTTCATGAAGCTAGTCACTGCCATCATCAAGCCGTTCAAGTTGGACGATGTACGCGAGTCGTTGTCCGAGATCGGCGTGCAGGGCATTACCGTTACTGAGGTCAAAGGCTTCGGTCGGCAGAAGGGTCACACCGAGCTGTATCGCGGCGCGGAATACGTGGTCGATTTCCTGCCGAAGGTGAAGATTGATGTCGCCATTGACGACAAGGATCTTGACCGGGTTATCGAAGCGATAACCAAGGCCGCCAACACCGGCAAGATCGGTGACGGCAAGATCTTCGTGGTCAATCTGGAACAGGCTATTCGCATCCGTACCGGCGAAACCGATACCGACGCAATCTAAGCCGCCAAACCCCAACGCCCCAGGAGAAAACAATATGACTCTGCGTAAATTCGCAGGGCTAGGAGCCCTGTTGTCCCTCGTAATGCCGGCCCTGGCATTGGCGGCGGATCCAGCCCCTGCTCCAGTCCTCAATTCCGGCGACACGGCGTGGATGCTCACATCCACCGCGCTGGTACTGTTCATGACCATTCCGGGCCTGGCGCTGTTCTACGGCGGCATGGTTCGCTCCAAAAACATTCTTTCCGTGATGATGCAGTGCTTCGCCATCACCGGTCTGATCACCATCCTGTGGTTTGTCTACGGCTACAGCATGGCGTTCGATACCACCGGTATGGAAGCGGGCGTTGTCAACTTCAATTCCTTCGTGGGCGGCCTGTCCAAGTTGTTCCTGTCGGGCGTCACCCCGGCGAGCATCACCGGCCCTGCGGCGCTGTTCCCTGAGGCGGTGTTCGTCACCTTCCAGATGACCTTCGCCATCATCACCCCTGCACTGATCGTCGGTGCATTCGCCGAGCGCATGAAGTTCTCCGCGATGCTGATCTTCATGGGCGTCTGGTTCACCCTGGTCTACGCGCCGATTGCCCACATGGTATGGGGCGGTCCGGGTTCGTTGCTGGGCGACTGGGGCGTGCTGGACTTCGCGGGCGGCACCGTGGTGCACATCAACGCCGGTGTGGCTGGCCTGGTGGCGTGCCTGGTACTGGGCAAGCGCAAAGGTTTCCCGACCACGCCAATGGCACCGCACAACCTGGGTTACACCCTGGTGGGCGCGGCCATGCTGTGGGTGGGCTGGTTCGGTTTCAACGCCGGTTCCGCTGCGGCGGCCAACGGCACCGCCGGCATGGCGATGCTGGTTACCCAGATCGCGACCGCTGCTGCGGCCCTGGGCTGGATGTTCGCCGAGTGGGTCACCCACGGTAAGCCAAGCGCACTGGGCATCGCCTCGGGTGTCGTGGCTGGCCTGGTAGCAATTACTCCGGCCGCTGGTACCGTGGGCCCGATGGGCGCCCTGGTGATCGGCCTGGCAGCTGGCGTGGTGTGCTTCTTCTGCGCCACTACCCTGAAACGCAAACTGGGCTACGACGACTCCCTGGACGCCTTCGGCGTGCACGGTATCGGCGGTATCCTCGGCGCGATCCTGACCGGCGTGTTCGCAGCCCCTTCGCTGGGTGGCTTCAACGCGGCTACCACTGACATCGCGGCGCAAGTCTGGATCCAGTGCAAAGGCGTCGGCTTCACCGTGATCTACACGGCCATCGTGACCTTCATCATCCTCAAGGTGCTGGATGCTGTGATGGGCCTGCGGGTTACCGAAGAGGAAGAGGCGGTTGGCCTCGACCTGGCGCAACACAACGAACGCGGCTACAACTTGTAAGTACGCGAAAAAAAGATGCCCGGCTTGCCGGGCATTTTTTTGTCTGGTGTTTGTCAGTCATGGAGCGCTGTAACGGTTTTTGCATCGAGTTTGTGATGGGATGCACACGGCACTTTTCAGCATGCGAATGTCTTACAGGCATGTAGGCGTATTCGACACTTTGTTTTTTCCCAGAGCGCGCTAGAATGCGCGCCGATGGGCGGAGAACTGTATGTGGCAACAGACCCTGATTACCCTGCGGGCAAAGCCCCGGGGCTTTCACCTGGTGACCGATGAGTTGCTGGCCGGCTTGCCTGAATTGAAGGCCTGTCGTGTGGGGCTTTTGCACCTGTGGCTGCAGCACACCTCGGCATCGTTGACCGTCAACGAGAATGCCGACCCGGCGGTTCGCCGTGACTTCGAACGTTATTTCAATTCGCTGGTGCCGCAAGGCCGTGCCGGGTTCGAACACAACGACGAAGGTCCGGATGACCTGCCGGCGCACTTCAAGGCCAGTCTCCTGGGCTGCCAGCTGAGTTTGCCGGTCAAGGCCGGCCGCTTGGCGATGGGGACCTGGCAAGGTGTTTATCTGGGCGAGCACCGTGATCATGGCGGTGCTCGTAAAGTCCTCGCCACCTTGCACGGTGAAGAGGCATAAGCCACTGGAAACCCAGTGGATGTTGATTTTTTTCCGGCAGCCTTCGACAGATGGTGAAGCTGGGCTATAACTAATCTGCTTTTCGCAAGTCATGAGGTAGAACATGAGCGACGATGATCTGGAAAACGACGAACTCGAAGTAGGTGACGAAGACGACACCGAAGAAGGTCTTGAAGCGGCGGCGGAAGACGTTGCTGACGACGACGGTGGCGATGATGCACCTGTTCCAGCCGCCAAAGGCAAAGCCAAGGCCGCTGTGTCGGTAGACGAACTGCCGAGCGTTGAAGCCAAGAACAAAGAGCGCGATGCGCTGGCCCGTGCGATGGAAGAATTCCTCGCTAAAGGCGGCAAAGTGCAGGAAGTCGAGGCCAACGTGGTGGCAGATCCACCGAAGAAGCCGGATAACAAGTACGGCAGCCGACCTATCTGAGGTCAGCCACCTGCTTGTAGGAAAAAGCCCGCCGTCGCTGCGGGCTTTTTCATGCCTGTTATTTGAGACGGGCACATCACCTGTAGGAGCTGGCTTGCCAGTGATGGCGGTCTATCAGCTGGCCCTGTGCTGTCTGGCCCACCGCTATCGCCGGCAAGCCGGCTCCTACAGGGTGATTATTTCCAGCTCTGGAGCAGTGGCGGCAGCTCGTTCAAGCTGCGGATCTCTGCATCCGGGCGCTTGTCTGCATCCCATACCTTACCTGTCGGGTTAAACCACACCGCCCGCAAACCCGCCTGCTGTGCGCCGGCAATGTCATCCCCAGGATGGTCGCCAATGTGCACCGCCTGGCCCGCGTCCACGCCGCCACGTTGCAACGCCTCTTGAAACAACCGCGCATCCGGCTTGGCAATGCCGATGTCTTCAGCACGCAAGGCAAAGTGAAAGTAATCGGCCAAGCCAACGCGCTGCACATCGGCATTGCCGTTGGTGATCACCCCCAGCAAAAAATGTTGGCGCAGGGCTTGAAGCATCGGCTCGGCTTCGGGGAACGGGGTTAGCTGATGGCGCGCATGAATGAACGCTTCAAAACACACATCCGCCATTTCCGTGGCCTGTGGCTGTGGATAACCGGCCTCTTCGAACGCATGCATCAACACGCGATGACGCAAGATGCTGATACGGTGTTTGAGCTCGGGATGACGCTCCAGCACTTGCTGGCGCAGACTGGCGAAATGCTCCAGGGGCAAGTCGCCGACCTTGGACGCATTAACCGCCAGCCATTCACGCATCGACGCTTCAGCGCTGATGATGACGGGTACGTTATCCCAGAGTGTATCGTCCAGGTCGAAGGTGATCAGCTTGATACTCATGAGTCGCCGCCCTTGATGCGTTTGGCCCGTGGATGGGCGCTGTCGTACACCGTTGCCAGGTGTTGGAAGTCCAGATGGGTGTAGATCTGCGTGGTCTTGATGTCGGAGTGGCCGAGCAGTTCCTGCACGGCGCGCAGGTCCTGGGACGACTCCAGCATATGGCTGGCAAAGGAGTGCCGCAGCATATGGGGATGCAGGTTTTGGCCCAGCTCGCGTTCGCCGGCTGCCTTCACCCGTACCTGGATCGCCCGTGGCCCCAGGCGCCGGCCTTGCTGGCTGACAAACACGGCGTCATCCGCAGGGTTGGTCAGCAGCCGCAATGGCAGCCACAGTTCCAAGGCTTCCCGGGCCTTTCTGCCCACCGGTAATACGCGGGTTTTGCTGCCCTTGCCGAGTACTTGTACCAGGCCGTCCGCCAAGTCGAGTTGATCGAGGTTCAAGCCGGTCAGCTCCGATAAGCGCAGGCCTGACGAATAGAACAGCTCCAGAATCGCCTGGTCGCGATGGGCGAGAAAGTCATCTTCGACCGCACCGTCCAGGAGCTGCAAGGCACGGTCGGTGTCGAGGGTCTTGGGCAAGCGCCGCTCGCCCTTGGGCGGCGACAGGCCATTGGCTGGGTCGTGATCGCACAGGCCTTCACGGTTCAGGTAGTGATAGAGCCCTCGCACTGCCGAGAGCAGGCGGGACAAGCTGCGCGAGGATTGCCTGGCCTGGTGCAGGCGTGCGATCAGGCTGCGCAGGCTCTGGATATCCAGGGCCTTCCAGCTGGTGATGTGTTGTTTTTCGCAGTATGCCAGGACCTTGTTCAAGTCCCGCCGGTACGCTTCCAGCGTATGGGGTGACACCTGGCGCTCATTGCGCAGGTGAGCGCAATAAGCGTCCAGTTGCCGTTCCATGGCTAGCGCACCGCGCGCAAGGCGGTGGTGAAGCGGGGCAGCACGCGGCCCAGCACTTCGGCGATGTAGGTCAGGAACAGCGTGCCCACCGAGCTTTTGTAGTGCGCAGGGTCGCGGCTGGCGATGGCGAGTACACCATGCAGGCCTTGATGGCTGAGAGCGACCACGGCGGTGGAGCCGATCTGCTTGCGTTGCTCGGCGCCAAACAGGAAGTCCAGCTCATGCTCCCGCAAGGTACCGCTGATGGTCTTGCCTTCGGACAGCAAGCCGCCAATGGCCGTTTGCGCTTCGCCGCCGCTGACCCAGCGACCCACGGGCATCGGGTTGTCGCTGAACAGGATCAGGCTGACAAACGGCACCTGAAAGTCCTGGCGCAGGCTGTCTTCCACGGCGATCACCGTTTCTTCCAGGCTGGTGGCGTCCATCAGGGTCAGGATCAGGCGGCGGGTTTTCTCGAACAGGCGATCGTTGTCGCGGGCGACGTCCATCAAGTGCGAGAGCTTGTGGCGCATTTCGATATTGCGCTCGCGCAGGATCTTCATCTGCCGCTCCACCAGCGACACGGTGTCGCCGCGCTGGTGGGGAATGCGCAGGGCCGGCAGCAGTTCTTCGTGTTCAACGAAGAAGTCCGGATTAGCCTCAAGGTACGCCGCGACGGCGGCGGCCTCCAGACTTTCGCTCGGGGACGCGTGTGCGGGTACTTGAGGCTTATCGGTCATTGGCTTGGCTCACTCATAGACGGACCTGTCCTTCGTATACGCGCGAGGCCGGCCCGGTCATCATCACCGGGTGGCCAGGGCCTGCCCATTCGATGGACAAGCGTCCACCGGGCAGGTCGATCAGCAGGGGCGAATCCATCCATCCCTGGCTGATCGCGGCCACGGCAGCGGCGCAAGCACCGGTACCGCAGGCCTGGGTTTCGCCGGCGCCGCGTTCCCAAACGCGCAGTTGCGCGCGGGAACGGTCGATCACCTGCAGGAAGCCCACATTGACCCGCGCCGGAAAGCGCGGGTGATGTTCGATCTTCGGCCCCAGTTCATGCACGGGAGCGTTGTTGATGTCATTGACCCGCAGCACCGCATGGGGGTTGCCCATGGAGACCGCTGCCAGGTCGACGATCTGACCGTCGACGTCGACCGCGTAGCTGGTCGCCTGCTCGGTGGCCTGGAACGGGATGTCCGCTGGCACCAGGCGCGGCGCACCCATGTTGACGCTGATCTGGCCGTCGCTGCGGATATCCAGCTCGATCACGCCGCTCTTGGTCTCGACGCGAATCTGCCGCTTGGCGGTCAGGCGCTTGTCCAGCACAAACCGGGCGAAACAGCGGGCACCGTTGCCGCACTGCTCCACTTCGGAACCGTCGGAGTTGAAGATCCGATAACGGAAATCCACCTCCGGGTTGCTCGGCGCCTCGACGATCAGCAACTGGTCGAAACCAATCCCGGTGTGACGGTCGCCCCACTGTTTAGCGTGCTTGGGCAGGATATGCGCGTGCTGGCTGACCAGGTCGAGGACCATGAAATCATTGCCCAGCCCGTGCATCTTGGTAAAACGCAGCAGCATGGCTTACTCCGGCAGCAGGCTTTCGCCAGCATACAACTCGGCTACCGTCTCGCGGCGACGCACTTCAAACGCTTGATCACCGTCCACCAGCACCTCGGCGGTACGGCCGCGGGTGTTGTAGTTGGAACTCATGACAAACCCGTAGGCACCGGCCGAATGCACGGCCAGCAGGTCGCCTTCTTCCAGCGCCAGTTGACGTTCCTTGGCCAGGAAGTCGCCGGTTTCGCAGATCGGGCCGACGATGTCATAGCTGCGGCCAGCGCCTTCGCGCGGCGTCACGGCGGTGACATTCATCCAGGCCTGGTACAGCGCCGGGCGGATCAGGTCGTTCATCGCCGCGTCGACGATGGCGAAATCCTTGTGCTCAGTGTGCTTGAGGTACTCGACCTGGGTCAGCAACACGCCGGCATTGGCGACAATGTAGCGGCCCGGCTCGAACATCAGGGTCAGGTCGCGGCCTTCGATGCGCTCACGCACGGCCTTGATGTAGTCGGCGATCAGCGGCGGCTCTTCGTCGCGATAACGCACGCCCACACCGCCACCGAGGTCGATGTGGTGCAGGTAGATGCCGCATTCGCCGAGGCGGTCAATCAACGCCAGCAGGCGGTCGAGGGCATCGAGGAAGGGGGGCAGGCTGGTCAGTTGCGAGCCGATATGGCAGTCAACACCCAGCACTTCCAGGTTTGGCAGCTGGGCGGCGCGGATGTACACGTCCTCGGCGTCGGCAATGGCGATGCCGAACTTGTTCTCTTTGAGACCGGTGGAAATGTACGGGTGGGTGCCGGCGTCGACGTCCGGGTTGACGCGCAGGGAGATCGGCGCACGCACGCCCATCTCGGCGGCCACGACCTGCAGGCGCTCCAACTCGTCGGTGGATTCGATGTTGAAGCAATGCACGCCGACTTCCAGGGCGCGGCGCATGTCTTCGCGGGTCTTGCCGACGCCGGAAAACACGATTTTGTCAGCGGTGCCGCCAGCGGCCAGCACGCGTTCCAGCTCGCCACGGGATACGATGTCAAAACCAGCGCCCAATCGCGCCAGGACATTCAGGACTCCCAGGTTGGAGTTGGCCTTGACCGCGTAGCAAACCAGATGCGGCACGCCGTTCAGCGCGTCGGTGAAAGAACGGTACTGGGCTTCGATATGCGCACGGGAGTACACATAGGTCGGGGTGCCAAAGCGCTGGGCAATCGCGGACAACGCCACGCCTTCCGCGAACAGCTCGCCGTCCCGGTAGTTAAAAGCGTCCATGGGTTTCCCTTATTCGTAGGTGTCGTGCTTATGCGCTTTGGCTGGCTTTTGCGACGATTGCGCCTGTTCATTCGGGTCTTTGCTGTCATCGGGCAGGTACAGCGGGCCTTTTTGACCACAGGCACTAACGAGGCAAGCGACCGCGACGAGCGCAGCAAGAGAAGAGATCAGGCGCTTCATGGCGAAATCCTTGAATATGCATTAATTGCGCCCGAGTATACCGACCACCCGCCAGCTTGCCTATGCGCTGGAATACCCGTCTGGCGGGGGTTTGCCGAGATAGTTGGGATGCGTACTACGCTGGCTGAGGATATTTCATGCCGTCACCTGTGATGAAATCGGTATCCTTTGCAATCGGCGAAGCTCGCCCGTATCGTGCGGCGCTTGAGCAAAACCAGACACTTTTGAGGTTGCCACAATGAGTTTGACCGAAGCCCGTTTTCACGACCTGGTGGATTCGACCCAGCAGGCGCTGGAAGATATTTTCGACGACAGCGGCCTGGACGTGGACCTGGAAAACTCGGCCGGCGTGCTGACCGTCAAGTTCGAGAGCGGTCAGCAATTGATCTTCAGTCGCCAGGAGCCTTTGCGTCAGCTGTGGCTGGCAGCACGTTCCGGTGGCGTTCACTTCGACTATGACGAAGAAAGCGGCAAATGGCAGTGCGACAAGAGTGAGGAACTGCTGGGTGAAATGCTCGCGCGGCTGGTCGAGGAATATACCGGCGAAGCGCTGGATTTCGACGAGATCTGACCGTGACCCAGCCTGCACCCATTCGCCCGCCCAAGCCGCTGTTCAGTAATGTCAGTCCGGCGGTGCCGTCACCTTGTATCAGTTTGTGTCGCCTGGATGAGCAAAAAGTCTGCCTCGGCTGCTTCCGCCACGTGGAAGACATCCGGGAATGGCGCTCCGCCGACGATGCGCGGCGCCGGGTGATCTGCGCCGAGGCCGAGCAGCGCAGGGCGCGCGCCTGAGGTCGTCTTGTTTATTTGTGACGCTGTGGTAGTGTCCGGGTACGCCTCAACTCATCGAGGCCCGTGAGAACCCCGCCTTTTCCTGGCGGGGTTTTGCTTTTTTGTGCAGAAAAAAGGAGTCTGCCTGAATCATGACCACCGCACCGTCCATCATCCTCACCCGTCTTGACGTGCAGCGTCTGGAGCAACTGATCGACCGCCTGGGCGACGAGTCTCCCGGCGTCGAAGCGTTGCAAGCCGAACTCGACCGCGCCGAAGATGTGGTTGGCCACGATGAAGTGCCTGCGGGTGTCGTGACCATGAACTCCAGCGTGCATTGCCGTGAGCAGGGCAGTGGCAAGGACTACCACCTGACCCTGGTCTACCCGAAGCACGCGAATGCCGACGAAGGCAAGATTTCGATCCTGGCACCGGTGGGCAGCGCATTGCTGGGCCTGCAAGTGGGCCAGCACATCGACTGGCCGGCGCCGGGCGGCAAGACGCTCAAGCTGGAACTGCTCAGCGTTGAAGGCCAGCCGAAAGACGGCGGCGCCTTCCCTCTCTAAAGCTGGCTCAACGCTTCGTTGAGCGACAGCTCCAGCTCGGCCTTGTAGCGCAGGTACAGGTTGCTCGGGCTTTGCACATCACCGAGCAGGCCGGACAGGTCCAGGTCGGTGATGTAGCAACGGTAGCGCTCGGTCTCGCGGCGCTGCCCGACAATCTCCTGGGCAACCACGGCAAACAACTGGTCACCAAATTCCAACTCCGAAAATTCCCGCTGGTTGCAATACAGGGTGATGCCAACCAAACCCGGCGCCGCCTTGCCGATGATCGCCTGCACATCGTAGAACGGCTTGTTCGCCGGGTTCTGCGGCGCCGGGCGTGGCTCGATGCCGCGCGCGCGCGTACTGCCGGACGGCAACAGCTGGTAATACAGGGTTTGCACGCCGCCCAAGGGTTGTTGGGTGTCCAGGGGCGAGAGCGCCTCGCGTCGATAGATGATCGACTGCAGGAAGCGTTGCAGCGGCGCCAACAGGCTCTGTTCATCATGAAATGGCAGGCGCTGTTGCCACAGCGCATTGAATTCATCCAGCACGTACAGCTCGGCGAAACCCTCATTGACCCGGTAGAACACCTGCACACAATCGGCCTGGCCCATGGGCAGCAGCAGTGCCAGGTCATGATCCTCCAGGGCCATGGCGTCAAGGTGCAGCGGGCTGTAGCTGGCCAGTTCTTCGCTGAGGTAGGCGATCAGCGCGTCCTGGGTCGGCAGCGAGACATGGGTAGCTTGCCCCGGCATCAGCTCCATGACGTGATAGTGCTGTTGCACCTGAAGCAGGTAGCGATGGTTGCCCTGGCCCAGCAGCAGGTTTTGCGCGGTGTCGAAAATTTCCTCAACGCGCTGGGCAATGAACTGCGCACGGTTGTGACAGAAGCAGCGCACCCGCAGCCGAGGCAGGTGATCCGACGGCAGTTGGTTGAGGTAGTCGCGCAGGCAATCGAGCAAGGCGTGGGGGCCGTCGTAGCGGCTGACCATCACCTCGTTCCAGCTATTGAGCGTGACCTGGTCCAGGGTCAGCACCAGGTTGTCGCGCACCCCGGCGTAGCTCAGGGAGTCGGTGCGCTCGGTGGTCATCAGGATGTTCAAATCGCGGTGATGCTTGAGCGGATCGACCCCGACGTTGATCAGCAGCAACACTTCCTCCGGCACCGCCGAGCGCAGCAGGCGCTCTTCGTCGACGCTGGCCAGGGGCAGGGCGATGGTTTGTTGCAGGCTGCCGAGCAGGTTGAACAGCTCGAACTCGGTCATGTCGCTGGTGCCCGGGTGCAGGGCCAGGCGTGTGCTGGTGTCGATCACTCCGTTGCGATGGCACCAGGTCAGCATCTCCAACAGGTCGCGGCTGCGCTTGATCGGCGCGAAGTGTTCCCACTCCAGAGCCGTGAGGTTGCCGTTGTACAGGCCCCAATGGTGCTGGCCCGGCTCCTTGCGGTTGGGCGACTGCACCAGGGTGAGGGTGTCTTCGGCCAGGTCCGGGGCGATCCCCGGGTTGATGAACTCGACCTTGCCGGCCTTGCGTTCAAAGGCTGCGTACAGGCGCCTGCCCAGCACATTGAGGTCGCGTTTGTTGATCAGGCTGACGGTCTGCTCGGTGCGGGCAAACTGGGTCAAGAAGCGGTAGCTGTAGTTGAGCTCATTGACCAGGGCGCGGCGCTCGGACGCCACCTGGCGTACTTTCCACTGGCTGCGACTGTCCAGCAGCGCCAGTTGGCGCTGGTCCCAGCCCCATTCATGGGCCAGGCGCTCAAGCAGCAAACGCTGCCAGCTGGTGCTGCCCTTGCCGGCACTGAGTTTGCGGTTGACCTTCAGGTACAGCGCCCGCCGTACCAGTTCCAGGCGTTCCGGCTCGTTACGGGCCTTAAGGTACTCCTCGATGCGGCGGTAGACCACGATGTACGGGTCCAGCTCATCCAGGTCCATCTGGTTGGCGAACACTGCGCGTTTGAAGCGCAGGCTCAGGCAATGCACCTTGGGGTGTTCGCTGGCATAGACCTCAGTCAGCAGCAGCTTGAGCACGGACTTGTAGGGGGTTTCGATGCCCTTGAACAGTTGCCACAGGCCGGCACCAATGAACTCACCCGGGGGAATGTGCGCCAAGTGGCCGAGGTCGAGGGTTTCGTCGGCGCGGATAAAGCGCTTGGAGATCAGCGCGTGGGTGAACTCGGCATAGCGAGTTTCTTCATACACCGGCACCAGCCACCAGATCGGCGTGCGCCCGGCCAGCCAGATGGCGGTGCGATAGAACTCGTCCAGCAGCAAATAGTGCTGGGTGGTGCCGCAGTCGTCGGAGCTGAGCTGGGTGTCACGCTCACCCAGCACAAAACGCGTGGGCTCGATCAGGAAGAAATGCGCCTCGGCCCCCATGCTCAGCGCCCAGGTTTCCAGCAGTTGGCATTTCTTGCGCAGTTCGGCCAGTTCGCTTTCGCCCAGGTCCGGCGCGTGGCACACCCACACGTCCATATCGCTCTGGTCGGCCTGGGCCAGTGTGCCGAGGCTGCCCATCAGGAACAGGCCGTGGATAGGCCGGGGCGGGTTGCCATGGCGCGGCTTGTAGGAAAACGAACGGGTCAGGCGCTGGGCTTCGGTCAGGGCCTGGGCGTCGGGTTCGAAGTTCGACAGCCCGGCAGGCGTACTGCCAGATACATAACCTGGCAGCAGCGGGTGATTGACATGGAAAAACAGCGGCAACAGCGTCAGCACGCTTTGCTGGCGGGGTGTCAGCCCCTCGATTGCCCGGGCCATGCGCCCGTCGTTGAGGGCCATGAAACGCGCGCGCAACTGGGCCAGCACCTTGCGGTCGATGCCTTCGTCCAGGTCGGGGCGGATTTCATGGGTGCGGGTCATTTCGGCTTCGTAGGCTCGCAGGCCCGACGTGGGCGGCCATGTAGGAGTTTACAGTCAGAAGCGTAGGAGGTTTAGAGGTAAAAGGTTTTTGACGTCAGAATTTTATCTGCCCCACGGCAACGCCCTCGGAATCCGCAATCGGCGGACTCCATGGGCGGTATCAAGTGTCAGGCAGCTTCTTTGGTCGTGGCAGTGGTCAGGATAGTCAGCAGGGTCTGGGCCTGCTCTGCAGCGTCACGGCCAAGGCTGGTCAGGTAGCCCCCGTCCGGCTGGTCGATCAGCCCTTTGGCGTGGAGGCGTTTGGCAGCGGCGATGGCAGTCGGGGAGGCGGTCTGATGGACTTTCAGGCCTTCTTTGGTGCTGTCCAATGGGAAGAGTACAAGGATTTCCAGTTCGGCAACCAACTCAGGGGTATACGACATAAGGACTCCAGACTTTCTAAGAATTTATTAGAGGCTAGCAGGCCATAAGGTGAACGCACTTTGCCGAACTGTCCAGCGTGTTGAGTGTGCCGGGTTTATTGCTTTTCAGGGGGCAGTGTTGGCAGGGCACGCAGTGCAGTTTCATACCATTCGGTATTGAACGCGCGGTCCTCTTCCAGCAACGCGTCGATCTCGACGGCCAGCACGTGGGCCATCATTTGCAGGATGTCTTCACGCTCGTAACCCACCAGGGTCAGCTTGTTGAACGTGGCCTTGGCCGCGGGCGGGTTCTCGCTTTCGATCTGGTTCTCGATCGCTTCGATCAGGGTGGTTTCGGCGAATTCTTCTTCGTCGTTGTCGATATCGGTTGGCTCGCTCATGGCAGGCTCCTCAAGGAAAGGCCGCCAGTCTACGCCCATTCAGGCGGGTGATGCTGCTGGTCAGGTGGGCGCTAGGGATCTATAACTCTTGCAGCCAACCCCATACCCGGCCTGGAGGCACCTGCAATGCTCAAGCTCTACGGTTTTTCGGTCAGCAACTACTACAACATGGTCAAGCTGGCGCTGCTGGAGAAAGGGCTGCCTTTCGAAGAGGTGCCGTTCTTTGCCGGGCAAACCCCCGAAGCCCTGGCGGTCAGCCCGCGTGGCAAGGTGCCGGTGCTAGGCGTCAAGCAGGGGTTTATCAACGAGACCAGCGTGATCCTCGAATACCTCGAGCAAACCCAGGAAGGGCCTTCGCTGCTGCCCGCCGAGCCGTTCCAGCGCGCTCAGGTGCTGGCGCTGTGCCGGGAAATCGAGCTGTACATCGAATTGCCTGCCCGCGCCTGTTTCGCCGAAGCGTTTTTCGGGATGCCGGTGCCGGAGGCAATCAAGGACAAATCCAAGGCCGAATTGCTGCTGGGGGTGGGTTCGCTGGGGCGACATGGCAAGTTCGCACCCTATGTGGCGGGGGAGAGCTTCACGCTTGCCGATCTGTATTTCATGTACAGCATGAACCTCGCCTGTGCGGTAGGCGAGAAGCTGTTTGGGCTGGATTTGTTGGCTGAGATGCCGACGGCCAAGGTGTTGCTGGACAAGCTGCACGCCATGCCCAATGCGCAAAAGGTGGCAGCGGACCGAGAGGCGGCGATGCCGGCGTTCATGGCGATGATTGCCGCCAAAAAATAGTGTCGATCAAACCCGTAGGAGCCGGCAAGCCGGCTCCTACAGGGGGTGGATCAGCGGCTGGCGAGCAGGGCCTGGCCGCGAGCGACGGCTGCCTTGACCTGTGCCGGTGCTGTGCCCCCCACGTGGTTGCGCGCATTCACCGAACCTTCCAGGGTCAGTACGGCGAACACGTCCTGTTCGATCTGGTCGCTGAACTGACGCAGTTCTTCCAGGCTCATCTCTGCCAGGTCCTTGCCGGTGTCCACGCCGTATTTCACGGCATGGCCGACGATTTCGTGGCAGTCGCGGAACGGCAGGCCACGGCGTACGAGGTAGTCCGCCAGGTCGGTGGCGGTGGAGAAACCGCGCAGTGCCGCTTCACGCATGATCGCGTGCTTGGGCTTGATCGCCGGGATCATGTCGGCAAAGGCACGCAGCGAGTCGCGCAGGGTGTCGGCGGCGTCGAACAGCGGTTCCTTGTCTTCCTGGTTGTCCTTGTTGTAGGCCAGGGGTTGGCCTTTCATCAGGGTCAGCAGGCCCATCAATGCGCCGAATACGCGGCCGCTCTTGCCACGTACCAGCTCCGGCACGTCGGGGTTTTTCTTTTGCGGCATGATCGAGCTGCCGGTGCAGAAGCGGTCCGGCAGGTCGATGAACTGGAATTGCGCGCTGGTCCACAGCACCAGCTCTTCGGAGAAGCGCGACAGGTGCATCATCGCGATGCTGGCGGCGGCGCAGAATTCGATGGCGAAGTCACGGTCCGACACGCCGTCCAGAGAGTTGCCCCCTACGGCATCAAAGCCCAACAGTTGTGCGGTGTATTCGCGGTCGATCGGGTAGGTGGTGCCGGCCAGTGCGGCGCTGCCCAGGGGCATGCGGTTGGCGCGCTTGCGGCAATCCACCAGGCGCTCGTAGTCGCGGCTGAGCATTTCGAACCAGGCCAGCAGGTGGTGGCCGAAGGTCACGGGCTGCGCGGTTTGCAGGTGGGTGAAGCCGGGCATGATGGTGCCGGACTCACGCTCTGCCTGCTCCAGCAGGCCTTTTTGCAGGCGCGTGATTTCGCCCAGGATCAGGTCGATTTCGTCACGCAGCCACAGGCGGATATCGGTGGCCACCTGGTCGTTACGGCTACGCCCGGTGTGCAGTTTCTTGCCGGTCACACCGATACGGTCGGTGAGGCGGGCCTCGATATTCATGTGCACGTCTTCCAGGTCGACGCGCCAGTCGAACGTACCGGCCTCGATCTCGCCACGGATGGTGGTCAGGCCGTCGATGATGCTATCGCGTTCGGCGTCGGTCAGTACGCCGACCTTGGCCAGCATCGTCGCATGGGCGATGGAGCCCATGATGTCGTGGCGGTAGAGGCGCTGGTCGAAAGTGACGGAGGCGGTGAAGCGGGCGACGAAGGCGTCGACGGGTTCACTGAAGCGGCCGCCCCAGGACTGGTTGGTCTTGTCGGTGCTCATGGATTCGCTCGTGATCTGCTTAAAAGAGGCGTTGAGGTGTGCTGGCGATAATAACAGGGTTGCCCGGGAAGGCGGTGCTGCGGGTGGTCGGCATTTTTATTTGTGCGAAGGATGGCTAAGTGCCTTGCCGCCGAACGCGTCCGGGAAGAGACTGGAGGCAGCTGTTTATTGAAACGATATTTGACGATTGCACAATGTCGTCTCAGTGAGCGTCTACAGTTGCACTGATAGAGCGTGAATGCACCAAAGTCGGGTGATGCGGTCAGAGCCCAGACTATCCATTTAAAAAGGGGGGTATTCGGATTGTGTATCAGCAAACCCTACGACGGTGCCCGAAGGCAGCAGGTCTTGGGCGCAATTGAACAGGTCCGGGTAAATATGGGTGCCGCTCTCGGGGCACTTTTTGCCGCTCGCGCTAGTCTTAGCGTGGATCGCTGTGACGCAAGTCACCGCACCTGTCTACGCTATCCTTGTGCGAGACTCACGCAGGAATCCAGCGCAATATGAATGTCCTGATCGTTGATGACGAACCCCAAGCCCGCGAGCGACTGAGCCGACTGGTCAGTGAACTCGAGGGTTATACAGTCCTTGAACCGAGCGCCACCACGGGCGAAGAGGCGTTGGCGTTGATCGACAGCCTCAAGCCGGACGTGGTGTTGCTTGATATCCGCCTGCCCGGCCTCGATGGCCTGCAAGTCGCTGCCCGCCTGAGCGAACGTGAATCACCACCGGCCGTGGTGTTGTGCGCCGCCCAGGACGAGTTCCCCGCGCAGACCCTGGAGGACAGTGGCGTAGCCTTCCTGTTCAAGCCAGTGACGGGCGAAGCGCTGCTCAAGGCCTTGAAGAAGGCCGAGCGCCCCAACCGTGTCCAGCTCGCGGCGTTGACCCAGCCGGCAGCCCAGAGCGGCAACGGGCCGCGCAGCCATATCAGCGCCCGTACCCGTAAAGGCATCGAGCTGATTCCCCTGAGCCAGGTGGTCTACTTCATTGCCGATCACAAGTACGTGACGCTGCGCCATGAGGCCGGCGAGGTATTGCTCGATGAGCCGCTCAAGGCCCTTGAAGATGAATTCGGCGATCGTTTCGTGCGCATCCACCGCAACGCGCTGGTTGCCCGCGAGCGAATAGAACGCCTGCAGCGCACGCCATTGGGGCACTTCCAATTGTTCCTCAAAGGGCTTAACGGCGATGCCCTGATCGTCAGCCGACGCCATGTCGCCGGTGTGCGCAAGATGATGCAGCAGCTTTAGCCCGCGGCTCTGGCGCGGCCTGTATTCCATATCCCGGTGCGACGTGGCCAGGGAGGCCCCGCACTTGCTGATTCAAATCAAAGCGTATTTGCCTGAGCTGTTATTATCTGCCGTATCTATTCAGTACGGATTGATCCATGTCCTCTCGCGAAATCCGCATCGCCACCCGTAAAAGCGCCCTGGCCTTGTGGCAGGCCGAATACGTCAAAGCACGCCTTGAGCAGGCCCACCCGGGCCTCGTAGTGTCCCTGGTGCCCATGGTCAGTCGCGGCGACAAGCTGCTCGACTCGCCGCTGTCGAAGATCGGCGGCAAGGGGCTTTTCGTCAAGGAACTGGAAACCGCGCTACTGGAAAACGAAGCCGACATCGCCGTGCACTCCATGAAAGACGTGCCGATGGACTTCCCCGAAGGCCTGGGCCTGTACTGCATCTGCGAGCGTGAAGACCCACGCGATGCGTTCGTTTCCAACACGTATGCTTCTCTCGACGATCTGCCGCTAGGCAGCATCGTCGGCACCTCCAGCCTGCGTCGCCAGGCACAGTTGCTGACCCGTCGCCCGGACCTGCAGATCCGCTTCCTGCGGGGCAACGTCAACACCCGTCTGGCCAAGCTGGATGCCGGTGAATATGACGCGATCATCCTCGCCGCTGCCGGCTTGATCCGTCTGGGGTTCGAGGATCGCATCACCTCGGCCATCAGCGTCGAGGACAGCTTGCCGGCCGGCGGGCAGGGCGCCGTGGGCATCGAATGCCGTACCGCAGACAGTGAAATCCACGCGCTGCTCAAGCCTCTCGATCACCCCGACACCGAAGTTCGTGTGACCGCCGAGCGTGCCTTGAACAAGCACCTCAACGGCGGCTGTCAGGTGCCCATCGCCTGCTACGCCGTGCTTGAAGGTGAAAACCTGTGGTTGCGTGGCTTGGTGGGCGACCCGGACGGCGGCACCTTGCTCACCGCTCAGGTGCGAGGCCCGCAGCGTGATGCCACGGCCCTGGGCATTCAGGTGGCCGAAGAACTGCTGGAAAAAGGCGCCGGCGCCATTCTGCAGAAAGTCTATGGCGAGGCCGGTCCGCAGTGACCGACTGGCGTGTGCTGCTGACGCGGCCTGCCGAGGAGTCGACGGCACTGGCGGCGACGTTGTCCGATGCGGGCATCTTCAGCAGCAGCCTGCCCTTGCTGGACACCGAGCCCTTACCCATCACACCGACACAGCAGGCTGTGTTCGATGATCTAGGCCGCTATTGCGCGGTGATCGTCGTCAGCAAACCGGCTGCGCGCCTCGCTGTGCAACGGTTGGACCAGCGCTGGCCGCAAGTGCCCTGGTTCAGTGTCGGTGCTGCGACTGCGCAGGTACTGGCCGATCAGGGCCTGGACGTTCATTATCCGCAAACCGGCGACGACAGCGAGGCCTTGCTGGTGCTGCCGGCCCTTCGCGAAGCAGTTGCACGGCCCGGTGCGCGGGTGTTGATCCTGCGGGGGGAAGGCGGCCGGGAGCTGCTGGCTGAGCGTTTGCGCGAGCAAGGTGCTAGTGTCGAGTATCTGGAGTTGTACCGCCGTTTCCTGCCGGTGTACGCCGCTGGGGCACTGATGCAACGCATCCAGTTGGAACGCTTGAATGGCCTGGTGGTCAGCAGTGGGCAGGGTTTTTTGCACCTGCAGGCGTTGGCCGGCCCGGATTGGCCGCACGTGGCACAGTTGCCGTTGTTCGTGCCGAGCCCGCGAGTCTGTGAGATGGCACGGGCAGCGGGCGCAGAAAAAGTTGTGGATTGTCGCGGTGCGAGTGCCGCGGCTTTGTTAGTGGCGTTGCGCAGCTCTGTCCCATGAGGCAAGCCGCTCCCACTCTCTGAATACGCAAAGGACGGATACGTGAGCGAAACAGCCTTGCCTAAAGAAGAAGCCCAGCCCGCACTGAGTGCGCCGGTTGAGCCACCAGTCACCGCGCCACGTCGTGGCAATGGTCTGGCAGTCGTGGCCCTGTTGCTCGGCGCCGCGGGGGTTGCCGCCGGCGGCTGGGGGATCTGGCAGGTCCGTGCCCTGCAAGCCAGCAGCCAGCAACAGCTGGGGCAGGTGCAGACCCTCGATGACCAATCCCAGTCGCTCAAGCAGAGCCAGCAGCAACTGGCCGCACGCCTGGCACAGCTGCCCGCCGCAGATGAACTGGAGGAGC
The DNA here is from genome assembly GCF_059419385.1 of Pseudomonas sp. GW821-FHT05H12. NCBI lineage: Bacteria > Pseudomonadati > Pseudomonadota > Gammaproteobacteria > Pseudomonadales > Pseudomonadaceae > Pseudomonas > Pseudomonas sp. GW821-FHT05H12. Next base: position 237,581 of record NZ_JBWKRS010000003.1, on the reverse strand, counting down.
GTCGGCGTCTGGTCGCCCAGCTACAAGGCGATCAGCAACGCCTGAGCCAGCGCCTGGAAACCGTGCTGGGCGCCAGCCGCCAGGACTGGCGTTTGGCGGAAGCCGAGCACCTGATCCGTCTGGCCAGCTTGCGCCTGTCTGCCCTGCAGGACATCAACAGTGCCCAGGCGCTGGTGCAGGGTGCCGACGAGATCCTGCGTGAGCAGAGCGACCCGGGTTCCTATGCCGCGCGTGAGCAGTTGGCCAAGAGCCTCGTTGCCCTGCGCAGTGTCGAGCAGCCGGACCGCACCGGGCTGTACCTGCAGCTGGCAGCGCTGCGTGACCAGGTGGTGCAACTGGCGGCCATCGCGCCGGAATACCAACTCACCGAGCCGGCGTCGCAAGGGCGTCCGACCACCGATACGGACAGCCGCTGGAGCCAATGGTGGGAGCAGATATCCCGCTATTTTCGCATCGACTTCAACCCCGATGACAACATCCGTCCGCTGCTCGCGGGCCAGGGCTTGAACCAGGTGCGCCTGGCGTTGAGCCTGGCACTGGAGCAGGCGCAGTGGGCCGCGCTCAATGGCGAAACGGCGGTGTATAGCCGTGCCCTTGGTGAAGCGCGCAGCGTATTGCAGGACAACTTCAATCAGGACAACCCGCAGAGCAAGGCCATGCTGGCGCGTATCGCCGAGCTTGAGCCGAAAGCCGTTTCGGTGGTGACACCGGACCTGGCGGCGAGCCTTGCGGCGGTGCAGGCCTACCTGGATCGTCGTCACCTGTCTGCTGATGAAGCCAAGGCGGCGGCGGGTACGCCGGCGACCCAGGAGTAGAGCCGATGAAGCGTTTCTATGTGATCCTGGTGCTGGCGGTTGCAATCGCCCTGGCACTGGCCGTGGGCATTTCGAAACACACCGGCTACGTGCTGATTACCTATCCCCATCTGCTGCATTACGAGTCGAGCCTGTGGGCCACGCTGGTCGCGTTGTTTGTGGTCGGCCTGGCGATCTACCTGGTCCGCGTGTTGCTGAGCCTGCTCACGACCTCGGGTGGGGTGGTCAACCCATGGTCGCGACGCAACCGCAGCCGCCGCGTACAGATTGCGATCGAGCAGGGCCAGATGGACCTTGCCGAAGGCCGCTGGGCCAGCGCCGAACGCCACTTGCACCGTGCCGCTGAGGCTGAGCGCCAGCCGCTGCTTTACTACCTTGGCGCCGCGCGTGCCGCCAACGAACAGGGGCGTTATGAAGAGTCCGACGGCCTGCTGGAGCGCGCCCTGGAGCGTCAGCCCCAGGCCGAGCTGGCGGTTGCCCTGAGCCATGCGCAGCTGCAACTGGACCGTGGCGATACCGACGGTGCGCTGACCACCCTGCAGGCGATGCACGAGCGCCACCCGCATAACGCCCAGGTATTGCGCCAGTTGCAGCGCCTGCATCAGCAGCGCGGCGATTGGTCGTCGGTGATTCGACTGATGCCTGAGCTGCGTAAAGACAAGGTGCTGCCTGCCCCGGAACTGGCCGAACTTGAGCGCCGCGCCTGGGGTGAAAACCTCAGCCTGGCAGCCCAGCGCGAAGACCAGAGCGAAGCCGGGTTGCAGTCCCTTGAGCGTGCGTGGGAACAACTCACTTCTGCCCAACGTCAGGAGCCGCCCCTGGTCTTGGCCTACGCCGAGCAGCTGCGCCGGCTGGGCGCCGATACGAAAGCCGAGGAAGTACTGCGCGGTGCTATCAAACGCGGCTACGACAGCCACTTGATCCGGCTCTATGGTCTGCTGCGTGGTAGCGATCCGGCCCGCCAGTTGAAGTTTGCCGAAGGCTGGCTCAAGGACCATCCGGGGGACGCCAGCCTGCTGTTGACGCTGGGGCGCCTGTGCCTGCAGAACAGCCTGTGGGGCAAGGCGCGGGACTACTTGGAGAGCAGCTTGCAGGTGCAGCGCAATCCTGAAGCCTGTGCCGAGCTGGCACGCTTGCTCGCGCAATTGGGTGACACAGAACGCAGCAACCAGTTGTTCCAGGAAGGCTTGGGGCTTCTGGACAATCGTTTGCTGGCGTCACCGTTGCCAGTACCTGTGCGAGCGTGAGATAGGAAAACAAGCGGAGGCTGGTTCGGAAGTTTCCGGGGCCAGCCGTTCGATTCCCTGTAAATACGGGGGACAGAAGATGGGCAAGCAAATTCCTACTGTTGGCTGCTCGAAGTCATCCAGGTTCTGACGGCATATCCTCATGCCCTCGCCGAATCGTCTGCTCTAGTGCGTATTGAAAGGAGTCAGGCCTTTCCTCTACCGTAGCGGCCTGTCTCCTGCGGTACGGATAAACAATGTCTTTGGCCCCTTCACGCTCCTTGTTTTTCCTGGCGTTCCTGGCGGGTGCGCTGACGTTGGGCGCGTCTTTTTATGTCGAGTACGGCGCGCTGCTACGTCCCTGCTTCCTGTGTCAGGTGCAACGCCTCTTTGTGGCGACGTTCACCTTGATCAACCTGGTGGCCGCCCTTCATAACCCCAAGCGCCCTGCGGTCGTCCTGTATGGGGTGGCCAGTATGGGTTGTGCGTTGCTGGGGGCGGTCACTGCTGTACGCCAGGTGTTGCTGCAAAATGTCGCACCGGATCAGCCGGCCGAGTGCTGGCCCAGCTTGCAATCGATGATCGAAAACCTGTCGTTTTGGCAAGCTTTGCGATCGACCATCAAAGGCACCGTGGACTGCGTCGAGATCAACTGGACGCTGTTTGACCTGAGCCTGCCGGAGTGGAGTCTGTTGTGCTTCGTGGCGATGCTGATCCTGGGCATCCTGCAGTTTTCACGGCTGTTTTTCAGCCAATCCTTGGGGTTGGCAAAGCGCTGAGAGTGGGCCGAAGGTTGTAGGACGGGATTAAACACTTGTATGAACTTTCTGTCCTGCGTACCTTGAAGCCATAGTCATGCGGGCATAATCTGGCCCGCACGCATTAGCGAAACCGTTTGTCAGATGCAGCCTTGTCCGGCTGCTGCTTTATCCTTGAAGTGTTGCGCGGGCACCAGGCGGCAGCGCCCCTACTAGGGAAGAGAGATCATCATGCTGGAAAGTTGTCAGAATGCTCAGGAACGCTGGGGTGGTGTGCATAAGCTGATCGACAGCTGGCTGAAGGCACGTCACGAACTGGTTCGGGCCTTTGATGCTCTCGGCGCCAAGCCCGAAGCATTGGCACAGAACCGCGAACCGTTGCAGGATTTCTGTGGGGTCTTGGTGGACTACGTGTCTGCTGGCCACTTCGGGGTCTACGAGCAACTGACCAAGGAGGCGGAAGCCTTTGACGATCAGCGTGGCCTGGACCTTGCCGAAACCATTTATCCGCGTATCGACGCCATCACTGAAAAGTTGCTGGCGTTCACTGATCTGTGCGATGCCGGCAACTGCGTGGCGGCGAAATTCCAGGAGCTGGGCGCGCTGCTTCATGAGCGTTTCGAGCTGGAAGATTGCCTGATCGAAGTGTTGCACAACGCGCACAAGGAAGAGTCCGCCACCCAGGCCTGAACCCTGATGGCGAGGTAAAAAAAACGGTGCGCATGGCGCACCGTTTTTTATTGGGTCAGTGGCGGGTTCCGAGCAGTTCGATCTCGAATACGAGTGGCGAATAGGGTGGGATCAACTCACCTGCGCCGTCAGCGCCATAGGCTTGGGCAGAAGGAATCACCAAGCGCCATTTCGCGCCGACCGGCATCTGCTGCAAGGCGCTGCTCCAGCCGCTGATTACGCTGTCCAGGCGGAACCACTGCGGTTGCGTGCTCTGATCGAAGACGGGCCCATCGGGCAATCGCCCCACGTATTTGACCTGTACCTCATCACTGGCCAATGGCTTGCTGCCACTGCCGGGCGAGAGCTCGGTGAGCAGGATGCCATCCGCCAATTCGCGCACGCCACTCAGTGCTTTTTCCTTGGCTAAAAATTGCTGCTCGGCGGCGAGTGCCTTTTCGGTTTGTGGAACCTGGGCATCGGCTTCGCTTTGCGCTTCATGCTGGGCGAGCACCTGTTCAATGCGCGCATTGTCCAGGGCCAGGGGTTTGCCTTGGTAGGCTTGTTTGAGACCGTCGAGCAATGCCTGGAGCTGCAGGTCGGGAACCTCTTGGCGCAAGCGCTCGCCCAGACTGGCACCCAGGCTGTAGGCGAGGTCGTGCGGGTCTGGGGCCGTCGTTTTGGACGGCGTTTGCTCGCCCGCATTGGCTGCGCAAATCGCCAAGCCAAGCACTAGAAAAAGGTAACGCGACATGGGCATTCTCCCGCCGAAAGTGCGACGGATTATGCCAGTGTGGATGGGTAAAAAGTGGCGCGGTTTTTCGTTATATCGATAAGAATTTTCGCGCGTTGCAACGCAACGCAAACGATACTGTCAACATGCCCTAGCGGCGGTAAGAGCAGAGGGCTAGTATGAGCCGCACCCACGTCAGCCAGGAGGTAAACCATGTCGGCCAAACAGAAGCCTGTTAATACCCCGTTGCATTTACTCCAACAACTTTCGGGCAGCTTGCTCGAACACCTGGAAAGCGCTTGTTCCCAAGCGTTGGCCGATGCAGAAAAGCTGCTCGCCAAGCTGGAAAAACAACGCGGTAAAGCGCAAGAGAAGCTGCACAAATCCCGCACCAAACTGCAAGACGCCGCCACTGCCGGCAAGGCCAAGGCACAAGCCAAAGCCAAAGACGCTGTCAAAGAACTTGAGGACCTGCTGGACGCCCTCAAGGATCGCCAAGCTGAAACCCGCACCTACATTTCCCAACTCAAAAAAGACGCTCAAGAAAGCCTGAAACTGGCCCAGGGCGTTGGTCGTGTGAAGGAAGCTGTAGCCAAAGTGCTGGGCGCTCGTACGCCTGCAAAAGCTGTTGCTGCGAAAGCACCTGCTAAAGCTGCTGCCAAGCCAACTGCCAAAACTGCTGCTGCAAAACCGGCCGCTAAGCCAGCTGCTAAAACTGCTGCTGCGAAACCAGCCGCTAAGCCAGCTGCTAAAACTGCTGCTGCGAAACCAGCCGCTAAGCCAGTTGCCAAACCTGCTGCTGCGAAACCAGCCGCTAAGCCAGCTGCTAAAACCGCTGCTGCGAAACCAGCCGCTAAGCCAGCTGCCAAACCTGCTGCTGCAAAACCAGCCGCCAAGCCAGCTGCTAAAACCGCTGCTGCGAAACCAGCCGCCAAGCCAGCTGCCAAACCTGCTGCTGCAAAACCAGCCGCCAAGCCAGCTGCCAAACCAGTTGCTGCAAAACCAGCCGCTAAGCCAGCTGCCAAGCCTGCTGCTGCAAAACCAGCCGCTAAACCAGCTGTCGCCAAGCCTGCCGCTGCCAAACCAGCACCGGCCAAGCCAGCCACCCCAGCGGCTACCCCGGCAGCCTCCACCGCTCCAGCCGCGACCGCCAGCAGCACGCCTGCTCCGGTAGCATCCAGCACGACCCCAACCAGCGCTTCCTAAGTGCTGGCAGCCACGGCGCGCAGCAGTTGCAGCGCGTCGTGGTCAAGGTTGGCGGCTTCGGTCGCCAAGCCTTCAAGCCATCTGTGCTGACCTTCCTTCTTCGGCCATGCCTGCGCCACTGCCTCCAGGCGCGTCAGTAATTCCCGCTCTGCATCCAACTCCAGGGCCTTGACCCGCTCCCGCAACTTATCCAAAACCTCATCCTGCTGCGCCATGGCGCGCCATTGCATGCGCACCTGTCGTAACGGCTCGATGACCTGCGCCTGCCAGAGCCCGGCGACCTGCTTGAGCGCCTGCAGACGTTCGGGTGTCTGCGCTACACCCCGTTGCTCCAGCCAGGCGCCACACAACAACAGGCACACATCCGCCCCTCGTTCCTGCAAGCGCAGGCAGGCGGCTTCGCAGCCCGAGCGGGCGTAAGTCGAAAGGGCAAAGCTCCACAGGTCAGCGCACATATTCACACCCAAGCCAGCGGCCAACGAAGCTGGTAGACTCCGCCGCCATTATGATCCGACTTCAAAGCCTAACATTACAGCGTGGCCCGCAACGTCTTCTCGAAGACGCCGAGCTGACCCTGCACGCCGGTCACAAAGCCGGCCTGATCGGTGCCAACGGCGCCGGCAAATCCACGTTGTTCGCCCTGTTGCTGGGTGAGCTGACCCCGGACTCCGGGGACTGCCTGCTGCCCGCCGACTGGCGCATCGCCCACATGCGCCAGGAGATCGACACCCTGGACCGCATCGCGATCGACTACGTGCTCGATGGCGACCTGCGCCTGCGCCAGGTGCAACACGACCTCGCCGAGGCTGAGAAAGCCCAGGACGGCGCCGCCCAGGCGCGCCTGCACTCGGAGCTCGACAGCGCCGACGGCTATACCGCCGACGCCCGTGCCCGCAAGATGCTCGCAGGCCTTGGGTTTACCAACGAACAGATGGACCGCCCGGTCGCCGACTTCTCTGGCGGCTGGCGCATGCGCCTGAACCTGGCCCAGGCGCTGATGTGCCCCTCGGACTTGTTGCTGCTCGACGAACCGACCAACCACTTGGACCTCGATGCGATCCTGTGGCTGGAAGACTTCCTCAAGAGCTACCAGGGCACCTTGCTGCTGATTTCCCACGACCGGGATTTCCTCGACGCCGTGGTCGATAACATTGCCCACGTCGAACAGAAGAAGATCACCCTCTACCGTGGCGGCTACACCGCGTTCGAGCGTGCCCGTGCCGAGCGCTTGGCCCAGCAACAACAGGCCTACGAGAAACAGCAGGCGCAACGTGCGCACATGGAAAGCTACATCGCCCGGTTCAAGGCTCAGGCCACCAAGGCCCGGCAGGCCCAAAGCCGGATCAAGGCGCTGGAGCGCATGGAAGAACTGTCGGCCGCTCACGTCGATTCGCCGTTCGACTTTGTATTCCGCGAGTCGGTGAAGATCTCCAGCCCCTTGCTGGATCTCTCGGATGCACGTCTGGGTTACGGTGACAAAACCATCCTGGAAAAGGTCAAGCTGCAGTTGACGCCGGGCGCACGCATCGGCCTGTTGGGCCCCAACGGCGCGGGCAAGTCGACGCTGATCAAGAACCTGTCGGGCGAGCTATCGCCCCTGGCCGGTCGCCTCACCCGTGGCGAGAACACGGTGGTGGGTTACTTCGCCCAACATCAGTTGGACTCGCTCGATTCCAAGGCCAGCCCGTTGCTGCACCTGCAGCGCCTGGCGCCCACCGAGCGCGAGCAGACCTTGCGCGACTTCCTCGGCGGTTTCGACTTCCGTGGCGCGCGCATCGATGAGCCGGTGCTGAACTTCTCCGGCGGCGAAAAGGCCCGCCTGGCCCTGGCGTTGATCGCCTGGGACCGCCCGAACCTGCTGCTGCTCGACGAACCGACCAACCACCTGGACCTGGAAATGCGCCTGGCGCTGACCATGGCTCTGCAGGAATTCAGTGGTGCGGTGTTGGTGGTGTCTCACGATCGCCACTTGCTCAAGAGCACCACCGACAACTTCCTGTTGGTGGCTGACGGCAAAGTTGAAGAGTTCGATGGTGACCTCGACGACTACGCGCGCTGGCTGACCGACTACCGCCTGCGTAACGCGCCGGTCAGCAACACGCCAGTCAACCCGGACAAGACCGACAAGAAAGCCCAGCGCCAGGCCGCTGCCGCCTTGCGCCAACAGCTGGCGCCGCACAAGCGTGAAGCCGACAAGCTGGAAGCCGAGTTGGGCAAGGTGCACGAGCGCCTGGCCAAGATCGAGACCAGCCTGGGTGACAGCGCCGTGTACGAAGCCGCCCGCAAGGACGAGCTGCGTGACCTGCTGGCCGAACAGGCCAAGCTCAAGGTGCGCGAGGGGCAGTTGGAGGAAACCTGGATGGAAGCCCTTGAACTGCTCGAAACCTTGCAAGCGGAGCTGGAGGCGCTGTCCTGATGGAAGCCCTGCAACTGCCGCTGCCGGCGCAATGGGTAGAGCCTGTGTGGATCGGCGTGCAGATCCTGCTGATCCTGCTGGCCGGCTACCTGGCCCAGCGTTTTGTCGCCAAAGGCCTGACTCGCCTGGGCGAGCGCTACCCGTTCCCACCGCAACTGCTGATGCCCCTGCGCGGCGGCTTGCGCTGGTTGATCATGGGCAGTGCGCTGATCTTTGTGCTGGGCCGCCTGGGCGTGTCTGCCACGGTGTTGTGGACAGCATTGTCGGGGTTTGTGGCGGTGGCGGCAGTGGCGTTCTTCGCCATGTGGTCGGTGCTGTCCAACCTGCTGTGCGCGATCTTGATCTTCACGGTCGGCCCGTTTCGCCTGGGTGACATCGTCGAACTGGTGGACACCGTCGACAAGCCGGGAGTGAAGGGCCGGGTCGTGGCGATCAACCTGCTGTACACCACTCTGGTCGAAGTCGCGGAAGCCGGCACCGACAGCGCCATGGTGCAAGTGCCCAACAGCCTGTTCTTCCAGCGCTCGGTGCGGCGTTGGCCAGGTAACCATGTGTTCCCGGGCGACCGCTAGCATTCACATCTTGTAAAAATCTATAGCCAGCCTTTGGTCGGCGGAGTTAGCTTAGGGCATCACAGCAAACTCCCTCCTGAGGTGTGTAATGGCACTCGATACGTGGCTGGCCTTTTTCGTGGCCAGTTGGATCATCTCCCTTTCTCCTGGTGCAGGCGCCATCGCTTCGATGTCCAGTGGCCTGCAATACGGTTTCCTGCGCGGTTACTGGAACGCCATCGGCCTGCAACTGGGCCTGGCGATGCAGATTGCCGTCGTGGCCGGCGGGTTGGGTGCCATTCTGGCGGCGTCGTCTACTGCGTTCTATGCGATCAAATGGTTCGGCGTGGCGTACCTGGTGTACCTGGCCATCAAGCAGTGGCGCGCCTTGCCCATGGACATGACCGATGACGCGGCGGTGCGCCCGATCGGCAAGCCGATGGCGATGATGTTCCGCGGCTTCCTGGTCAACGCCAGCAACCCCAAGGCCTTGGTGTTCATGCTGGCGGTGCTGCCGCAATTCGTGAACCCGCAGGCGCCGCTGCTGATCCAGTACCTGATCCTGGGTGCGACGATGATCAGCGTGGATATGATCGTAATGGCGGGCTATACGGGGCTGGCGTCGAAGGTATTGCGTCTGTTGCGCACGCCAAAACAGCAAAAACGCATGAACCGTACGTTTGCCGGGTTGTTTGTGGGGGCGGCGGGTTTCCTCGCCAGTCTGCATCGCGCAACGGCGTAACCCGATCAAACCTGTAGGAGCCGGCTTGCCGGCGATAGCGGTATACCTGATGTACCGCTATCGCTGGCAAGCCAGCTCCTACAGGGGGCAAGAGCGATTCAGCGCAGGATCTTTGGCGCCTCATCCCTCGGCAGGTTATTGCGCAACGCCGGCTTGCCCGGGTCCTGGTACCCGCCACCCAACTGCTCCGCCAACTGGCGCGCCACATCTTCGCCCAGCGCTTTCGACACTTCCTTCACCACACGCGGCCGATTCAGGCTCACGCGCACGTCACGGCTGTTCACCAACTTGGTGTCCTGGCCTTCACCCATGGCGGTGAACGCCGAGGTGATTTCGTAGGTGCGGGTGTTGATCAGGCTGAAATCCGCCACCAGCGTCAGGCCCAGCACCGCCGAGTAGCTGTTGGTGCGGTCGATGGCGTTGATGTCCTGGGTGAAGTCGATGTCCGACAGCGTGCCGAACAGCACGTAGTCAGCCCCCTTGAAGTGGCCAGCCTTGATGCGCTTGATCACGTCGTAAACGTCACCCTTGGCATCGGCGGTGTAGGGCGTGCCCTGTACCAGCTGGAACTGGCGGGACTTGAGGATCTCGCCCTTGATGTCACCGCTGAACTTACGCAGCTCGGTCTGCTCGATGTAGCTGGTACGGCTTTCGTACTCGCTGTAGTTCGAGGCACCGCTGGCGTTGTAGGCACTCGCCTGGTAGTTGTTGCTCGCCGAAACCTGGTGGATGTACTCCTCGATCCGCGCCTCGTAGGCCAGGTCGGTCACCGCGATCTTCGGGGCGGCCTCGGCGCCAAAGGCGCACAGCAGGCCGATCATGCCGATCCATGCACGCATTGCTTAGCGCTCCGTGGTCTTGCGGATTTCTTTCTCGTCCATCCATTCGGCCAGGCCGCTCTCGACGTCAATCAGCTGCAGGCTGAACTTGTAGAACACGTCCTTGTAGTCCGAGCTGCGCTTGACGATGGAGCTGATGGACCCTTCCAGGCGGTATTTGGCGGCGACCATGTTGCCGGTCTTGCTGACGGTGGACTTCTTGTACAGGCCGCTCTGGTTCTGCAGCTTGAGCTGGTCGACCTGGCTCTGCATGTCGGTATTGTCGCTGGCGAAGCGCGCGGTGCCGGTCTTCATCAACTGGGTCTTGATCGACGTGGTGATCTCGCGGGTATCGATGTATTCGCTGGTCTTGTTCTTCACGTCATACACCTGCACCACCGGGCGGCCCTGCAAGATGCCGGACTGGGCCAGGGAGCGGGTCATGCTTTCGGCGATCATCTGCAAGTCGGTGGAACCGAACTCGTTGGTTACCGTTTCCACGGCCTTGGTGTCGCCGTAGCTGATGTTCTTGCTGCCCAGTACAGGCGAGGTGTTGGAGCAGCCGCTGGCCAGCAGGGCAACGAGAGCGAGCATCGAGAAGCGTGCAAACATGGGGAATTCTCTCTGAAACGTAAAAGGGGAACGGCTCAAGGCGTCTTCACTTCAAGGCGGAAGTCTGCCGCCTGGGGCAGGTTGGCAATGGCCGGCAGGAAGGTCGCCTGGTTGGCGTACAGGTTCAGCACTTTCCAGGTTTCTTCGTCGCCCACCGGAAAGCCATCGGCGCCCAGCCAGGCGAAGCGGTAATACATCGTCTGGTTGCTGCTGGTGATGTTGCTCAACTGCACCTTGGCGGTAAGGAAGCCGTTCTCGCGTGCAACGCGGATGGCGCCGACGGCGATACCCTTGAACTTGCCCATCACCACGATTTTGCTCGCAGCGCTGCCGGGCTCCGGTGGCGGCGGGGTGGCGCAGCCGGCGAGCAGGACCAGCGCCAGGGCGCCGAGGATGAAATGACGCATAGCGTGCTCCTTAAGGTTGCTTGAGTGTGGCGATGGCCTGGGGCGTGCTGCTTGGCACGACATGGGCGGCAAGGCCCCCGGCGAACACCTGGTTGCCGACCACGCGCAAGGTGATCACCTGGTAGCGCTGATCGGCCTTGACCGTCACCAGCGTGCCGCCCAGGGCGTTGGGCAGGCTGACCTGATGCTCGCCGTGTTTGAGGCGCAGGCGGGTCACCTGGGTCATGTCTGGCAGGGTGCGCCAGGTGCGGGTGTCGGCGCCTTCGGTCACGGCCGAGGCGATGCCTAGCACCAGGCCGGCCATGGGGTTGGTCTTGTTCAGGTTGTTTTGCGCCACGCCACGGCTGACCGCACGCACCGTGGTGCGCAGGATGATGCCCGGCATGTCATCGCGCAGGGCGCGGCGGGACATGGCAGTGGTGCTGTTGAGGGCGGTGAGGTTCTGCTGTTTGCCGTCGACGCCGATCTGGGCGAAGGTCGCGGTAGACGTGTCGGCCTTGATCACCGGGAACGACAGCGGCGTGATCACCAGATGGCCGTCGATAGGAATCGGCAGTGGCAGGCGAATCGAGTCGCGCGCCGGTGCCAGGCCGCTCTGGACCACGATCAGCACATCGGTTTCGTCGGCTTCGACCTTGGATTTGTCCAGGTCCAGCAATGCCTGTTCCAGCAGCGGCGTGTTGGGGCGCAACTCGGCAGCCTTGCGGTAACCGGGGGCCGCCAGGTCTTTTTCGCCGAGGGCTTCGTAGACAAAGCCAGCCAGGTAATGGCTGAACGCACTCTGGTAGCTGTTTTTCAGGCCAACCACGTCTGGCGCGTTCAAGGCTTCCACCGGGTAACCACTCAGGTCTTTCATCTGGGTGGTCACACCTTCGCGCTGGGCTTCGTCCTCGCGCTTGAGGTATTCCTTGTCGCGCAGGTCGGCAATGACCGCTTCGCGTTCGTGGGTCTTCTTGATTTCGGTGCGGGCACCGTCGAAGTCGTTCAGGGCCAGCAGGTTCAGGGCCATCTGGGTGGTCAGCATGACTTTTTCGTAGTCATAGCCTTCGTAGCGGCGCACCTTGTCATTGACCAGGAAACTGCCGAACTGGGCGAGGTACTTCTCGCTGTCGAACTTGACGGACTCTTCCCACTTGTAGACTTGCAGATCGGCGCTGCGCCACGCGGTCTGGCTGCCGGTCAGGTCGCCCTTGGCCCGCAACAACTCACCCTTTTCGAAGAAATAGAGCAGGTCCTTGTCTTCGCCGGTGTTGTTCTTTTCCAGGAGGGTCAGGGCGCCGTCGACATTGCCGGTGGCCAATTGCTGGTTGGTAGCTTGCAGCTCGGTGTCATAGCTGCGGAACATCGAACAGCCGGAGAGCAACGTGACCGCGACGAGCGCGAGCGAAGGTAAGGCGCGAAATGCCATGCAGCTTCTTCCCTGAAAGTATTCAACCGGTGTGGTAATTCCTCATAAAAACGAGGAACGAAATTCCCTTTCGCACTAACAGGGCGCGGCATTATAAGCGCCATTACTGGCAAAACAATGGCTTATTGATGTGATTCAATCCACAAAATGCCAGCATCGAATTTCTAAAAATGCCCCGGCCTTCCAAACGCCAACTCACTAACGCCTTGAGTCAAACCCTTTAAGGTTTGACAATGTGTTACTTCGTATTTCCCTTTGAGATTCATTCATGACTGCCCCCTTTCGTTTTCTCGCCTGGCTGCTGTTGCCGGCGCTGATGTCGTGCAGCTTCAACTTATTGGCCGCTACCGCTGAAGGTGCTCCACAAGCCCTGCATTTGTTGGACTACATCGGTGCTGACTACCCTCCAACGGTGGAGGCGGGCAAGGTTATCGACGAATCCGAATACCGTGAACAGGTCGAGTTTCTCGGGGTGTTGCAGGGCCTGGTGGCCGAACTGCCACAGAGGCCAGAGCGTGCGGCGTTGATCAAAGGTGTCGACGAATTGTTTGCCGCTGTAACTGCCCACGAAGACGGCGCTGCCGTCGCCCGCCAAGCCCGCCAGTTGGGCGCCAAGCTGGCCGTGGCGTATGAAGTCAGCCAAGCCCCGGCGATCACGCCGGACCCCACCCGAGGGGCGCCGCTCTACGCCCAACATTGTTCGGTGTGCCACGGCACGGCCGGTGCAGGTGATGGCCCGGCGGGCATGGGCATGACCCCGCCACCCGCCAACCTGCGTGACGCCACGCGCCTGGACCGCCTGAGCCTCTATGCGATCTACAACACCCTTGGACTGGGTGTCGAAGGCACTGACATGCCGTCGTTCTCCGACCAACTGGACGACCGCCAGCGCTGGGACCTGGCCACTTACATCGCCGGTTTCACGGCCGACCCGGCGGCGGCCAAGAGCGAGCAGCCGTTCAACCTCGCTGACCTGGCGCGCCAGACCCCCAATGAAGTGCTTGCCGCCAACGGCCCCGACGCTGCCGCCACGTTCCGCGCCCAGCGGGCCCAGCCCCCGCAGGTCAAGCGTGGCCCGGCGCAATTGCTGGACTACACCGCGACCACCTTGGACAAGAGCCTCGCCGCGTTCCGCAACGGTGACCATGAGCAGGCGTATGACCTGTCTGTTGCGGCCTACCTGGAAGGCTTCGAGCTGGTAGAAAGCTCCCTGGACAACGTCGACGCCAACGTACGCAAAGACACCGAGAAGGCCCTGATGGCTTACCGGCAGTCGTTGCAGGACGGGCTGCCGGTCGAGCAGGTGCAACAGCGCCTGGACGTGGCCAAGGGCAAGCTCACTGAGTCTGCTGGCTTGCTGGGCAGCGATGGTTTGAGTTGGTCGCTGAGCTACATCTCCGGCTTGCTGATCCTGCTGCGCGAAGGCCTGGAAGCGATTCTGGTGCTGGCGGCGATCCTCGCGTTCCTGCGTAACACCGGCCAGCAATCGGCGGTGCGCAGCGTCAACGCGGGCTGGGGCCTGGCATTGCTGGCTGGCTTGGCCACCTGGGCGCTGGCGGCGTATGTGATTGACGTGAGCGGTGCGCAGCGCGAATTGCTCGAAGGCTGCACGGCGCTGTTCGCCAGTGTGATGGTGTTGTGGCTGGGGGTGTGGATGCACGACCGGCGTCATGCCGCGGCCTGGCAGGATTACATCAAGAGCAGCCTGGTGGGCGGCGGCGGTCGTTTCGGTTTTGCGATGCTGGCGTTCTTCTCGGTGTACCGCGAGCTGTTCGAAGTGATCCTGTTCTACGAAACCCTGTGGCTGCAAGCCGGGCCTGCCGGGCATAACGCTGTGCTGGCGGGTGGTGCCACGGCGCTGGTGCTGCTGGTGGGCTTGGCCTGGGTGATCTTGCGCGGTTCGGCGAAGCTGCCGTTGGCGCTGTTCTTCGGGATCAACGCGGCGCTGCTGTGTGCGTTGTCGGTGGTGTTTGCCGGCCATGGTGTTAAGGCGTTGCAAGAGGCCGGCATCTTCGGCACGCGGCCGGTGCCGTTCTTTGACTTTGACTGGCTGGGCATTCACGCCGACGCTTACTCGCTGAGTGCGCAAGCCGTGGCGATCCTGGCAATTGTGGTGTTGTATGGTCGCAGTCGGTTGGTCGAAAAGCGCCGCATTGCCGCTTGAACGAACGCGGTCAAAAAATGTGGGAGCGGGCTTGCCCGCGATTGCGGTGTGTCAGCCGATGTAGGTGTTGGCTGATCCGGCGCTATCGCGGGCAAGCCCGCTCCCACACTGGATCTATGTTGTTAATGAGAGGGTGGATGGATGCGCGTATGGATCGATGCCGATGCCTGCCCCCGGGCGGCCAAGGATCAGGTGGTCAAGTTCGCCCTCAAGCGCCAGTTCGAGGTGGTATTGGTGGCGGGGCAGAGCCAGATCAAGCCGAGTTTTGCGTGCGTGAAGTTGATCGTAGTGCCCAGCGGCCCGGATGCGGCGGACGATTACCTGGTGGAACACGCCGTGCCCGGTGAGCTGGTGATCTGCAGCGATGTGCCCCTGGCTGATCGGCTGGTAAAGAAGGGCGTGACGGCGCTCGACCCCCGTGGCAAGGAGTTCAGCCCGGCGAACATGAGCGAGCGTCTGGCGGTGCGCAACCTGTTTACCGACCTGCGTGAACAGGGCCAGATGGGCGGTGGGCCACCGCCCCATAGTGAAAAGGACAAGCAAGCCTTCGCCAATGCCCTGGACCGCCTTCTCACCCAGTTGATGCGTCTGGCTTGACCTTGTAGTGAGCGGGCTTGCCCCGCGCCGCGGTGTGTCAGGTAAGCGTGTGGCGCCTGGTATACCGTGGCGCGGGGCAAGCCCGCTCACTCCATTCAATGGGTTGCTTAGTCGTTTTCGTGGGTGAGTTCGAGCACCCGGTCCACCAGCTTGTTGATGCCTGACGCCACTTCACTGATGTTCTTGCCCAGCATGTAGGCCGGTGTGCTTACCAGCTTGCGCGCCTTGTCTTCCACGATGTCTTCGACGGCGCATTCCTGGTGGGTGGCGCCCATCTTGTCCAAGGCGGCCGCCGTATCGGGGCAGTTACCGATGGTGCAGGTCACGCCCGGGCCGTAGATCTTCGCGGCCAGCGCCGGCGAGATGCAGATCAGCCCCACCGGCTTGCCCGCTTCGGCAAACGCTTCAGCCAGTTCCAGCACCTGCGGGTTGACGCTGCAACCGGCGCCTTGCACGGCAAAGTTGGACAGGTTCTTGGCTGCGCCAAAGCCACCCGGCACGATCAGCGCATCAAATTCTTCAGCATTGGCTTCGCGAATATCCTTCACGTCGCCGCGGGCGATCCGCGCCGACTCCACCAGCACGTTGCGCGATTCGGGCATCTCTTCACCGGTGAGGTGGTTGATCACGTGCAGTTGCGCAATATCGGGGGCAAAACATTGGACCTGAGCACCGCGCTGGTCCAGGCGCAGCAAGGTGATCACGCTTTCGTGGATCTCTGCGCCGTCGTACACGCCGCAGCCGGAAAGGATCACTGCAATCTTTTTGCTCATGGGCATTTCTCCTGGGGTCATGGCGTTAAATGTCTACTAATTTGTCACCTGTTGCCAATGGGCTCTTGCGCGGCTGCACCTAATCTATATGTAACAAAAACAAACCGGACCAGACCATGGACTTCGTGCCTTACGCGGTACCGTTTTTCATCGCCTTGATCGTGGTGGAGCTGCTTGCCGACCACTGGCGCGGCGAGCGCAACTATCGGGTGGCGGATGCCATCAACAGCCTCAGCACCGGCGTGCTGTCCACCACCACAGGGTTGTTGACCAAGGGGGTGGGGATCCTGACCTACGCCTTCGCCCTCAAGCACCTGGCGCTCTTCGAATTGCCGGCCCAAAGCGTGTGGACCTGGGTGTTCGCCTTTGTGTTCTACGACTTCTGCTACTACTGGCTGCACCGCATGGGCCATGAGCGCAATATCCTGTGGGCCGCGCACTCGGTGCATCACCAGAGCGAGGACTACAACCTCAGCACCGCCCTGCGCCAGACCAGCACCGGCTTTCTGCTGAGCTGGATCTTCTACCTGCCGCTGGCCGTTGTCGGTGTGCCGCTGGTGGTGTTTATCAGCGTGGCGTCCCTCAACCTGCTGTACCAATTCTGGGTGCATACCCGCCACGTGCCCAAGCTTGGCTGGTACGAGTGGTTCTTCGTTACGCCGTCCAATCATCGGGCCCACCATGCACAGAACGCTCTCTACATGGATCGCAACTACGGCGGGGTGTTCATTGTTTGGGACCGCCTGTTTGGGTCGTTCCAGGAAGAAGACGACAACGAACCGGTAATTTTCGGCGTGACCACGCCTTTGGCCAGCTGGAACCCGCTGTGGGCCAACCTGCAGTTTTATGCACAGCTGTGGAGTGATGCGCGGCGCACCGAGAGTTGGTGGGACAAACTGCGCATCTGGTTCATGCGCACTGGCTGGCGCCCGGCCGATGTGAAGGCCAAGTACCCGATGGCCAAGCCGGACCTGAGCCAGTTCCGCAAATTTGAAGTGCCGCTGGATGTGCGCCAACAGGTGTACATCGCCCTGCAGTTTGCGGCGTATGTGGGGTTTGGCAGCTATCTGATGAATTTTGGCGAGGGGTTGCCCACTGCGGCGCTGATCCTGGGCTGGAGTGCGATGGCGCTGGGGTTGTTTACCCTGGGGGTGGCCCTGGAGAACCGCCCCTGGGCCTTCAAGGCCGAGCTGGTACGCCTGGTGTTGAATGTGCCGCTGGTATGGCTGGCGCCGTTGGTGGGCCTGTGGCCGGCCAGCAACCTGGGTTGGCTGGGCCTGGTGAGTTACAGCCTGCTCAGCGTGATCGGCCTCTACTGCTGTAGAAGCCGGCTTACTCGACTGGCGTCTTAGGTGCTTCTACCGGAGCCTGCCCGGCAGCGAGCCGGGCCTTGGCGTCGGCGCAGGCCTCACGGGCGATGCGCGCGTTCTTGAAGCGACGGCGCAGCCACAGGCCGAAGCCCAATACCAGCAACGCGCCGAGCACCCACAGCTCGTATTTCTTGATGCTGCCCAGCATCCCTTCCAGCACGGCGCCGAAGTGATACGCCGCAGCGCCCAGGGCCACGGCCCAGATCGCGGCACCAATGCCGTTGAGGATCAGGTAGCGCAGCGGCGGATAGCCGGAAAGGCCAATCGCCACAGGCATGACCGTGCGCAACCCGTAGACGAAGCGGAAGCTCAACACCCAGATATCCGGGTGCTTGCGAATATGCTCCAGGGCCTTGTCACCCATCAATTGCCAGCGCGGCTTGCGCGCCAACAGCTTGCGGCCGTGTTTGCGGCCCATGTAATACCAGAGCTGATCGCCGGCGTAGCTGCCGAAAAAGGCAACGATCATCACCAGCTTGATATCCATGTAGCCACGGAATGCCAGGAAGCCTGCGAGAACCAGGATGGTCTCGCCTTCAAAGAAGGTGCCCAGGAAGAGCGCAAAGTAGCCGAAGTCATGCAGAAATTGTTGAAGCATGGTCTGGGGTGCTGGCGAAATGAACGCGCAGCCTACGCCTTCGCGAACATTCATGAAAGTATCGAGATGTGTCACGAAGTGAACAATTCCTACATAAACGACGAATGCGACTACAGGTCGCATCGATAAGCACAACTGTCATTCCTTCGTCATAATGGCCGCTTATAACTGCAACGCTCGCCCGTAAACGCGGGCTCAGGAGTCTGTCGTGAGCTTTACCCCTGCCAATCGCCTGTTCCCCGCCACCCGTCTGCGCCGCAATCGTCGTGATGATTTTTCTCGCCGCCTGGTCCGTGAAAACGTACTGACGACGAATGATCTGATCCTGCCGGTATTTGTGCTCGACGGTGAAAACCGGCGCGAAGCGGTGGCCTCGATGCCGGGTGTGGAGCGCTTGACCATTGATCAATTGCTGATCGAAGCGGCGGGTTGGGTCGAACTGGGGATTCCAGCGCTGGCGCTGTTCCCGGTGACGCCTTCTGAACTCAAATCCCTCGATGCCGCTGAAGCCTGGAACCCTGAGGGTATCGCCCAGCGCGCCACCCGCGCCCTGCGCGAGCGTTTCCCGGAGCTGGGGGTGATCACCGACGTGGCGCTGGACCCGTTCACCACCCACGGTCAGGATGGCATTCTCGACGAAGACGGCTATGTTCAGAACGACATCACCGTCGATGCGCTGGTCAAGCAAGCCTTGTCTCATGCCGCTGCAGGCGCCCAGGTGGTTGCACCGTCGGACATGATGGACGGCCGCATCCAGGCGATTCGTGAAGCCCTGGAGCTGGCTGGCCACGTCAACGTGCGGATCATGGCCTATTCGGCCAAGTACGCCAGTGCCTATTACGGTCCGTTCCGCGATGCGGTGGGCTCGGCGCTGAACCTGGGCAAGGCCAACAAGGCCTCGTACCAGATGGACCCGGCCAACAGTCAGGAAGCCCTGCACGAAGTGGCGGCCGACCTCGCCGAAGGCGCCGACATGGTGATGGTCAAGCCCGGGATGCCCTACCTGGACATCCTTTACCGGGTCAAAGAGGAATTCAAAGTGCCGACCTTTGTCTATCAGGTCAGCGGTGAATACGCCATGCACATGGCCGCGATCCAGAATGGTTGGTTGAGTGAAGGGGTGATCCTCGAATCCCTGACTGCCTTTAAACGTGCTGGCGCTGATGGCATTCTGACCTACTTCGCCGCCCGCGCTGCCCAATTGCTTAGAGAGCAACAATAGCCCTCACAGGAACACTCGATGAATACCGAAGGACTCTCCGAAGTTGCTGTAAAAGACGCTCACCCGGTGGTTGAACAAGTCACCGAGACCCCGCCGGAGCTGGAGCCCGCACCGCCCGCCGTGGTGGCCGAGCCGCCTGTGCCGGCCCCGGTGGCGGCCGTCACCAACCTGGATGACAGCAGCCTGTACATCCACCGCGAGCTGTCACAACTGCAATTCAACATCCGCGTGCTGGAACAGGCGCTGGATGAGTCCTATCCGTTGCTGGAACGGCTCAAGTTCCTGCTGATCTTCTCCAGCAACCTGGACGAGTTCTTCGAGATCCGCGTGGCCGGCCTCAAGAAGCAGATCACCTTTGCCCGTGAACAGGCCGGCGCAGACGGCCTGCAACCCCACCAGGCGCTGGCGCGCATCAGCGAGCTGGTGCACGGCCATGTCGACCGCCAGTACGCGATCCTCAACGACATCCTGCTGCCGGAACTGGAAAAACATCAGGTCCGCTTCATCCGTCGCCGCCACTGGACCACCAAGATCAAGACCTGGGTGCGCCGCTACTTCCGCGACGAGATCGCGCCGATCATCACCCCGATCGGCCTTGACCCGACGCACCCGTTCCCGCTGCTGGTGAACAAGAGCCTCAACTTCATCGTCGAGCTGGAAGGTATCGACGCGTTCGGTCGCGATTCCGGCCTGGCGATCATCCCGGCGCCACGCTTGCTGCCACGGATCATTAAAGTACCCGAGGAAGTGGGTGGCCCTGGCGACAACTATGTATTCCTGTCGTCGATGATCCATGCGCACGCCGATGACCTGTTCCAGGGCATGAAGGTCAAGGGCTGCTACCAGTTCCGCCTGACCCGTAACGCCGACCTGGCGCTGGACTCCGAAGACGTCGAAGACTTGGCCCGTGCCCTGCGCGGCGAGCTGTTCTCGCGCCGTTACGGCGATGCGGTGCGCCTGGAAGTGGCGGACACCTGCCCGAAACACCTCTCGGACTACCTGCTCAAGCAGTTCAACCTGGGCGAGACCGAGCTGTACCAGGTCAATGGCCCGGTGAACCTGACGCGCCTGTTCAGCATCACCGGCCTGGACAGTCACCCGGAGCTGCAATACACCCCGTTCACCCCGCAGATCCCGAAACTGCTGCAAAACAGCGAGAACATCTTCAGCGTGGTGAGCAAGCAGGACATCCTGCTGCTGCACCCATTCGAGTCCTTCACCCCGGTGGTCGACTTGCTGCGCCAGGCTGCCAAGGACCCGCACGTGTTGGCCGTACGCCAGACCCTGTACCGTTCCGGCGCCAACTCGGAAATCGTCGACGCCCTGGTCGACGCCGCGCGTAACGGCAAGGAAGTTACCGCGGTGATCGAGCTGCGAGCGCGGTTCGACGAAGAATCCAACCTGCAACTGGCCAGCCGCCTGCAAGCGGCGGGTGCGGTGGTGATCTACGGCGTGGTCGGCTTCAAGACCCACGCCAAGATGATGCTGATTCTGCGTCGCGAAGCTGGCGAGATCGTGCGTTACGCCCACTTGGGCACCGGCAACTACCACGCCGGCAACGCCAAGCTCTACACCGACTACAGCTTGCTGACTTCCGACGACGCCTTGTGCGAAGACGTCGGCAAGTTGTTCAGCCAACTGATTGGCATGGGCAAGACCTTGCGCATGAAGAAGCTGCTGCACGCGCCGTTCACCCTCAAGAAGGGCATGCTCGACATGATTGCCCGCGAGACCCAGTTCGCCCTCGACGGCAAACCGGCGCACATCATCGCCAAGTTCAACTCGCTGACCGATCCGAAGATCATCCGCGCGTTGTACAAGGCAAGCCAGTCCGGTGTGCGCATCGATTTGGTAGTGCGTGGCATGTGCTGCCTGCGCCCGGGCATTGTCGGCGTGTCGCACAACATCCATGTGCGCTCGATCATCGGGCGCTTCCTGGAGCACACGCGGGTGTTCTACTTCCTCAACGGCGGCGAAGAGCAGATGTTCCTCTCCAGCGCTGACTGGATGGAGCGCAACCTCGATAAGCGGGTAGAGACCTGCTTCCCGGTGGAAGGCAAGAAGCTGATTATGCGGGTCAAGAAGGAGCTGGAAAGCTACCTCACCGACAACACCCACAGCTGGAGCCTGCAGTCGGACGGCCGTTACGTGCGCAACACGCCAACCGGCAACCAGAACCCGCGCAGTGCGCAGGCGACGTTGCTGGAGAAGTTGGGTAGCCCGATTTTGTCGGTGAATTGAGGCGTTACCCAGCAGCATAAAAAACGGCCCCATCGAGGGCCGTTTTTTATGCTGGCGCTTTACCCCTGTAGGAGCCGGCTTGCCGGCGATGACGTCAGTGCAGTCGTCGCTGGGCTTGAGGCTGCCATCGCCGGCAAGCCGGCTCCTACAGGGGGGGGCGTCGTTTGGGTTAGCGCAGGTTCAGGCTGAAACCCACCCGCGTCAGCCACTCGGCTTCCTGGGCGAAGTCCGCCTGGGTCAGTTGGTTTTCATCCAGCCAGCCTTTGGGGAATACCACGTCCAGGCTGTCGCCGTCGGCGCGCAGGGTCACCTGGGGCATTTCCTGGGTGCCACGGATGTGGTGGAACAGGATCGCAAAGCGCAGCAGCACGCACAGGCGAATCAGCTTGATGCCTTCGTCGCCGAACTCGGCGAACTTGTCCCGGGGAATGTTGCGACGATGGCCGCGTACCAGCAGGGCGAGCATCTGTTGGTCTTCGCGGGAGAAGCCGGCGAGGTCGGAATGCTCGATCAGGTAGGCACCGTGCTTGTGGTAATGGTAGTGGGCGATGTCCAGGCCCACTTCATGCACCTTGGCGGCCCAGCCCAGCAGCTCGCGCCAGACACCGTCTTCGAGGTCCCAGTCCTCGGCCACCTGGTCGAAGGCGTGCAGGGCCTTGCGCTCTACGCGGGCGGCCTGTTCCAGGTCGACGTGATAACGCTCCATCAGCGACGTGAGGGTGCGCTCACGCACGTCTTCGTGGTGATGGCGACCCAGCAGGTCATAGAGCACGCCTTCGCGCAGGGCACCGTCACAGTGGTCCATGCGTTGCAGTTCGAGGGCGTCGAAGATGGCTTCGAGAATCGCCAGGCCGGCTGGGAAAATGGTACGGCGGTCGGGCTTGATGCCATCGAAGTCGATCTTCTCGGCATCCCCCAGCTTGAACAGCTTGCGCTTGAGCCATGCCAGGCCTTCGGCGTTGACCTCGCCGGTGCCATGGCCGCCGGCCTTGAGGGCCAGGCCGATGGCGCGGATGGTGCCAGACGAGCCGATGGCTTCATCCCAGGTCAGGCGGTGCAGGGCATGCTCGATGCTCATGATCTCCAGGCGGGCGGCCGTGTAGGCCTGGGCGTAGCGCGCCGGCGTGATCTTGCCGTCCTTGAAATAGCGTTGGGTGTAGCTGACGCAGCCCATCTGCAGGCTTTCGCGCAACAACGGTTCAAACCGCTGGCCAATGATGAATTCAGTACTGCCGCCACCGATGTCGGCGACCAGGCGTTTGCCAGGGGTATCAGCCAAGGTGTGGGATACGCCGAGGTAGATCAGGCGGGCCTCCTCACGGCCGGAGATGACCTCTACCGGGTGCCCCAGGATCTCTTCCGCGCGGCGGATGAATTCGCCGCGGTTGCGCGCTTCACGCAGGGCGTTGGTGCCGACGATGCGTACGGCGCCCAGGGGCATGCCGTTGATCAGTTGGGCAAAACGCTTGAGGCAATCGAGGCCGCGTTGCATGGACTCTTCGTTGAGCTGGCGCTCGTCGTCGATGCCGGCAGCCAGCTGCACTTTCTCGCCGAGCCGCTCAAGGATGCGGATTTCGCCGTTCTGGGCCTTGGCCACGACCATGTGAAAGCTGTTGGAGCCCAGGTCGATGGCGGCGATCAGGGACAGATTCTTGGCTTGGGATTGCGGCATGGTTTGGGGGTCTCGGTCGATAACCTTGCCATCGTGCCACGATCGACCGCTGACGCCAACGCGTAGTGCGCCGGGAATTTCTCTGAGGGGGCTTGTGGGAAGTAAATGTAGGAAATGTAGGCTGCTATTCCAGGCTTGAGTCGAGATGTTCGACGACTCTGTAGGAGTCTTTAACTTTCAGTGGTTGTTCTTAAGATTTCGATTTGGCCTACAAGTTAAAAGCTGCTGGCAACACCATTGATATGTTTGGGACTACTGTTTGATCAGGCACGGGCGACCTATTGTTTTAATCGTTCCCACAATAAACAAGGTTCCATCTTATTCTTAAGTGAAGTGCCAAAGCGACAGACTGTCACTCGGCAATTTTGCCGTGGTGTTATTTATTTATGAATTTGTATTGGCAGAGCAAAAATAAATACACCGGAAAAACTTCAGTGACAGGTCGAATATGAAAAAAATAGTTGGATTTGCAATCAGCATGGCGTGCTTGTCTGTGGCAGTCAGTGCACAGGCCACCACCAGTGCGCAATTGGTGGTAAGAGGGACGATTACCCCGGCGTCCTGCAACCTCAGCCTCGCCGGCAGCGGAGTCATCGATTATGGCGTCATACGCTCTGGTGAGTTGTCCCAGACGGCGTTCAACCCGCGTGAGGAGCGCAGCACTTCCCTGGTGGTCAGCTGTGGGGCCACGCCTGCGATGTTTGGCCTGACCTTCACCGATCTGCAGGCCGGCAGCAAGGTGCCCGGTATCCTGGGTACGGGCTTTAGCGAAGCGCAGAACTACGGCCTTGGCTCCACAGGCGCCCGGCGAACCGGAGGCTACTCGATCACGCTCAAGGACCTGAGGGCTCCGGGCCTGGTGCTCAACCCAATCATGCGCACCGGCACGGGAGCCTGGCAGAACAGCGATGGCAAAGTTGCCCAAGCGCCTGCTCAGTACTCGTGGCGCAGCGGCACCGCAGCAACACCGGCATCGATTGCCCAGTTGACTGGCACCATCGCCGTGAAGGCTGTTATCAACAAAGCGCAGGATCTGGACCTGAGCCGCGACGTTTCCATTGATGGGCGCGCCACACTGGTATTGAGCTACCTCTAAATAGTTGGCAACAGCCGATAAAGAATCCATTTGTTTCTTGTCGGCTGTTTTTGTGTGGGTGTTTGATTATTAGAAGTTGGCGTGGCCAGCTCCGGGGAAACTAAGTGCGCGGTCTTTCCATAATAAGTAAGGCTTTTGCTTTAAGTGCAATGGTTAACGGCTGTTTGCCGGGCATTGCTGTAGCGGACGGCATGCGGCCTGAAACCACGTTGATTGTTCTTTATGAGGAGGAGGGGGAGGCCACCCTTAATGTGAAGAACACGGATGATGGCCCTGCACTGCTTCATTCAGTGGTGGAGAATCTCCCGGAAGACCAGGAGCCCTTGCTTGTCGTCACCCCGCCTATCACCCGTGTAGAGGCGGGCGAGACGCAATTGGTGCGCTTCATCAGCACACTCAAGGAGCCCTTGAAGACCCAGCGTTTGAAGCGTGTGTCCTTTGAAGGCATTCCTCAGGCTCGGGCTGCGGGCGCTGCGACCATTGGTATCACCCTGCGACAGAACTTGCCGCTGATCCTGCACCCAGAGGGCCTGCCCCGACACGCCACCCCTTGGGAGCTGCTGAGGTGGGCCCGTGATGGCGAACGCCTGGTT
Organism: Pseudomonas sp. GW821-FHT05H12; assembly: GCF_059419385.1. Taxonomy (NCBI): domain Bacteria; kingdom Pseudomonadati; phylum Pseudomonadota; class Gammaproteobacteria; order Pseudomonadales; family Pseudomonadaceae; genus Pseudomonas; species Pseudomonas sp. GW821-FHT05H12. The sequence continues at coordinate 212,894 of NZ_JBWKRS010000003.1, read as the reverse complement.
GTTCACAACAGCAGTGCATACGTCGTACGGCTGGCACCTGATGTGAAGTTGCTGCCACACAATGGGCTGGCCACGTTGCCGCGCACTTACATCTTGCCGGGGGAAACCCTGACGGCACGGCTGGAAGGCCGGCTTGAGGGGACGACCGTTGAGATCCAGCCGGCTACGGTCTATGGGTTTGCAGCCGACAGCTATCAGGCTCCTATCAACACCAGCGAGGGTTGAGGGGGCCATGTCCAACCTAACAACGCGAGCCAGCAACGGTTTCGCCACGCTCTGGCTTGGTCGCCCCTCATTGTTCGTGGGGCTGGCGACGCTGTGTGGGCTGCCTGGCTTGGTGTCTGCCTTGGAGCTGGGCGAAGGGTTCGACCTCGCGGCACTGACTACCCATGGTATTGATCCTAAGGTCTCTGATTACTTTCGCAGTGCCGCACGTTTTCGTGAGGGTGTCCAAGTGGTGGGGCTGCGGGTCAATGGCAACCCACTGGGGTTGGTCGATGCGCGGTTCGATCAGCGCGGCCAATTGTGTTTTACCCCGGGGTTCCTGGAAAAGGCCGGTTTGGTGACGCCCGCCGAGGTTGCCCATGAAGGGGCGACAGCGGATCAGGCTTGCCATGATTTTCTTGGCGCGTTCCCTACGACCATGGTGCGGTTGCGTCCGGGCAATGACGAGGTGGTATTAGTCGTGCCGACCCAATCGTTGCGCGAGCCCGAATGGGAGGCTGGGCGCTTTTCGTCGGGGGGCACGGCCGCCGTGTTCAATTACGACGTGCTGGGTTTTGACAGCCGTACACGGGGCGAACCCAGCCGGTTTGTGTCGGCCTACACGGAGGCCGGTTTCAACCTGGGGGACTGGATTGTGCGAAGCCGCCAATTTTATGTTTCCGACAACGGTGAGTCGCGTACCGAACACCTTTATGCCTATGCCCAGCGGGATCTGGCTGCGCTGCAATCAACCTTCCAGGTGGGGCAGTTGTCGAGTAATAACCCGGTATTCGGTGGTACGCAGTTCTCGGGTTTCCAGTTATCCCCCGATGGACTGTCCCGCACCCGGGCAGGCGCAAATAACGTAGTGGTCGAGGGCCTTGCCCAGAGCCAGTCGCGTATTGAAGTCCGCCAGTCCGGGGTGCTGATTCACAGCACGCTGGTGCCTGAAGGGCCTTTTCGGCTGACCGGACTGCGGTTGCTCAATGGCACCAGCGACCTGGACGTCACCGTGATCGATGTACGAGGCGCAAAGCGTAGTTTTGTGGTGTCGGCGGCGTCGTTCAGGGGCGTAGCGCCTGCTGCACCCGGCTATTACTTTTCGGTGGGCAAGGTGCGGGGGCTTTCGGACGGTGACAGTCATACCCCAATGTTTGCGATGGGCAGTGGCACCTGGGGCCTGGGGCGTGATTCAAGCTTGGGCCTGGGCCTGTTGAGTGCCGAAGATTACTGGGCGGCGGGCGGTACCCTGGGCAGCGTTTTTTTTCAGCGGGTAAATGTGGCCGCACGTCAGAACGTATCCCGGGACAACCGCCAATCAGTCTCCGGGGCCCGCAGTACCCTGTCGGTAAGCAGCCCGGTGTACGCCGACCTTGACCTTAACCTGAGTGCCACCCATCAGACCCCTGGCTATCGCGAAGTAGTTGAAACCGGTCGAACGCTCAGGGCGGGCGATCTCAATTCCCGTTTCAAGAACCAATACACGGCGGGCCTCAGTTGGGTTGACCCTGTGATGGGTGGGTTCTCCCTGGGCTATACGCGCAGCGCCCAATTTGATGGGCGGTCGGTGGAGCATGTTTTTGCATCATGGAACAAATCGTTCAGTGGCACGGACGTCGCGTTGATTGCCGATTCACAGGTTGGCGGTCGAGGGGCGAGGCACGACGCCACACCGGGAAACCGCAGGCGGGAGACAGCGCTGGATGAGGGGCTTTCCTTGCGGCTGCAGGTCAGTGTGCCATTGGGCGGTGATCGTCGCGACAGCAGTTATGCCAGTCGTCGGGGCCAGCAGTTGAACGCCGGGACGGCGCTCAGTGAGCGGGTCAACGACGCGGTGAGTTACGAAGTGGGAAGCGAGCGGGACTTCAAGGCCCGGGAGCAATCGGTGCGTGGCCAACTCAACCTGATACCGCGTTATACCCAGGTCGGCCTGGGCGCCAGCCGTGACTCGCAGAGCACCAGTTATTCGGGGCAGTTGCGCGGCGGTGTCGTGGCGCACGAGCGTGGAGTGACCTTCTCGCCCTACACGGTCCAGGACACATTCGGCATCGTCTCGGTGGGCGACATCGGCTCGGCAAGAATCGACACCCCTCAAGGCCCGGTCTGGACCGACCCACGTGGGAAGGCGGTCATCGCCGGCCTGCCGGCCTACACCAACAGCCGTATCGAAGTGCAAACCCGATCCCTGCCCAAGCGGGTCGATTTGAAGAATGGCACTCAGGTGATTGCCGCCGGCCGAGGGTCGTTCAATACCGTGGACTTCGAGGTGGTGAAGGTGCGTCGCGTGTTGCTCAAGGCCAGCGATGAGCAAGGTCGGCCACTGCCCCAGGGCGCGTCGGTGTTCGGCGCGGATAACCGCTTCCTGACCAGCGTGGTGGGTGATGGCATGATTTTCCTGAGTGACGTCAGAGAGCCGCAGAGCCTGCGGGTTTCACTGTCTGACTCATCCTCCTGCCAACTGCGCCTGGCCCCCGAAGCAGAACTCAACAATGACAAACTGTATGAAACCACGTCGGCGGTGTGCCATGGCCGTTAAAGCAATGCATTTGGGCCTGCTCTTGTGTGGGGCGGTAATTGCCTTGAGTGCACGGGCAAATGACTGTCGATTGTCCATCAGCCAGCCTCGTGTCGATTATGGTGCTATCCGCAGTGAGCGCCTGGTTGAACGTGCTTCGGTGGCGATGGGCACGCGCACGGTGCATCTGAACATTCTGTGCGTGGAGCCCTCGACAATGGCGTTGCGTTTCAACGGTACAGCGGCCGATGGGGAGAGTTTTCGCTTTGGGCGCGAGGGGCGCTTTCGAATAAGCCTCAAGCATGCCCAATTGGATGGACGTGCGGTGGAGTGGGCAATGATGGGGGAGCAGTCCGGCGGCCAGCTACTGCCGGGCCGGATACTGTCGGCGCCCTGGGTTGGTCGTCGATTGACGGCCCAGGTTGAGATCGATACCGACCTGCCTGCCGACGCCCTGCGCGTACGCAGCTACACGGTGCTGGAGGGGCAGGGCAGTTTCGAGCTGGTCAGTCTGCCTGTTCCACCGAGCCGATGAAGTTGGCGAACTCGGGCGTTTGCGGGTGGGCGAACAACACCTTGGGGTCCCCCACTTCATGCACCTTGCCCTGGTGCATGAACACCAGCTTGTCGCCGACTTCGCGGGCAAAGCGCATTTCGTGGGTCACCATGATCAAGGTCATGCCGTCCTTGGCCAGTTGACGCACCACGCTGAGCACTTCGTTGACCAGTTCCGGGTCGAGGGCGGAGGTGATTTCATCGCACAGCAGCACCTTGGGTGACATGGCCAGGGCGCGGGCGATCGCCACGCGTTGCTGTTGGCCACCGGACAGGCGATCAGGAAAGGCGTCGAACTTCTCGCCCAGCCCGACGCGCGCCAGCATCTGCTTGGCCAACTGGGCCGCCTTGGCCTTGGGCACCTTCTGCACCACTTGTGGCGCGAGCATGACGTTTTCGCCCACCGTCAGGTGCGGGAACAGGTTGAACTGCTGGAACACCATGCCGACTTTCTGCCGCAGGGTGCGCAGGTCGGCGCGGGCGGCGTCGAGGTATTCGCCGTCGACTTCGATCACGCCGTCGTTGATCGATTCCAGGCCGTTGAGGGTACGCAGCAAGGTGGATTTACCCGAGCCGCTGCGGCCGATGATCGCCACCACCTGGCCTTCTTCAACGGTCAGGTCGATGCCCTTGAGCACATGGTGATCGCCGTAATACTTATGCAGGGCGGAAATTCTAAGCAGAGGCATGCAGTCTCCTTTCCAGGTAGCGCGCACTGAGGGACAAGGGGTAGCAGAGCAAGAAGTAACCAAGGGCCACCAGTCCGTAGACCATGAAGGGTTCGAAGGTGGCGTTGGCGAGCATGCCGCCGGTCTTGGTCAGTTCGGTAAAGCCGATGATCGAGGTCACTGCGGTGCCTTTGATCACCTGCACCGAGAAACCCACGGTGGGCGCCACGGCAATTCGCAGGGCCTGGGGCAGGATCACGTAGCGCAGTTGCTCCAGCGGGTTAAGCGCCAGGCTGGCCGAGGCTTCCCACTGCCCGTGGGCGATGGAGTCGACGCAGCCCCGCCAGATTTCGGCGAGGTAGGCGCTGGTAAACAAGGTCAGCGCAATGGCAGCTGCCAGCCAGGGCGAGATATCCACACCGAGCAGCGCGATGCCGAAAAACACCAGGAACAGCTGCATCAACAACGGCGTGCCCTGGAACAGTTCGATATAGGTACGGGCCACATTGCGCGGGAAGGCCTTGGTGCTGATGCGCATCGTCATCACCAGCATGCCGATCACCCCGCCGCCGACAAACGCCACCAGCGACAGCAGCAAGGTCCATTGCAGGCCGGTAGCGAGGTTGCGCACGATGTCCCAGAAAGAGAAATCACTCATCGGCTGTTCCTCATCACGTAACGGCGGCCGATCCAGTTGAGCAACTGGCGAATCATCAGCGCCATGCACAGGTACACCAGGGTGGTCAGTGCATAGGTTTCAAAGGCGCGGAAGTTGCGCGACTGGATAAAGTTGGCGGCAAAGCTCAGTTCTTCAGTGGCGATCTGCGAACACACCGCCGAACCGAGCATCACGATGATGATCTGGCTGCTCAGGGCCGGCCATACCTTGCCCAGCGCCGGCAGCAGCACCACGTGGCGGAACGCCTCGAAACGGGTCATTGCCAACGCTGCCGCCGCTTCCAGTTGGCCACGTGGAACGGCCTGGATGCCTGCGCGAATGATCTCGGTGGAGTAGGCGCCGAGGTTGATCACCATCGCCAACACAGCGGCTTGCCACTCGGTGATTTTCAGCCCCAGGGACGGCAGGCCAAAAAAGATGAAGAACAGCTGTACCAGGAACGGCGTGTTGCGGATCAACTCGACATACACCCCGAAGAACCAGGCGAACGGCTGGATCTTCCACGCCCGCACCACGGCGCCGACGGTGCCCAGGGCCACCCCCAGGATCGCGCCGATGGCCGTCAGTTCCAGGGTGAACAGCGCGCCGCGCAACAGCAGGTCGGTATTGGCCAGCACCGGCACAAAGTCAAATTGATACGCCATCAATCAGCTCCGTTGCGTCAAAGGTCGGCGGGCAACGGCTCTTTAAGCCATTGCATCGCGTTCTTTTCCAGGCTGCCGTCGGCCTTGGCGGCGACCAGGATCTGGTTGACCTTTTCCAGCAGCGCCGGCTCGTTCTTGTTCACGCCCACGTACACCGGCGAGTCCTTGAGTTTTACCTTCAGCGCAGGTACGCGTTTGGGGTTGCGTTCGCTGATCGCCACCATCACCACGTTACCGCTGGCAATCAGGTCGACCTGGCCGGCCAGGTAGGCGGCAATGGTCGAGTTGTTGTCTTCGAAGCGCTTGATGGTGGCTTCCTTGGGCGCTACGGCGGTCAGCTCTATGTCTTCGATCGCACCGCGTGTCACGCTGATGGTTTTGCCCTTGAGGTCGTCGGTGGTGCTGACAGGCGCGTCAGGCGGGCCAAACACAGCCAGGTAGAACGGCGCATAGGCCCTGGAGAAGTCGATGACTTTTTCACGCTCGGCGTTCTTGCCCAGGCTGGAAATCACCAGGTCGACCTTGCCGGTGGTGAGGAACGGGATACGGTTGGTGCTGTTGACGGGCGTCAGTTCCAGCTTGACCTTGAGTTGGTCGGCCAGCAGCTTGGCGGTGTCGATGTCCAGGCCACGGGGTTTCATGTCCGGGCCGACCGAACCGAACGGCGGGAAGTCCTGGGGCACGGCGACTTTGAGGGTGCCACGGGCGACGATATCGTCCAGGCCGTTGGCCTGGGCGGGGGCCTGGCTCAGCATCAGGCTGGCAAACAGGGCTGTGAGCAGGGCGCTGTAGCGCTTGGTCATGGCAACTCTCCGGGAAGGGCGAAGGGAAATCTGTCTTGGTCCAGTGCACAGCCCATGCCAGCCCCTTCAAGTTGGCTTGCAACGCTGGTGTTTGTTGAGGTGCGGTGGTCTTACTGGTCTGAACAGTGCGCAGATTTTTCGCACCCTTTTCGAGCGTCGACAAAACCCCGCGAGCCCCTTTGGGGCGTGGCTTGCCGTGGGCTGCGAATAGCTTTACAACTAGCCGCACCGTTGACTGCAATCTTGAGTTTTCCATGAATTCCATCGCCCAAGCCGTACCGGAAGCGGCCCTGCAGGCCATCCGCAAACTGATCAATGAGCAAGGCTTCGGGCCGGGTGATGCCCTGCCGTCCCAGCGCGACCTGGCGGTGCAGTTGGGGGTCAGCCGGGCGTCTTTGCGCGAGGCGCTGTCGTCCCTGAGTGCCTTGGGGGTGGTCAGTGTGCAACCGGGCAAGGGGGTGTTCGTGCAGGCGGTGGAAGAGTCGCCGGGGTTTGCCTGGCCTTTTGCGGCGCAGGCCACGCCGCTGGATATCTTTCAGTTGCGCTATGCCCTCGAAGGCTTTGCGGCGGGGCTGGCGGCGGTCACGTTGACACTCGATGAGCTTGATAGCCTGCAAGACAATGTCGAAGCGATGCGCATGGTGCTCAAGGCGGGTGACTTTGAAGCGGCGGCGCGGCTGGACTTCGAGTTCCACCAGCGCATTCTGCTGGCCAGCGGCAACCAGGCGATGGTGAGCATCCTGAGTGCCAGTGCCGAGGTATTCCTGGAGAGCCAGAAACTACCGTTCATCCGGCCGGAGCGGGCCATGGAGACCTGGCAGGAGCACCGCAAGATCTTGCGTGCCCTGGCCCGGCGCGCCAGTGCTGCCGCGCAGAAAGCCATGCAGGAACACGTACGCAACGCGGCATTGCGCACCGGCATCGCCTTCGTGACTCCCGTGGCGCCGTGAGTTGAGCTATACCCAAACTCATGCACCACCATAGCAAGACTCAATCAGAGGCGGCTTCCTGAACGGGGGAAGGGCGGCTATGATGGGCCACGTTTTTTTTGCTTACAATCCGGAGACATCCATGAGCAACGATCTTATCAAGCACGTCACCGACGCGACCTTTGAGGCCGAAGTACTCAAGGCTCAGGGCCCGGTGCTGGTTGACTACTGGGCTGAATGGTGTGGCCCTTGCAAAATGATCGCGCCTGTTCTGGACGACATTGCGACCACTTACGACGGCAAGCTGACCATTGCCAAGCTGAACATCGACGACAACCAGGAAACCCCCGCCAAGCACGGCGTGCGTGGTATTCCTACGTTGATGCTGTTCAAGAACGGCGAAGTTCAGGCGACTAAGGTCGGCGCGCTGTCGAAGTCCCAGCTGCAAGCTTTCCTCGACGCGAACATCTAAGCGTTGTCAAAAAAGCCCCGCAAATAGCGGGGCTTTTTCGTGAAACAGGGCTAGACGCTCCCAAACTCAGGTGTTACATTCGGCCCCGCACTGGTTTCTCCACTGCCCCCTGCATGCCGTCGCCGACGCACTCCTTTTCGATTAGTACGCGATCCTGTCGCCTTCTCCGCGGCGCGGCCTCATTAAGCCAAAAGCTTAATTTCCCCCCTCCATAAATGATTACGTCATTCCTATATGAATCTGACTGAACTCAAGCAAAAGCCGATTACCGACCTGCTCCAGCTGGCCGAAGAAATGGGCATAGAAAATATGGCCCGTTCGCGCAAGCAGGACGTGATTTTCTCCCTGCTGAAAAAGCACGCGAAAAGCGGTGAGGAAATCTCCGGTGATGGCGTGCTGGAGATTCTCCAGGACGGCTTCGGCTTCCTCCGCTCTGCAGACGCCTCCTATCTCGCCGGCCCAGACGATATCTACGTCTCGCCGAGCCAGATCCGTCGCTTCAACTTGCGCACCGGTGACACCATCGTTGGCAAGATCCGCCCTCCAAAGGAAGGCGAGCGTTATTTCGCGCTGCTCAAGGTCGACACGATCAACTTTGATCGTCCCGAGAACGCGAAGAACAAGATTCTCTTCGAGAACCTGACCCCGCTGTTCCCGACCGTGCGCATGAAGATGGAAGCCGGTAACGGTTCCACCGAAGACTTGACCGGTCGTGTGATCGACCTGTGCGCTCCGATCGGCAAGGGCCAGCGTGGCCTGATCGTCGCGCCGCCGAAAGCCGGCAAGACCATCATGCTGCAGAACATTGCAGCGAACATCGCGCGTAACAATCCTGAAGTTCACCTGATCGTGCTGCTGATCGATGAGCGTCCGGAAGAAGTGACCGAAATGCAGCGCACCGTGCGCGGCGAAGTGGTTGCCTCCACGTTCGATGAGCCGCCAACCCGCCACGTGCAGGTTGCCGAAATGGTGATCGAGAAGGCCAAGCGCCTGGTCGAACACAAAAAGGACGTAGTGATCCTGCTGGACTCCATCACCCGTCTGGCCCGTGCCTACAACACCGTGATCCCGAGCTCCGGCAAGGTATTGACCGGTGGTGTCGACGCCCACGCCCTGGAGAAACCGAAACGTTTCTTCGGCGCTGCGCGGAACATCGAAGAAGGCGGCTCGCTGACCATTATCGCCACCGCACTGGTTGAAACCGGCTCGAAGATGGACGAAGTGATCTACGAAGAGTTCAAGGGTACCGGCAACATGGAACTGCCCCTGGACCGTCGTATCGCGGAGAAACGCGTGTTCCCGGCGATCAACATCAACCGTTCCGGCACCCGCCGCGAAGAGTTGCTGACGGCCGACGACGAACTGCAGCGCATGTGGATCCTGCGCAAGCTGCTGCACCCGATGGACGAAGTAGCCGCCATCGAGTTCCTGGTCGACAAGCTGAAAACCACCAAGACCAACGACGAGTTCTTCCTGTCGATGAAGCGTAAGTAAAACGACGTTTCAGGTCCGAAAAAATGGCGTCCCAAGGGGCGCCATTTTTTTTGCGTCAGAAAAGGGAGGTTTGTGCGGCATAAGTGTCAGTAAAGAAACAAAAAAGGTGAGTGAGGCTACGCTCACTTCCATTCGTATCAGGCTGACTACGTTTTATGACTGCTCTTGCTTACCGAAGAGACATCGATGGCCTGCGCGCCGTTGCGGTTCTGGCTGTGGTGCTGTTCCATTTTGGGGTGCCCGGTGTCACGGGCGGCTTCGTCGGCGTTGACGTGTTTTTTGTGATTTCAGGCTTCCTGATCACCTCGATCATCTGGCGGGAGCGCCAGGCGGGGCGCTTCAGTTTTGTGGATTTCTGGGCGCGGCGTGCCCGGCGCATCCTGCCGGCACTGTTTGTGATGATGGCGGCCACCCTGGCCGTGGGCTGGTTCCTGCTGGCGCCCAAGGATTACGAGGAGCTTGGGCGGTCAGTGCACTACCAGGTGATCTTCACCTCCAACCTGCTGTTTTCCCGCCAGCACGGCTACTTCGAAGCTGCCTCCGACATCAAGCCGCTGTTGCACACCTGGTCGCTGGCGGTCGAAGAGCAGTTCTACATCATCTTCCCGCTGCTGCTGACCTTACTGGCCAGCCGCCTGAAGCATTGGCGCCTGGCGTTGTTCGGGATTTTGCTGGTGTCGTTCGGCATGAGCCTGTGGGCGGTGGCCCATACGCCGCAAAAGGCGTTCTACCTGTTGCACCTGCGCGCCTGGGAGTTGCTGGCCGGCGCCATGCTGGCGGTGATGCCCGTGCGCGACTGGCGTGCGTCGCCCGCCCTGGCCCAAGGGGTCAGCCTGTTGTCGATGGCGCTGATACTGATCGCCGTATTCGCCTTCGATTCAGCCACACCGTTTCCCGGCGCTGCCGCGTTGTTGCCGGTGCTGGGTGTGGTCGGCCTGATCTGGGCCAACGGCCAGCAACCCACCTGGGTCGGGCGCGTGCTGAGTTCACGGGTGATGGTGGGCGTGGGGCTGATTTCCTATTCCTGGTACCTGTGGCACTGGCCGGTGTTCGTGTATGCCAGCTATGCCGCGGTTGATGGCCTGAGCCCGATGGAGCTGGGCGGTCTGATGCTGCTGAGCCTGGTGCTGGGCTACCTGTCCTGGCGATGTGTGGAAACCCCGTTTCGGGAGAAACGCCTGCTGCCCGGGCGCAAGGCGATTCTGGCGGCGGCGTGTGTCGGGATCCTGTGCCTGGGCTTAACCGGTGTGGCGTTGCGCAAGGCCGACGGTGTGCCGTCGCGTTTGTCCGAGCAGGCCCTGCGTTATGCCCAGGCAAAAAAGTGGAGCCCTGAGTTGATGGCGTGCATGGCAGACAAAGACACCCCCGACGAACGGCTGTTTTGCCATTTTGGTCCTAAAGGCAGCTCGGTGTCCGCGCTGGTGTGGGGTGACAGTCACGCCACTGCCTTGATTCCAGCACTTGAGATAGCGGCCAAGCGGCATGACATCAGCTTGGTCGAGGCCAGTTTTGCCGGTTGTGTGCCGTTGGATGGCCTGGAGAACATTGCCCGCTGCGCTCATTTCAATCATCGCGTGGAAAAGGCGATGGCCGAGCAATCCTTCAGCGATGTGGTGTTGGCGGCGCGCTGGAGCTTGTACCTCTACGGGCAGATGTCCGGTGACAAAGAGCACGCGCTGAAGGACCCCGCCACCGGTCAATACGTGCGCGCCATCGCCGAGCAGCGCTTCGCCCAGGGGCTGCGCGAGCGCATCAAAGGGTTGCGTGCCGCAGGCCACAGGGTCTGGCTGGTCAAGGAGGTGCCGCTGCAGGAAATCATCGTGCCTTACCGGCTCAGTCGTCTGGCCATGATGCACCGGCCGGTGGACCGAGAAGGCCTGCCCGTGGCCGAGCACCTCAAGCGCCAGGTTTTTATCTCCCAGCTGTTTGCCGAGTTGGCAGCGGCCGACAGCGGTATCACGGTGCTCGACCCCGCGCCCTTGCTGTGCGGCGCCGATGGCTTGTGCCGGGTCGAGCTCAACGGCCGAGCGCTGTACACCGACGACAATCACCTCTCTGATGTCGGCGCACGGCACGTCGAGGCCTTCCTGGAACCGTTGTTCCGTTCGCTGCAATCACGAGGGCTGACGGCCAATTAAGCTGCCAGCCGCCCTCAGAGCAGGTAGGATGTACGCCTATTTTACGGGTGGCATGGTTAATGAAATTCAAGGATCTTCGGGATTTCGTGCAGCAACTTGAGCAGCGCGGAGAGTTGAAACGTATCCAGATGCCGATTTCACCGGTACTGGAAATGACTGAGATTTGCGACCGTACCCTGCGCAACAAGGGCCCGGCGCTGCTGTTCGAAAACCCGACCGGCTTTGACATCCCGGTGCTTGGCAACCTGTTCGGCACCCCCGAGCGCGTGGCCTTTGGCATGGGCGCCGAGTCGGTCAGCGAGCTGCGCGAGATCGGCAAGCTGCTGGCTTTCCTCAAGGAGCCCGAGCCCCCCAAGGGCTTGAAGGACGCTTGGTCGAAGCTGCCGATCTTCCGCAAGATCATTGCCATGGCGCCCAAGGTGGTCAAGGACGCGGTGTGCCAGGAAGTGGTCATCGAAGGCGACGACGTTGACCTGGCCATGCTCCCGGTGCAGACCTGCTGGCCCGGCGACGTCGGCCCGCTGATCACCTGGGGCCTGACCGTCACCAAGGGCCCGAACAAGGACCGCCAGAACCTCGGCATCTACCGCCAGCAAGTGATCGGCCGCAACAAGGTGATCATGCGCTGGCTCAGCCACCGTGGTGGCGCGCTGGACTTCCGCGAGTGGTGCGAAAAGCACCCCGGCAAACCGTTCCCGGTTTCCGTGGCCCTGGGCGCCGACCCGGCGACCATCCTTGGCGCTGTGACCCCGGTGCCGGACAGCCTGTCCGAGTACGCCTTCGCTGGCCTGCTGCGCGGTAACCGCACCGAGCTGGTGAAGTGCCGTGGCAACGACCTGCAAGTGCCCGCCACTGCCGAGATCATCCTTGAAGGCGTGATTCACCCGGGCGAAATGGCCGACGAAGGCCCGTACGGCGACCACACCGGCTACTACAACGAAGTCGACAGCTTCCCGGTGTTCACCGTCGAGCGCATCACCCATCGGATCAAACCGATCTACCACAGCACCTACACTGGCCGTCCACCGGATGAGCCGGCCATTCTCGGCGTGGCGCTCAACGAAGTGTTCGTGCCGATCCTGCAAAAGCAATTCCCGGAAATCACCGACTTCTACCTGCCGCCCGAGGGCTGTTCGTACCGCATGGCCGTCGTGACCATGAAGAAGTCGTACCCGGGCCACGCCAAGCGGGTAATGCTGGGTGTGTGGTCGTTTTTGCGACAGTTCATGTACACCAAGTTCGTTATTGTCACCGACGACGACATCAACGCCCGCGACTGGAACGACGTGATCTGGGCCATCACCACGCGCATGGACCCCAAGCGCGATACGGTGATGATCGACAACACGCCGATCGACTACTTGGACTTCGCTTCGCCGGTGTCGGGCCTTGGGTCGAAGATGGGCCTGGACGCAACCCACAAATGGCCAGGTGAAACCACCCGCGAGTGGGGCCGGGTGATCGTCAAGGATGAAGCCGTGACTGCCCGTGTCGATGCGATCTGGAAAGAATTGGGAATAGATTGATGCGTGTAACCCTGCAACCTTCCGGCGCTGTGCTGGAGCTGGTCCCTGGCGAGCGAATCCTCGAAGGCGCGCGTCGCCTGGGCTATGAATGCCCCCAGGCCTGCCGCAATGGCGTGTGCCACGTGTGTGCGGCGCTGTTGGTGGAAGGCCGGGTGGCGCAGGCTGGTGAGGTGCGTGATCATGGCGAGTTCTACACCTGCATCGCCGAGCCGCTGGAAGATTGCATTGTGTTGTGGGATGGCGTGCTGGCGCCGGGAGAGTTGCCGTTGCGCAAGTTGTCGTGCCAATTGAGCGAATGCGTGGAAGTCGGTGGCGACGTGTGGCGCGTGCGCCTGCGGGCGCCGGCCGGCAAGGCGGTGCGCTATCACGCCGGGCAGTACCTGATGATCGAGCGGGACAATGGCGAGAAGTCCGCCTTCTCCCTGGCGTCCGCGCCCCACGCCGGGCGCGAGCTGGAACTGCATGTGCTGGCCCGCGAGGACAGCGCCCGCAGCCTGCTCGAGCAACTGCAGCGCAACCAGATGGCGCGCATAGAGCTGCCGTTCGGCGACACTCACCTGGCCGAGCTGCCGGACGGGCCCCTGGTACTGATCGCTGCGGGCACCGGCATGGCGCAGATGCACAGCCTGATCGAGCATTGCCGCGCCTCCGGCTTCAAGCACCCGGTGCACCTGTACTGGGGCGTGCGTCGTCCAGAAGATTTCTATGAGATCGAACACTGGGACCAGTGGCAGCAACTGCCCAATCTGTTCCTGCACAAAGTCGTCAGCGACCTGTGCGGTTGGGAAGGGCGTTGCGGGTTGTTGCATGAAGCGGTGTGCGAAGACATCAGCGACCTCAAGGCCGTGCATGTCTACGCCAGCGGTTCGCCGGCGATGATCTACGGCACGCTGGACGCGCTGGTAGAAGCCGGCATGGATGCACACCAGATGCGTGCCGACGTCTTCGCCTACGCCCCCCGTCCCTGACTTCACGCGGATTTGATGTGGGAGCTGGCTTGCCTGCGATGGCGGTGTGTCAGCCAAATATTTGCCACTGATACACCGCTATCGCAGGCAAGCCAGCTCCCACAATGATTTGCGTTGCTGTCAGAAACGCACACCAGTGGTCACCATCGCCGCGTTGAACCCCAGCAACACCACTTCCGCCGCCACCGGCCCGTAATGCGTACCGACCGACGGGATGATCACCGGCGCAACGCCAAAACGGTTCAACGGGATCTTGTCGCGGTATTCGCCGCGATAGCCCTGGATCACCCCCGCTGTGAGCTTTAAATACACCGGGTAGTCAGCCATGTCGTAGCGCTTGCCTGCATAGGCGTAATACGAGCGCTGGCTGAACGAGTTGCGAAAGGTCGCGCCGCCAATCACCAGTCCCGACGCTTGATTGCGCTCCAGGCCGATCAGGTCCTGGTGGTTGTTGTGGTCGGGGTCGGGCGAAAAGTGGCGGGTGTAGAGGCTGGTCTGCGCGTACCAGAAACCCTTGTCGTCATTGGCCGCAGGCGTTTCGCCGGCCAGGGCGGCAGAGGCCTGGGCGAGGAACAGCAGGCCAGGCAGTGTGGATTTTTTCATGGGTGCGACCTCGATAGTCGGTTTGAAAGGCGGCTAGTTGGGTCGTGACATGGGCGCTATTTTGACGGCTTGACGCCAGCCCAGGCTGAACCGGGGCTGAAAGTACCGGGATTGCCTGGGCCAATCCTGATGAACGGGCGCGGGTGCTTATACTTTCGCTTATTCTTTTTGGGTATTTAATTTATTCAATAGATATCTTTAGGCTATATCGCAACGGACTACCGATTATCTGCCACTAACCAATAACTGACCGCCACCGCCCGCCAGCCGGATCGATCGTATGCATTCAGAGCATTGACGTTCTGACTTTGATTCCAAGGGGAGCGGTATGGGGAGTTACAAGAAACACGCGCTGTACACGGCGATTTTGTCGGCCAATTTGCTGACCGCCGTGGGATTCAATCCAGCACAGGCGGCAGAAACAGCCGCCGCCGATGCACCCAAACTCGACACGGTTATTGTCACCGGCACCCGCGCACAGGAGCGCACGGCCAGTGCGTCGCTGTCGCCCATCGATGTGATTTCCGGCGACACCTTGCGCAGCACCGGCTCCGACGAACTGGGTGCGGTGTTGGCGCGGTTGATTCCTTCGATCAATTTCCCGCGCCCAAGCCTGGTGGACGGTGCTGAATTGGTGCGCCCTGCGCAGTTGCGCGGTCTGTCGCCGGATCAGGTGCTGGTGCTGGTCAACGGCAAGCGCCGCCACACCAGCGCGTTCGTCAACCTGGGTGGTGCGGTGGGCCGCGGTTCGGCGCCTGCCGATTTGAATGCGATTCCGCTGTCGGCGGTCGATCATATCGAAGTGCTGCGCGACGGCGCGTCTGCGCGCTACGGCTCCGACGCGATTGCCGGTGTGATCAACGTGATCCTCAAGCACGACGACCACGGCGGTTCGGTTTCCACCAAGTATGGCGAGTACAAGAAGGGCGATGGTATCCAGCGCAATCTCAGTGGCAATACCGGCTTTGCGTTGGGCGACAATGGCTTTTTCAACCTCTCCGGCGAAGGTGCCGACAACGACTACACCAACCGCGCCGGCAATGACTTGCGGCCGGCGAGCGTCGGTTCGACCACCTATGGTCAGCGGGTCTTCCGCCAAGGCGAGCCGGCCACCAATGAAGGCAAACTGCAGTTCAACTCCGCCTACGCCTTCAACGACGGGCTGGAGTTCTACACCTTCGGCGGCTACAGCAAGCGGCGTGGCGAGACCGCCGCGTTCTATCGCGCCAGCAATGCCTCCAACAACATTGTGGCGCTCAACCCCAATGGCTACCTGCCGCTGATCAAGGGCAACCTCGAAGACACTTCGCTGGTAGCGGGCTTGCGCGGCCTGTTGGCCTACGACTGGCATTACGACCTGTCGGCCAACTACGGCAAGAACCAATATGCGCTGAGCACTGAAACCATCAACACCTCCCTGGGCCTGGCCACGCCGCGCAAGTTCGACAACGGCACCCTGAGCAATGACCAGAAACAGGTCAGCCTGGACCTGTCCCGTGAATTCGATGTGGGCTTTTTGCCGTACCCGGTTTCTGTGGCGTTTGGCGGCGAGTACCTGCACCAGGGCTATGAAATCGAAGCGGGCGAACCGGCGTCCTACTACCAGACCGGCAGTTCGGGCCTGGGTGGTTTCCGGGATGCCGACGCCGGCAGCAGTTCGCGACACAACTGGGCCCAATACCTGGACCTGGAAACCAACTTCACTGAAAAACTCAGCGCGTCGGCCGCCGTGCGGCATGAGGATTACAGCGATTTTGGCTCCAACGTCAGCGGTTCGCTGTCGGCCCGCTACGACTTCACCCCGCAGGTGGCCTTGCGCGGCAGTATTTCCAACGGCTTCCGCGCGCCGTCCCTGGCCCAGCAGAACTTTGCCTACACCTCGTCGCAGTTGATCGGCAGCACCATCCAGGAAGCCGGCACGTTCCCAGCCAACAGCAGAGTGGCCCGTTTGCTCGGCGCCGAAGACTTGAAGGCCGAGAAATCGCGCAACTACAGCCTCGGCCTGGTACTGGAACCGGCGGATGACCTGACCGTGACGATGGACGTGTACCGCATCGACATCCGCGACCGCATCAGCCTGTCCTCCAACCTTAACCTCAACCCGGCGACCATTGCCTACCTGCAAGCCAATGGGGTCGGCAACATCAATTACACCAGCGCCCGTTACTTCACCAACGCCACCGACACCAGCACCGACGGTGTCGACCTGGTTGCCAACTATCGCTACCAGTTCGACAACGGCATCCGCTGGAACAGCACCGTGGGCTACAACTACAACCACACCAAGGTCACGGACGTGAAGGCCAACCCGGCCATCCTCGACAGCCTGGGCGCCAACCTGGTGCGGGTCGACCGTCGCGAGCGCATTGGTTTGCTCGGCGACACGACGCCCCAGCACAAGCTGAGCCTGGGCAACGACTTCACCTACGGCCATTGGGCGCTGCACAGCAACCTGGTGCGCTATGGTGAATTCACCAGTTACCAGGCGGACAAGGTCAACGACCAGACCTTCAAGGCCGCGTGGGTGCTGGACCTGTCGGCGGACTACAAGCTCAAGAACTGGACCTTCACCCTGGGCGGCGACAACGTCACCGACAAATACCCGGAAAAGGTCAATGCTTTCGCCAGCAGCGGCGGCAACCTCGCCTATAGCACTTTTTCGCCGTACGGTTACAGCGGCGCGTTCTATTACGGTAAAGTTGCCTATAACTGGTAGTACGCAGGAGACCTAAGCGATTCGCCATGACCGTTATTGAAACCGATCTCTCGCATTTGGCTTACCCTCCGCGGCTCGACCTTGGGCCGCAACTCACTCACGAACAGTTGATGAGCTCAATGCAGGCCACCATGGCGCGGCATAAGGGCGGGCCGGTCTGGCTATTCGCTTACGGTTCTCTGATCTGGCGCCCGGAATGCTCTTCCACCGAGCGGGTGCGGGCCCGGGTCCATGGCTATCACCGGGGGCTGTACCTGTGGTCCCAGGAGCATCGGGGGACGCCGGAGTTGCCGGGGCTGGTCTTTGGCCTGGATCGCGGCGGCTCATGCAGCGGGTTCGCCTACCGTTTGCCGGAAGACCAACTGGAAGCTTCGCTTTACGCGCTGTGGTGCCGCGAAATGCCCTATCCCTCCTACCGGCCACACTGGCTCAGTTGCCGTCTTGAAGATGGCAGCCAGGTGCAGGCATTGGGGTTTGTCCTGGAGCGGCATCTGCCGAGCTACGCCGGCAACTTGCCCGATATCGTGCTCAACCACGTGCTACAGAGCGCTTGCGGGCGTTACGGCACGACTCGCGATTATGTCGAGCAGACCGTTAACGCCCTGCGTAGCCACGCCATGCCAGATAAGAACCTGGAGGCGCGGCTCAAGCGTTGTGCCAAGGATTGCTCAGGCGGTAGCTGAGCGCGCCTCGCTGACACTGTTGGTGTGCCACAGCGTCGGGATGAGGAACGCGATGGCCAACAGGCACGCGCCCACCAGCAACACAAACCCGCCGTTCCAGCCGAAATGGTCCACGGTGTAGCCCATGGCCGCACTCGCTGCCACCGAACCGCCCAGGTATCCGAACAGGCCGGTGAAGCCTGCTGCCGTACCGGCCGCTTTCTTCGGTGCCAATTCCAGGGCCTGCAGACCGATCAGCATCACCGGGCCGTAGATCAGGAAGCCGATGGAGAACAGCGCGATCATGTCGATGGTCGGGTTGCCCGGTGGGTTGAGCCAGTAAACCAGGGTTGCCACGGTCACCAGGGCCATGAACACCACGCCGGTCAGGCCACGATTGCCACGGAAGATTTTGTCCGACATCCAGCCGCACAGCAGCGTGCCTGGAATGCCCGCCCACTCGTAGAAGAAATACGCCCACGAGGTTTTATCCACGTCGAAGTGCTTGGCTTCCTTGAGGTAGGTCGGCGCCCAGTCCAGCACGCCATAGCGCAGCAGGTAGACGAAGACGTTGGCGAAGGCGATGTACCACAGCATTTTGTTACGCAGCACGTACTTGACGAAGATTTCCTTGGCACTGAATTCTTCTTCGTGGCTGGCGTTGTAGCCTTCCGGGTAGTCGTTCTTGTACTGCTCGATCGGCGGCAGGCCTACCGATTGCGGGGTGTCGCGCATGGTGATGAAGGCAAACGCCGCCACCAGCAACGCTACGGTGGCCGGTACATAGAATGCTGCGTGCCAGTCGTTGAACCAGGCCATGCCCAGCAGGAACAGTGGGCCGATCAGGCCGCCGCCGACGTTGTGCGCCACGTTCCATACCGACACCACGCCGCCGCGTTCTTTCTGCGACCACCAGTGCACCATGGTGCGCCCGCTTGGCGGCCAGCCCATGCCTTGGGCCCAGCCGTTGATGAACAGCAAAATGAACATCATGGTCACGCTGGACGTTGCCCAAGGTGCGAAACCGAAAATGAACATCACCCCCGCCGACACCAGCAGGCCGAAGGTCAGGAAGTAGCGTGGGTTGGAGCGGTCGGACACCAGGCCCATCAGAAACTTGGATAAGCCGTAGGCGATCGCGATGGCCGACATGGCCAGGCCCAGCTCGCCGCGAGTGTAACCCTCGTCGATCAGGTAGGGCATGGCCAGGGAGAAGTTCTTGCGCAGCAGGTAGTAGCCGGCGTAACCGAAGAAGATACCGGCGAAGATCTGCCAGCGCAGCCGTCGGTAGGTACTGTCTATTTTTTCTTCAGGCAGGGGCGCCTGGTGTGCGGCAGGTCGAAAGAAAGCAAACATTCAAGAGCTCCAAATTTCTTGTTTTGACTGCGGATGCGAATGTTACAGTTTCGTTACCGAAAATAGCATCGCCTCTTATCTGCAAACACAGGAAATGAGAGCAATCGCATGTTCTCTTACGAACATGTCGCAAATGGATAAGTGTGGGTCGGGATGAGGTTCTTGAGCGTGTTGGAGATCAAATGTGGGAGCTGGCTTGCCTGCGATAGCGATCTATCAGCAGAAAATGTGTTGGCTGCCCCGACGCTATCGCAGGCAAGCCAGCTCCCACAGGGATTGCATTTCAGGTCCGTTAGCGGGTCTGGACGACCACTTTGCCCACCGCCCGGCGCTGCCCCAGGTCATTGATCGCCTGCGCGGCCTGTTCCAGTGGATAAACCTGCGACACCAACGGCTTGAGCTTGCCCTCGGCGTACCACGTGAACAGTTGCTGGAAGTTCGCCGCATTGTCCTGCGGCTGGCGCTGGGCGAACGAGCCCCAGAACACGCCGACCACGGATGCGCCTTTAAGCAGGGCCAAGTTCACCGGCAGCTCGGGAATGCGCCCGCTGGCAAACCCCACCACCAGCAGACGGCCGTTCCAGGCGATAGCGCGCACGGCCTGGTCGAACAGGTCGCCGCCCACCGGGTCGTAGATCACATCGACGCCATTGCCATCGGTCAGGCGCTTGATCTCGTCCTTGAGGCTGGTTTCGCTGTAGTTGATCAGCTCATCGGCGCCGGCCGCCTTGGCCACGGCCAGTTTGTCGGCGCTGCTGGCAGCGGCGATCACGCGGGCGCCCATGGCCTTGCCGATTTCCACGGCGGCCAGGCCCACGCCGCCCGAGGCGCCGAGCACCAACAGGGTTTCGCCGGGCTGCAGGTTGGCGCGTTGTTTCAAGGCATGCATCGAGGTGCCGTAGGTCATGCTGAACGCGGCGGCAGTGTTGAAATCCATGCTCGGCGGAATCGGCAGCACGTTATAGCCTGGTACCGCGACCTGCTCGGCGAAGCTGCCCCAGCCAGTCAGGGCCATGACCCGGTCGCCGGCCTTGAGGTGGCTGACCTTCTCACCCACTTCACTGACCACGCCGGCTGCCTCGCCACCCGGCGAAAAGGGGAAGGGCGGCTTGAACTGGTACTTGCCCTCGATGATCAACGTGTCCGGGAAGTTGACCCCGGCAGCGTGCACGTCCAACAGGATTTCGTTCTTCTTGATCGCCGGGCTGGCGACCTCTTCCAGCACCAGGGTTTCGGCGGGGCCGAAGGCTTTGCAGAGCACAGCTTTCATCGGACTATTCCTTTTGGCATCGTGGCCGATAAGTGTAGGAGGGTACGCCCGTGGGTCAACGAGCATGCCCGGGCCTGATAAGCCGCCATAAGCTTGTGCTCAGCCTTGCTAGCGTTATGCTACCCGGCAACCGAATTCGAGGAGTGAACTGTGAAAGCGTGGATCCTGTTGATGCTGGCCCTGACCTTGCCGATGGCAGCCCAGGCCGAAGAAGCGAAAGAAGGGGAGGCGCCGAAGGTCAGCTATATCAGCCTGACCCCGCCCTTCGTAGGCAACTACGGGCTGGACGGTACGGCCAAACTCAAAGTCTACAAGGCCGACATCGCCCTGCGTGTGACCGGGCCAGAAGCCGCCGCCGCCGTCAAAGCCAACGATGCGCTGATTCGTAACCAGTTGGTGGCGCTGTTCACCCAACAGACCAACGACACCATGAGCAGTGTCGAAGGCAAAGAAAAGCTGCGCCAGGAAGCCCTGAAGCAGACTCAACAAGTGATGAACGACGAGACCGGCAAGCCGGTGGTGGAAGACCTGTTGTTCAACAACCTGATCATCCAGTAACGCTTCACAGCAAATCGATCACCGCCGCCCATTGTTCGGCGGTCACGGGCATTACCGAAAGGCGGCTGCCTTTTTGTACCAGCGGCAGTTCGGCGAGAGCGGCTTGCTGTTTCAGGTAGCCCAGGCCGAGCACGTTGGGGAAGGTTTTGACGTGCGTCACGTTGATCGCGCTCCACGGGTTTTTCTCTGGAGTGGCCTTGGCGTCGAAGTAGTGGCTTTCCGGTTCAAGCGCGGTGGGGTCCGGGTAGGCCGCCTCGACGATTTTGCCGATGCCGGCAATGCCAGGTTCGGGGCAGCTGGAGTGATAGAAGAAAAACTCGTCGCCCACCGCCATGGCGCGCAGGAAGTTGCGCGCCTGGTAGTTGCGCACTCCGTCCCAGCGGGCTTCGCTTAGCTTTTCCAGGCCCTTGATCGAGAGTTCATCGGGCTCGGATTTCATCAGCCAGTAGGCCATTTTAGGGCTCCTGAAAAAGGCGTTGGGCAAGTTGTCTGGCAATTTTATGACAAACCGACAGTCGGTTGGCGCCAAGGTTTGCGTGTTGGTTCACGTTACCGCAGAATGCCGGGATTTTAAGCTTGACGCAGCTGCAACGGACTACTTTGGAACGTTGTTGTCATCGTGTACGAGGTGCCTGAAGGGGGGCAATCGATGCAACGTAAACCGGATTTACTATGGATTTTGGTTATTTTGTTTGGTCTGGGCGTCGTGACCACCGGATATGCGCAGAGCTTGTGGTCGAACAAGACCGATGCACCCGTTGAACTGGCTCAACAGAAGCCGCAACCGTTCAAGCGTTAACACGGCTTCAAGGCGTCGCTGGTTCCAGCGGCGTTCCCGCGACATACCATTGCTTATCGGTGACAGTGCCTGCCAACGGCACGTCCCAGCTTGCCTGTGCCAGGCGATCGACCTTCTGGCACTCATGGGCCAGGCCCAGCAGCGTTGGCTTGCGCCAGTGTTGGCGGCGAGCGAGGTAAGCCAGGCTGCGGTCATAGAAGCCGCCGCCCATGCCCAGGCGCCCACCGGCATCATCGAACCCCACCAGCGGCAGCAACACCACGTCCAGTGCCCAGACCTGGCGTTGGCGTTTGGCATTCACCCGTGGCTCAAGAATGCGGAAGCGGTTGGGCGATAACTTATCCCCAGGCCGCACGCGCTGAAACACCATCTTGGTCCGTGGCCAGGCGCTGAGCACCGGCAGGTAGGTGGCTTTGCCCCGACGTTGGGCGGCGCGCAGCAGCAGGCGCGGATCGATTTCACCGTCCGTCGGCAGGTACAAGGAAATGTGTTTGGCCCGGCGAAACAGCGGCTGCTGTGCCAGTTGCCGATAGAGGCCGTGGGCGGCCTTGCGCTGCTCGCTCGGCGTAAGGGCGCGGCGGGCTTTGCGCAACATGCGTCGAAGTTGCGGACGGGAAAGCGGCGCAGGTTCGGTCATGGTTTTCCGGCTCATAAAACAATGCCAGTCCGAAGACTGGCATTGAGTTTGGGAATTCAGGCTCCCCGACAGAGCCGCTGTCGACTTAGCCCTTGAACCCGAAAGTTCAAGGTGGAAGATGCAGTAGGCTTTAAGGCTTTCCGTCTAGCGGACATGCACACCAGCCCAACGTGCAACTTCCAGGGTAGTGCGAATCGGCTCAGGGACATCGCCGACTGGCAAACACGCCAGGGAGTGGGGCGAGTATACCTTAAACAGCTTCGGCAATCAGCCCTTGGGTGCGTCTGAATCGCTGGAAAGCACCAGATCGACACGCTCCAGCAGGTCACGCACCTGCTCGCGCGTCGAGCCGCTGGCCTGCACGTCAGGCCGTTCCTGCTTGTGCAGCAGATCATGGGTGATATTCAACGCGGCCATCACGGCGATGCGGTCGGCGCCGATCACTTTGCCGCTGCTGCGGATTTCACGCATCTTGCCATCCAGGTAACGGGCGGCGCTCACCAGGTTGTTGCGCTCTTCCTGGGGGCAGATGATCGAATATTCTTTGTCGAGGATCTGCACGGTTACGCTATTGCTTGAACTCATGAGTCTTGCTCCAGGGCCTTCAGGCGCGAAATCATCGATTCGACCTTACGCCGGGCGATTTCGTTTTTTTCAATGAGGTGAGCGCGTTCCTCGCGCCAGGTCTTTTCCTGAGCTAATAGGAGTCCGTTTTGACTCTTAAGTTGCTCGACCCGATCAATTAGCAGTTCGAGTCTGGCCATCAGCGCTTGCAGGTCGGTGTCTTCCATTGGGTTCCACTGGATTTGTCTGATGAATGGCAACTTCAGGATAAACGATCTGACGCCCTCGATAGTCTTGGTACGTCTGCCGGTGCTAGGATACAGCGCTCCATTCTAGACATTGCGCCGTCTGGCGCCTAGCTCACCATGCCCATTCAGAACTCCCCGTACGACGCTTTTTCCAAACTGCTGAGCACCAGCGGCCACCCATGCTCGCCTGCCGAACTGCACGGCGTGTTGCTGGGTCGCAGCTGCACTGGTGTCGGTTTCGATGCCGACAACTGGCTGGCCGATGTGGCCGAGCTGCTGGAGAAAGAACCCGAAGACAACGTGCGCAACGCGCTGATCGGCCTGCAGGAAATGGTCAAGGGCGAGCTGACCGGTGACGACGTCACCGTGGTTCTGCTGCTGCCGACCGACGACGCGCCGCTCACCGAACGTGCCGCCGCCCTGGGCCAATGGTGCCAAGGTTTCCTTCATGGCTTCGGCGTGAACGCCGGCGGCCTGGAGTTGAGCACCGACGCACAGGAAGTGTTGCAGGATTTGGCAGCCATCTCCCAGGTGCAAGATGCACTGGAAGAGTCCGAAGACGGCGAAAGCGACTATATGGAAGTGATGGAATACCTGCGCGTCGCGCCGCTGTTGCTGTTCACCGAGACCAAAAAGTCCGCTGAGCCGGCTGCGCCCAAGCCGTCGCTTCACTAAGAAAGGAAGCCCATCTGCCCATGATTCATATCCCCAGAGCGGAATACACCCGGCGCCGCAAGGCGCTCATGGCGCAGATGGAACCCAACAGCATCGCGATCCTGCCCGCCGCCGCCGTGGCGATCCGTAATCGTGATGTCGAGCACGTGTACCGCCAGGACAGCGACTTCCAGTACCTCAGTGGTTTCCCTGAGCCGGAAGCGGTGATCGTGCTGATGCCCGGTCGCCAGCATGGCGAGTACGTGCTGTTCTGCCGCGAACGCAATGCCGAACGCGAACTGTGGGACGGCCTGCGTGCCGGGACCGAAGGCGCGATCCGTGACTTTGGCGCCGACGACGCATTCCCCATTACCGACATCGACGACATCCTGCCCGGCCTGATCGAAGGCCGCGATCGGGTGTATTCGGCCATGGGCAGCAACGCCGAGTTCGATCGCCACCTGATGGAGTGGATCAACGTGATCCGCTCTAAAGCGCACCTGGGCGCCCAGCCGCCGAACGAGTTTGTTGCCCTGGATCATCTGCTGCACGACATGCGCCTGTATAAATCGGCGGCAGAAGTGAAGGTGATGCGCGAAGCGGCGCGAATCTCCTGCGCGGCGCATGTGCGGGCCATGCAGGCCAGCCGCGCCGGTTTGCATGAGTTCAGCCTGGAAGCCGAGCTGGATTACGAGTTCCGCAAGGGCGGCGCGAAAATGCCGGCCTATGGCTCCATCGTTGCCGCCGGGCGCAACAGCTGCATCCTGCATTACCAGCAGAATGATGCAGTGCTCAAGGATGGCGACCTGGTGCTGATCGATGCCGGTTGCGAGATCGACTGCTACGCCAGTGACATCACCCGCACCTGGCCGGTCAATGGCAAGTTCTCGCCGGAACAGAAGGCAATCTACGAGATTGTGCTGGCCTCCCAGGAAGCCGCGTTTGCCGAGATCGCCCCGGACAAGCATTGGAATCAGGCGCATGAAGCGACCGTCCAGGTGATCACGGCCGGGCTGGTAAAGCTGGGCTTGTTGCAGGGCGACGTTGACGAGTTGATCGCCAGCGAAGCCTACAAGGCTTTCTATATGCACCGCGCCGGCCATTGGCTGGGCATGGATGTGCATGATGTGGGCGAGTACAAGGTGGGCGGTGAGTGGCGTGTGCTGGAAGTGGGCATGGCGTTGACCGTGGAGCCGGGGATCTACATTTCGCCGGACAACCAGAACGTGGCAAAGAAATGGCGTGGCATTGGCGTACGCATCGAGGACGACGTGGTAGTGACCAAGCAAGGCTGTGAAATTCTGACCGGTGGCGTGCCCAAGGCCGTTGCCGAGATCGAAGCGCTGATGGCAGCCGCCCGATGAGCAGGGTCAACCTCGCCATCATCGGCGGCGGCCTGGTGGGTGCCAGCCTGGCGCTGGCGTTGCAGGCCGGGGCCAAGGCACGAGGCTGGAAGATCGTACTGATCGAACCCTTCGCACCCGGTGACAGTTATCAGCCGAGCTACGACGCACGGTCCTCGGCACTGTCATTTGGCGCCCGTCAGATTTACCAACGCCTGGGCCTGTGGCAGGAAATTTCCCGGCGTGCCGAGCCGATCAAGCAGATTCACGTGTCGGACCGTGGGCGCTTCTCCACCGCACGGTTGACCGCGCAAGAGGAGGGCGTGCCGGCCCTGGGTTACGTCGTGGAAAACGCCTGGCTGGGTCAATGCCTGTGGCAAGGCCTGGACAAGGACGTGGTCAGCTGGCGTTGCCCGGCCGAAGTCACACGCATGGAGCCATTGCCCGATGGCTACCGCCTGACCCTCAACGATGAAACCGTGCTGGAATGCGACCTGGCGGTACTCGCCGATGGCGGCCGTTCCGGCCTGCGCGAGCAACTGGGCATTGGCGTGAAGACCCGCCCGTACAACCAGAGCGCACTGATCGCCAACATCACCCCAAGCGAACCCCATAACGGCGAAGCCTTCGAGCGCTTCACCGATGAAGGCCCGATGGCCCTGCTGCCGCTGCCGGACAACCGTTGCGCGCTGGTCTGGACGCGCATCGGCATGGACGCCCAGCGCCTGGCCAACCTCGACGAACGAGCCTTCCTCAGCGAACTGCAGGGCGTATTCGGCTACCGCCTGGGCACCTTGAAGCAAGTCGGTGCCCGCCACCTGTACCCGTTGACCCTGGTCGAGGCCGAGGAGCAAGTACGCTCGCACCTGGCCATCCTCGGCAACGCTGCCCACAGCCTGCACCCGATTGCCGGGCAGGGCTTCAACCTGTCTCTGCGCGACGCGAATGCCCTGGCCGAGGCCTTGTTGGCCGGGCCTGCGGTACCGGGCGACCTGGCGACCTTGCAGGGCTACCTTGAGCGCCAGCGCCTGGACCAGAAAATGACCGTGGGTTTTTCCGACCAGGTCACGCGCCTGTTCGGCAGCGCGCAACCGCTGGTGGCGTTGGGCCGTAACCTCGGCCTGCTGGGGTTGGACTTGCTGCCACCGGCCAAACGCTGGTTCGCCCGTCAGGCCATGGGCCTGGGCACGCGTCCCGATGCGTAAGTGGCTGACCGAGCGCCTGGGCAAGGCGCGGCTGTTGCGTCTGTTCCTGACCCTGTACCCGCCGTACCTTGGCGCGGGCGTTCGGGTGCAGGCGCTGAGCGCGGATTTTCGCCATGCCAAGGTGCGCATGGGCCTGGGCTGGTACAACCGCAACTACGTCGGCACGCAGTTCGGCGGCAGCCTGTATTCGATGGTCGACCCGTTCTACATGCTGATGCTGATGGAGAACCTGGGTCGCGATTACATCGTCTGGGACAAGGCCGCGAGCATCGATTTCATTTCGCCGGGCAAAGGCCCGGTGTACGCCGAGTTTTCCATCGACGACGCGTTGCTCGATGACATTCGCCGGCAGACCGAAGGTGGCGAGAAGTACTTGCCTCACCTCAAGGTTCAGATTCATGACGGCTCCGGCACCCTGGTGGCGCGGGTCGACAAAACCCTTTACGTGCGGCGCAAGCCGCCAGCGAGACAGGCTTAAAGCATGGACATGCGCGCAGATGTGCTGATTGTCGGGGCCGGAATGGTCGGGAGCGCCCTGGCGCTGGCGTTGCAGGGCAGTGGCCTGCAGGTGCTGCTGCTCGACGGCAGCCCGCTGAGCGTCAAGCCATTCGACCGCGAGGCCGCCTTCGAACCCCGTGTGAGCGCATTGTCGGCCGCCAGCCAGCGTATTCTGGAGCGCCTGGGCGTGTGGGACGGCATCGTCTCGCGCCGCGCCAGCCCTTACGGCGAGATGCAGGTGTGGGACGGCAGCGGCACCGGGCAGATCCACTTTTCGGCCGCCAGCGTGCATGCCGAGGTGCTCGGGCATATCGTCGAGAACCGTGTGGTGCAAGACGCCTTGCTCGACCGCCTGCACGACTGTGATCTGGGCCTGCTGGCCAACGCACGTCTGGAGCAGATGCGCCGCTCCGGCGATGACTGGCTGCTGACCCTGGCCGACGGCCGCACCTTGCGTGCACCCCTGGTGGTGGCCGCCGATGGCGCCAACTCCGCCGTGCGCCGCCTGACCGGCACCGCGACCCGCGAGTGGGATTACCTGCACAACGCCATCGTCACCAGCGTGCGCAGCAGCCAGCCGCACCAGCGCACGGCCTGGCAACGCTTTACCGACACCGGCCCACTGGCGTTTTTGCCGTTGGTGCGCGATGGGCAGGAAGATTGGTGCTCGATCGTCTGGTCCACCACGCCGGCTGAGTCCGAGCGCTTGATGGCGCTGGATGATGAGGGCTTTTGCCGCGAACTGGAGCGCGCCTTTGAAGGGCGGCTGGGGACTGTGATCAGTGCAGACCCGCGCGTTTGTGTGCCCCTGCGTCAACGTCACGCCAAACGCTATGTGGCTGAAGGCCTGGCGTTGATCGGCGACGCGGCCCACGTGATCCATCCATTGGCCGGGCAGGGTGTGAACCTGGGCTTTCTCGATGCGGCGACCTTGGCTGAGGTGCTGCTCTCGGCGACTGAACGCGGCGAGCGCCTGGCGGATGTGAAAGTGCTGAGCCGCTACGAACGCCGGCGCATGCCGCACAACCTGGCGTTAATGGCGGCGATGGAAGGTTTCGAGCGACTGTTCCAGGCCGACCAACTGCCATTGCGCTGGTTGCGCAACGCCGGCTTGAAGATGGTCGACCAGATGCCCGAAGCCAAGGCCGTCTTCGTACGCCAAGCCCTCGGCCTGACCGGCGACCTCCCCGACCTCGCCCAACCCTGACCTCGAAACACAACCCCTGTAGGAGCCGGCTTGCCGGCGATGAGGCCCTCAGCCCCACCGCAAAAAGCCGGCCACGCAACATCTGGTAACGCCTCCACCAAGCGCCACCAAATGTGAGTCCTTATCATTTGCCCTCTTTTTGCAAATGAGAGACCGCACCCATGTTGGCACCCAAGCGCCTCCTGACTGCCCTGGCACTCACCCTGATCGGCAGCACCACCGTGCAGGCCGCCGACGAAGTGGTGGTCTACTCCTCGCGCATCGACGAACTGATCAAACCGGTGTTCGACGCCTACACCAAGAAGACCGGCGTACAGGTGAAGTTCATCACCGACAAGGAAGCCCCGCTGATGCAGCGCATCAAGGCCGAGGGTGAAAACGCCACCGCCGACCTGCTGCTCACCGTGGACGCCGGCAACCTGTGGCAGGCCGAGCAGATGGGCATCCTGCAACCGTTCACCTCTGAGGTGATCGACAAGAACATCCCCCTGCAATATCGCTCGTCCAAACACACCTGGACCGGCTTGAGCTTGCGCGCGCGAACCATTGCCTATTCCACCGACCGGGTAAAACCGGGTGATCTCACCACCTACGAAGCGCTGGCCGACAAACAGTGGGAAGGCCGCCTGTGCCTGCGCACGGCGAAAAAAGTCTACAACCAGTCGCTGACCGCCACCCTGATCGAAACCCATGGCGCGGAGAAGACTGAAGAGATCGTCAAGGGCTGGGTCAACAACCTGTCCACCGACGTGTTCTCCGATGACATCGCGGTGCTCGAGGCCATCAACGCCGGGCAATGCGACGTGGGCATCGTCAACACCTACTACTACGGCCGCCTGCACAAGCAGAACCCGAACCTGGCGGTGAAGCTGTTCTGGCCGAACCAGGGCGACCGTGGCGTGCACGTGAACCTGTCGGGCATCGGCCTGACCAAGCACGCGCCACACCCGGAAGCTGCCAAGGCGCTGGTGGAGTGGATGACCACGGCTGAAGCCCAGAAGATCTTTGCCGATGTAAACCAGGAATTCCCGGCCAACCCGGCTGTGCCGCCGTCTGCCGAAGTGGCGACCTGGGGCAAGTTCGTGGCAGACACCCTGCCGGTGGAAGTGGCGGGCAAGCGCCAGGCTGAGGCTATCCGCTTGATGGATCGCGCCGGCTGGAACTGATGCACATTTAGAAAACACAGCAGTTCATATGTGGGAGCAGTTTGTGTGGGAGCTGGCTTGCCTGCGATAGGATCACCTCGGTATGACTGATGTACTGAGGTGTTTGTATCGCAGGCAAGCCAGCTCCCACACAAGCCAGCTCCCACATTGGTTAGCGGCGACTTTAAATTCTTCATAATTCTGAGAGCTTTTCCTTGGCCCACCCCGCCCAACGCCGCTGGTACCTGCCGGTCTTCACCGTCGCCGCCCTGGTGCTGCTGCCGCTGAGCGTGCTGTTGCTGTCCTGGCAAAGCATCGACCCACAGATCTGGTCCCACCTCTGGGACACCCAGATGCCGCGCCTGCTGGACAACACCCTGACGTTGGTGCTTGGCGTCGGCGTCGGCGTGACCCTCCTCGGCGTCAGCCTGGCCTGGCTTACCAGCCTCTGCGAATTCCCCGGTCGGCGCTGGCTCGATTGGGCATTGATGCTGCCGTTCGCCATCCCGGCCTATGTGCTGGCGTTTGTCTTCGTCGGCCTGCTGGACTTTGCCGGCCCTGTGCAAACCCTGTTGCGCGAATGGTTCGGCACCGGTCTGCGCCTGCCACGGGTGCGATCCACCAGCGGCGTGATCATCGTGCTGGTGCTGGTGTTCTACCCCTACGTCTACCTGCTGGCGCGCACGGCGTTCCTGGCCCAGGGCAAAGGCTTGATGGAAGCGGCACGGGTGCTTGGGCAATCGCCGTGGCGAGCGTTCTGGCACGTGGCCCTACCCATGGCACGGCCCGCCATCGGAGCCGGCGTGGCCTTGGCCTTGATGGAGACCCTGGCGGATTTCGGCGCGGTTTCGGTGTTCAACTTCGATACGTTCACCACGGCCATCTACAAGACCTGGTACGGCTTTTTCAGCCTGTCGAGTGCGGCACAGTTGGCCAGCCTGTTGCTGCTGGTGGTGATGCTGGTGCTCTATGGCGAACGCCGTGCCCGAGGGGCCAGCCGGCCGAGCAATGAGCGGCCACGGGGCAAGGCGTTGTATCACCTGCACGGGTTCAAGGCTGCTGCGGCGAGCACCTGGTGCGGCCTGGTATTCGCCTGTGCCTTTGTCATTCCGATGGTACAACTGGTGGCCTGGTTCTGGCAGCGCGGCCGGTTCGACCTGGATGAACGCTATTCGGGCCTGATCCTTCACACCCTGTACCTGGGCGGGATTGCCGCGCTGATCACGGTCAGCGTGGCGTTGATACTGGCCTTTGCCAACCGCCTGGCACCGACCCGGGCGATACGCTCCGGCATCAGCTTGGCCAACGTCGGTTATGCCTTGCCGGGCTCGGTGCTGGCCGTGTCGATCATGCTGGCGTTCAGTTACCTGGACCGTGAGCTGGTGGTGCCGCTGTCCGGTTGGCTCGGTGGTGCAGGCAAGCCGCTGTTGCTGGGCAGCCTGTCGGCGCTGGTACTGGCGTATCTAGTGCGCTTCCTGGCGGTGGCCTATGGGCCGCTGGAAAACAGCCTGGCGCGCATCCGGCCGTCATTACCGGAAGCCGCGCGCAGCCTTGGCGTGAGTGGGCCACGACTGTTTTGCAAAGTGTATCTGCCGTTATTGCTGCCGGGGACCCTGAGCGCCGCGTTGCTGGTGTTCGTGGACGTACTCAAGGAAATGCCCGCTACCTTGCTGATGCGCCCGTTTGGCTGGGACACCCTGGCGGTTCGCATCTTTGAAATGACCAGCGAAGGCGAGTGGGCGAGGGCCTCACTACCGGCGCTGACGCTGGTGCTGGTGGGCCTGTTGCCGGTGATCGGGCTGATCCGTCGCTCTGCACGGCAAATCGGTTAGGTGCCAGTCCTACGGCTTGCGGCTACAATGCGCGGCATTCGGTGCGGTCCGTCTTTCGGATCGGGTCGCTGTGTGTGGCTGCAGGCCTTGTAATCAGAAGTGTCCAGCGCAAACGGCAACCCTGCGCACCTTCGCCAAGCCCGGAAGGAGAAACCCATGGGACAGCGTACGCCTTTGTATGACCTGCATCTCGCCCTCGGCGCGAAAATGGTCGATTTTGGCGGTTGGGATATGCCTCTGCACTACGGCTCGCAAGTTGAAGAACACCATCAGGTGCGACGCGACTGCGGGGTGTTCGATGTATCTCATATGACCGTGATCGATGTCACAGGCCCCCAGGCCAAGGAATGGCTCCAGCACTTGCTGGCCAATGATGTGGATCGTTTGCATGGCTGCGGCCGTGCGCTCTACAGCGCCATGCTCAACGAGCAGGGCGGCGTGGTGGATGACATGATCGTCTACCGAACCGACGACGGTTACCGACTGGTGGTTAACGCGGCCACCCGCGACCAGGACATGGCCTGGATGCAGGCGCAACTGGGCAGCTACCAGGTGCAACTGCACGAGCGGCCCGAATTGGCCATGCTCGCCATTCAAGGCCCCCACGCCCGGCAGAAAATCGCCGAGCTGGTCACCCAATCGCGTAGCACCCTGATCCACCAGCTCAAGCCTTTCGAGGGCCAGGCCGACGGCGACTGGTTTATTGCCCGTACGGGCTACACCGGCGAAGACGGGCTGGAAATCGTACTGCCTGCCGATCAGGCCCCTGGTTTTTTCAACGACCTGGTGGGTGCTGGCATTTCACCCATTGGTCTTGGGGCGCGCGATACACTGCGCCTGGAAGCCGGCATGAACCTGTACGGCCAGGACATTCACCAGGATGTTTCACCGCTGGCGGCGAATATGGCCTGGAGCATCGCCTGGGAACCCGTCGAGCGAGACTTCATCGGCCGTGCCGCGCTGGAAGCGGAAAAAGCGGCCGGGGTACAGTTCAAACTGGTAGGGCTGGTACTGGAAGAACGTGGCGTTCTACGTGCCCACCAAGTGGTTCGCATCGCCAATGTTGGCGAAGGGGAGATCACCAGTGGTAGTTTCTCTCCTACGCTGAGCAAATCCATTGCCCTGGCGCGCGTACCGACGGCAACTGCCGATCGGGCCGAAGTGGAAATCCGCGGCAAGTGGTACCCGGTTCGAGTGGTCAAACCGACCTTCGTACGCCATGGCAAAACCCTGATCTAACCTATTTCCGGCAGGCCAAAGGCCGCTGACATTTCTTCTTGAGGACACAGACTATGAGCGATATCCCTGCCGACCTGCGTTTTGCCGAAAGTCACGAATGGGCCCGTCTGGAAGCTGACGGAACAGTGACCGTCGGTATCTCCGACCATGCCCAGGAAGCGTTGGGTGACGTGGTGTTTGTTGAATTGGCCGAAGTCGGCGCTCAGTTTGAGGCTGAAGGCCAGGCGGGTGTGGTTGAGTCGGTAAAGGCTGCTTCGGATATCTACGCACCAATTGCTGGCGAAGTAATTGCTGTCAACGAAGAGCTGAGCGGTAGCCCTGAGCTGTTGAACTCCGACCCTTACGGTGCGTGGATCTTCAAGCTCAAGCCGAGCAACCCGGCTGACCTGGAAAAACTGCTGGATGCAGCCGGCTACAAAGCCGCCATCGGCGAGTAACACCGCAATCTACTGTAGGAGCCGGCTTGCCGGCGATGGCGGCCTCAAGTTCGCTGCAATGCTTGAGGGCCTCATCGTCGGCAAGCCGGCTCCTACAGGGTCAGCGTTTCAATACCGCTTTTACGGCCGCCACCGACCGCTCCACATCAGCCTCTGTCATCGCCGTAAACATCGGCAACGACACGATCAAACGCCCCACCTTCTCCGCGACCGGGAACATGCCTTCCTTGAACCCCTGTGCCCGATAAAGGCTCAGCAGGTGGATCGGCGGGTAGTGGTAGCCAATACCCACGCCGTGAGCTTGCATCTGCTCCATGAAGGTGGCGCGGGCAGGCAGGCCATCCTGACGTTCCGGCAGTACCAGTTGGAACAGGTGCCAGTTGCTGTTTTCGAAATCTGCGGGCGGCAGTTGCGCGCCGTATTGCTCTTCGAAGTCACTGCCGAAGCATTTGAAGTAGTGTCGCGCCAGGTTCTGGCGGTGAGCGGTGATCTTTTCGATATGAGCGAACTGACCCAGGCCAATGGCGGCGGCGATGTCGGTCATGTTGAACTTGCCGCCCAGCACGTCCACGTCCAGGCCATCGAAGCCGGTGCGGGTAACGCCCTGCAGGCGATATTTCTCTGCCAGGCGGGCTTCTTCGGCGTTATTCAACACCAGGCAGCCACCTTCCGACGAGGTGATGTTCTTGTTGGCCTGGAAGCTGAACGACACGAAGTCGCCGGTCGCGCCAATGCGCTCGCCATCCCAACTGGAACCCAGGGCTTGGGCAGCGTCTTCTACGATGCGCAGGTTGTACTTGTTGGCCAGGGCGTAAAGCATCGGCATGTCCAGCGGCAGGCCCGCCAGGTACACCGGAATGATTGCCTTGGTGCGCGGGGTGATTGCCGCCTCTACCTGAGCCAGGTCGATATTGCGGGTGACAGGGTCGATATCGGCAAACACGGGCGTGGCGCCCACTTCCAGAATCACGTTGGCCGTGGCAACCCAGGAAATCGGCGTGGTGATCACTTCATCGCCAGGGCCGATGCCCGCAATGCGCAGGGCAATTTCCATGGTGCAGGTGCCTGAGTTGAACGTGCGCACCGGGCGCCCACCAAAGTATTCCGACAACTGTGCCTCGAAGGCCTGCACTTTGGGACCGCTGGTGATCCAGCCTGAGCGCAATACATCGCCGACCGCCGAGATGGTGGCTTCATCAATGGTAGGTTTGGAAAACGGCAGAAAGGGCAGTTGGCTCATAACGACGAAGGCATCCGTTTCAGATTGGCGATGAGTGAGGGACGTATCAGTACCGGCATGGTTACACGGCTCGACTGAATATAGCCTGTCGCCCGTGAACGAATCGTCATGTTACGGACAAAAAAATGCCGCTTGAATAAGCGGCATTTTTTATGGGGCGTTTGTTACTCGGCCACAGCATTTTTCGCGAGGATGGCGTTGGCCAATTCCATATCCGTGGCTTGCAGGCCCGGATTGTCAGCGCGAACCTTCTGCATGGCTGCTTCCAGGTACGGGCCACGAATGCCGCCGTCGCTGGCAACGAAGCTGCCGGCGTCGTCTTGGGCGGCGACCACCAGCTTGTGGTCCTTGAAGGTCAGGTACGTCGAGCCGGTGGTGGCGCCCGAAGAGATGACATTGCGCCAGAAGCTGTCGGCCATGGCTGAACCGACAGGGAGGGAAAGCACAGCGAGGGTTGCGACAGCATATTTAAGACGCATGATGGGTGACTCCGGGTGGGTTATCTGTACTTTATGATTGTAGTAAGCCCAGCCGAGTTCCATCACTGACTAAACAGTTTCAACTGTTAAAACCACGCCATTCTGACCAATCACCCGTACTTGAGCGCCTACAGGGCTGTCCGGACCGGTTGCCATCCACACCCCATCACCGACTTTTATCTTGCCCCGGCCATCGACGATCGCCTGGTGCACCACAAAGACACGCCCCACCAGTTCCGAGCCGCGTTCGTTCAGCCCCGGCTGGTCGCTGGCCTTTGCGCTGCTGCGTTGGCGTTTCCACCAATACACGGCCGTCAATATCGACAGCACCGCGAACAACAGCAGTTGCCATTCCAGCCCAAGCGGCGGCACCAGGAACTTGATCACGCCCACCGCGGCCGCCGCGATACCCATCCACAGCAGGTAGCCGCCAGCGCCGAATACCTCCAGGATCAGCAGCACCGTGCCCAGTGCCAGCCAGTCCCAGAACGACAAGTGCTGCAGGAATTCCCACATGGCCTCAGCCTTTCTTGCTGTCGAAGGTGGCCTTGACGATCTCGCCGATGCCGCCCACGGCGCCAATCACCTGGCTGGCGTCCAGCGGCATCAGGATGACCTTGCTGTTGTTGGCTGACGCCAGCTTGCCCAGGGCGTCGATGTATTTCTGCGCCACGAAGTAGTTGACCGCCTGCACGTTGCCCGACGCGATGGCTTCCGACACGACCTGCGTCGCGCGAGCTTCCGCTTCGGCCTGGCGTTCACGGGCTTCGGATTCAAGGAAAGCCGCCTGTCGGCTACCTTCAGCCTCAAGGATCTGTGCCTGCTTCTTGCCTTCGGCGGTCAGGATCGCCGAGGCGCGCAGGCCTTCGGCTTCCAGAATCTGCGCACGCTTGATCCGTTCGGCTTTCATCTGGCCGGACATGGCGGCCATCAGGTCGGCAGGCGGGCTGATGTCCTTGATCTCGATACGGGTGATCTTGATGCCCCACGGCGCGGTGGCTTCATCCACGGTTTTCAGCAGTTTTTCGTTGATGCCGTCGCGCTGGCTGAGCATGGCGTCCAGCTCCATGGACCCCAGCACGGTACGGATGTTGGTTTGCAGCAGGTTGCGGATGGCATGTTCGAGGTTATTGACCTCGTAGGCGGCCTGGGCGGTGTTGACCACCTGGAAGAAGCACACGGCATCGATCTGCACGGTAGCGTTGTCGGCGGTGATGACTTCCTGTGGCGGAATATCCAGCACGCTCTCCATCACGTTGATCTTGCGGCCGATGCGGTCCATGACCGGGATGATGATGTTGAGGCCGGGCTTGAGGGTGTTGGTGTAGCGACCGAAACGTTCGACGGTCCACTGGTAGCCCTGCGGCACCACCTTGAAGCCCATGAACAGGATGGCCACGGCCAGGCCCACAAAAAGAAGCAGTACGGTTCCGATCTGCATAACGATTCCCTATCTGAAAGTGTCAGTGAAACGACGTTCGGCCGATTGTAACGGTCTCGTCACGGATAAGGACGGTTTCATGCCCCGACAATCAAAGGATTTGTTTCTGAATCCCCAGGCGTTACGCGCAAGACTTCAGCCAGGGTGGTAAGGCCGGCATTCATCTTGTCGATACCGGCCATGCGCAGGCTGCACATGCCTTGTTCAAGCGCCGCGCGGCGCAGCGCCTGTATATCGGCACCGGGCGTGATAAAGCCCTTGAGCGCTTCGTCCACCACCATGATTTCATAGAGGCCGGCCCGGCCCCGGTAGCCACTGTCACGACACTCCGCGCACCCGACCGCCTCATGGGCTTCAGTGTCTTTCACAGCGCGTTTGCAGTGAGGGCACAACACCCTCACCAGCCGCTGCGCCATCACGCCTATCAGCGTAGCCTTGATTAAATAATGAGCAATTCCCAGCTCTTGCAAGCGACTGATGGCGCTGGGGGCATCGTTGGTGTGCAGGGTCGACAGCACCAAATGCCCGGTCAGTGCGGCCTGGATCGCCATTTCTGCGGTTTCCTGATCACGAATCTCCCCGATCATGATGATGTCCGGGTCTTGTCGCAGCAGGGCGCGAATGCCGCTGGCGAAGGTCAGGTCGATGTTGTGCTGTACCTGCATCTGGTTGAAGGCGGGCTCGACCATTTCGATCGGGTCTTCCACCGTGCACAGGTTGACCTCGCGGGTCGCCAGTTGCTTGAGCGTGGTGTAGAGGGTGCTGGTCTTGCCCGACCCCGTTGGCCCGGTGACGAGGATGATGCCATTGGCCTGCCGAGTCATGGCGTGCCAGCGTTGTTGGTCATCGGTAGACAAACCCAACTGGTCAAAATCCTTGAGCAGGACCTGTGGGTCGAAAATGCGCATCACCAGTTTTTCGCCAAACGCAGTGGGCAAGGTGGACAGGCGCAGTTCCACCTCGGTGCCTGTGGGGCTCTTGGTCTTGACTCGCCCATCCTGGGGTTTGCGCTTTTCTGCCACATTCATCCGGCCCAGGCTTTTGAGGCGGCTGACCACGGCCATGGTGACTTGGGGCGGGAATTGGTAGACATCATGCAATAACCCATCGATGCGAAAACGCACGCGGCCCTGATCGCGGCAGGGTTCGATGTGGATATCGCTGGCCCGCTGGCCGAAGGCGTATTGCAGTAGCCAGTCGACAATATTGACGATGTGCGCGTCATTGGCATCCGGCTCCTTGTCGTGGACGCCGAGGTTGAGCAGTTCGGCAGTGCCAGGCACAGCGGGCTTTTGATCGGCACCGCTGACCGATTTGGCCAAGCGGTAAAACTCGCCGATGCAGCGCTGTATGTCCTGGGGGTTGGCGACCACGCGTTTGATCGAGCGCTTGAGCACCTGTGCCAGGCCGGCTTCCCAGGCGGTGATGCCGGGCTGGGCGCTGGCGATGGTCACGGTGTGCGCGTCCACGGCCACCGCGAGAATGGTGTGGCGTAAAGCGAAAGCGTGGGACATCAATGGCACCACGGTCGCCGCGTCGATCTTCAACGGGTCGATGCGCAGATAAGGCTGCCCAACGTGCCGAGCAAGCCATTGCGTCAGGGTTTCCAGGCAAGGCCCCTGTGCTGCAATGCACTCCAAGGGATGCAACGCATTGTTGGCGGGTAGCGCAGACAACTGCCGGGCGGTTTCGGGTGTTATCACGCCGCTGTCGATCATGGCGGGTAACAGCCGATGCAGTTCCAAAGGTTGATCAACGGGCATTGCAGGCTTCCTGGGCTGGCTTGGGGCGTAATCCCAAGGCTAGTCAGCCCCTGACTCAGCGCCTCCCGGCTTGTATTGCAGGCTTTTACAGCGCGACGGCTACCCGCTCTTGAGGCTCCGCGGAATCAGCTGCCCACAGTTCCAGGCTGCACACGCTGATCACATTTCGAATCTTTTCACCGATCACCTGGGCCCGGTGCCAGCTTAGGCCATTCATCACGATATCCACGCTCAGTAGGTCGTCCTCGCGGTTCACCTGGACCTGGCTGGGCGTCAGGAACTGCAGTGCAAAATAGTTGAGCACGCGGCACAGCACGTCCGGCTCAGCTTCGGCGACGATGCGGTAATGCGCCTGGCAATGCGCGCTGTTGACGGCCCACGCATCGACGCGGGTGGCGGGGTGGATGGTTTCGACGGCGTGCATGCTGACTCTCCAGATTCGACTGGAGAAATTTTTACATTCGGCACGGGAGATTTCTTATCTAAGATCGGCCATATTGGCCGCTATATGAATCACTCAATTCAATATGTCGGCAATCAAAGGTATTTTTATGCATAGCGAGCTGGACGCCTAC
The DNA here is from genome assembly GCF_059419385.1 of Pseudomonas sp. GW821-FHT05H12. Taxonomy (NCBI): domain Bacteria; kingdom Pseudomonadati; phylum Pseudomonadota; class Gammaproteobacteria; order Pseudomonadales; family Pseudomonadaceae; genus Pseudomonas; species Pseudomonas sp. GW821-FHT05H12. The sequence continues at coordinate 174,828 of NZ_JBWKRS010000003.1, read as the reverse complement.
GACCGTCGCATCCTGGCCCTGCTGCAAGAGGACGCCTCGCTGTCCAGTGCGCAGATCGCCGAGCAGGTGGGCCTGTCTCAATCGCCGTGCTGGCGGCGTATCCAGCGGCTCAAGGAGGAGGGGGTGATCCGTGGCCAGGTGACCTTGCTTGATCGCAAGAAGATCGGCCTCAACACGCAGATCTTCGCCGAGGTCAAACTCAACGCCCACGGTCGGTCCAACTTCACTGAATTCACCGAGGCGATTCGCGGTTTTCCGGAAGTGCTGGAGTGCTATGTGCTGATGGGGGCGGTGGATTTTCTGCTGCGCATCGTGACGGCGGATATCGAGGCGTACGAGCGGTTTTTCTTTGAGAAACTGTCGATGGTGCCGGGGATCCAGGAGGTCAATTCGATTGTGGCGCTGTCGGAGATCAAGTCCACCACGAGCCTGCCAGTGTTGCGCTGACAGGCTGGGCCCTATCGCCCGCAAGCGGGCTCCTACACGGTAAACCCAATCCCTGTAGGAGCCGGCTTGCCGGCGATAGCGATTTTACAGACGCAGCAGGGTCTTCCAGGCCCGGTTCTGGTACACCGCAATCGCCTGATGCATCCGCGCATCCAGCGACTCATCGGTGATCAGCTGGTTGGCCAGTTGCGCCAACTTGTTCAGCTCGCCGTACAAACGGTCCAGCTCCGGAATGTCCACCACATGGCGCGCATGGTGCAGCCAGGCCTGAATGCGTTCGATACGTGGCAGTTGCTCGGCCAGGTCTTCCGGCTGCTGCTGGTAGCGCGGCAGTTGCAGGGCGACGGCGTCGTCTGCCAGCAGGCGCGGCAGCCAGTTGGTGATTTGTGCAGCGCCCTGGCGATTGCCACGCACGTTGCGGTCGGCGGTCCAGCTACGGGCCAGCAACCAGCGGGAAGCGTTCAGCGAGAACAGGCCCCAACGCACGTCGTCCAATTCTTCGATGAATTGCTCAGGCGCGGCTTTGCGGATGTCTTCGTCGTCGTCACCGGCTTGCACCAGCGGGCGCCAGTCTTCCAGCAGGGCATCCAGTGCGCTGCGCAGTTCACTGGTGGACTGACGAGGTGCAGCTTGACCGAGGCTGCCGACCAGGGCGCGCAGTTCGCCCAGGTTGTCGACCCAGTCCTTCAGCAGGCGCCAGTGGCCATTGAAACGGTATTGTTCGGCCAGGCGCTGGCTGCTGCCGAGCAGGTGCCACATGATGGCGGCGAAAGCGTCGTCCAGCGGCATTTCGGCGTGCAGCTCAGGTGCCGGCAGGCTCAGGGAGTAGCTGCTGGCGTCGTACAGGCGGTAGCCGCGCTCGGCCTTGCTGATGTCGCAGGGCATCAGGGCCAGGGTGGCGGCCAGTTCGGCGGCCAGTTCCAGCAGGGCAGCCGGTTCGCCTTCACGCAATTCCAGCTCCAGCTCGCAGATTTCTTCTTTCTGCTTGCCGACCACCACGTGGCCCAGGTCCAAGGCCGCTTCGATAACCACCTTGGCCTTGCCACGGCCCCAGGCGATTTCGGCGCGCTCACGCACGAAGTCGGTGGTGAAGATCGGCTTAAGGGTCTTTTTGTCCAGCTCGGCCAGTTGCTCGGGCCAGCATTCGCCGTCCAGCTTCTTCACGTCGAGCTTGGCTTTGGGCAGGTCCCAGTTGTACTCGTTGCGTTCCGACAAGCCGGCGACGCTCTGGCCACGGGTCTTGAGGGTCTGGATGATGTCGTCACCGTCCTTGCGCAGGCGCAGGGCGACTTTGGCCTGGGCCAGGTCGCGCTCGGGGGTGTCGAAATACTGGTTCATCAACTCACGGCGTTCCCAGCCACTTTTGTTGCGTTTTTTCAGTAGCGGGTGCTCGCGCAGCGCGGCGAGTGTTTCGCGGCTGACGCGGAGCTTGATTTCGGTTTCTTTTTGCATGGCCGGAACATCCAGGATCGGGAGCGCAGCCGGGGAAAAGAGTGGCTGCCAAGGTCGTGCAGTGTACAGGACTGAGCCCGGCAACGCGCCGCAACGGTTTATTGTGTCGTGCAGATGGCTCTATAGTGGGGCTCATCCGGGAAGTTGAGAGACCGCGCATGCCATTACCGTCCATGAAAGAGCAGTTTGCCGCGCTGATTGCTGCGCCGTCGGTCAGTTGCACCCAGGCGTCTCTCGACCAGACCAACCGCCCGGTGATCGATTTGCTCGCCAGTTGGCTGGGCGACCTGGGTTTTGCCATCGATATCCAGCAGGTCAGCCCTGGCAAGTTCAACCTGCTGGCCAGTTTTGGCAGCGGCCCGGGTGGGCTGGTGTTGGCAGGCCACAGCGATACGGTTCCTTACGACGCCGCGCTGTGGAAGACCGATCCGCTCAAGCTGACGGAAGTGGACGGCCGCTGGGTAGGACTGGGCAGTTGCGACATGAAGGGCTTTTTCGCCCTGGCCATCGAAGCGGTGTTGCCGCTGCTGGACCAACCGTTCAAGCAACCGCTGTTGATCCTCGCCACCTGTGATGAAGAAAGCTCCATGTCCGGCGCCCGTGCGCTGGCTGAGGCGGGGCGGCCACTGGGGCGTGCGGCGGTGATCGGCGAGCCTACCGGCCTCAAGCCGATCCGCCTGCACAAGGGCGTGATGATGGAACGCATCGACATTCTGGGCCAGAGTGGCCATTCGTCGGATCCGAGCCTGGGCCACAGCGCACTTGAAGCCATGCACGACGCCATCGGCGAACTGCGCGGCCTGCGCCTGGCCTGGCAGCGCGAGTACCGTAACCCGCAATTCAGCGTACCCCAGCCGACCATGAATTTCGGTTGTATCCACGGTGGCGACAACCCCAACCGTATCTGCGGCCAGTGTTCCCTGGAATTCGACCTGCGCCCCCTGCCGGGCATGGACCCCCAGGTGCTACGCGATGCGATCCGGCAGAAGCTGCAACCCTTGGCCGAGCGTCATCAGGTCAAGATCGACTACGCGCCGTTGTTCCCCGAAGTGCCCCCGTTCGAACAGCCCGAAGACGCCGAACTGGTGCGTGTGGCTGAACGTTTGACCGGTCATCGTGCCGAAGCAGTAGCGTTCGGCACCGAAGCGCCTTATCTTCAGCGCCTTGGGTGTGAAACCCTGGTGCTTGGCCCTGGCGACATCGCCTGTGCCCATCAGCCGGGCGAGTACCTCGAAATGTCACGCTTGACGCCTACAGTGCGTCTATTGCGGGAACTGATCGAACACTACTGCCTGAAACCCGCATAAATTAACCCCAACCTGTTCGTACATAGAAAGGAGAGTGAGCGTGTCGCCAAGCCTGTTCCGACGATAACCATCAGCCCGCTGTGCGCTTTCACGATTCATCCTTTTCGGCTGCTTTTTATTACAGGCCCAGGTGTTATGCCCGACTACGTAAATTGGCTTCGTCACGCTTCGCCCTACATCAATGCCCACCGCGACTGCACCTTTGTGGTCATGCTCCCGGGCGACGGTGTGGAACACCCCAACTTCGGCAATATCGTCCACGACCTGGTGTTGCTCCACAGCCTGGGCGTGCGGCTGGTGCTGGTCCATGGCTCGCGCCCACAGATCGAAACCCGTCTTGAAGCACGCGGCCTGACCCCGGCTTACCACGAAGGGTTGCGCATCACCGATGCCGCAACGCTGGAGTGTGTGATCGACGCGGTCGGCCACTTGCGGATTGCCATTGAAGCGCGCCTGTCCATGGACATGGCCTCCTCGCCAATGCAGGGCTCGCGCCTGCGGGTGGCCAGCGGCAACTTGGTGACGGCGCGGCCGATCGGCGTACTTGAAGGGGTGGACTACCACCACACCGGCGAAGTGCGTCGGGTCGACCGCAAGGGCATCAATCGCCTGCTGGATGAACGCTCCATCGTGCTGTTGTCGCCTCTGGGTTATTCGCCTACCGGTGAGATTTTCAACCTGGCCTGCGAAGACGTCGCCACGCGCGCCGCCATCGACCTGGGCGCCGACAAACTGCTGCTGTTCGGCGCCGATTTAGGCCTGATTGATGAACATGGTCGTCTGGTGCGCGAGTTGCGCCCGCAACAAGTGCCGGCGCACCTGCAGCGCCTGGGCAGCAACTATCAAGCCGAACTGTTGGACGCGGCAGCCGAGGCGTGCCGGGGCGGGGTAGGGCGCAGCCACATCGTGAGCTACGCCGAAGACGGTGCTTTGCTCACCGAGCTGTTTACCCGGGACGGCGGCGGTACGCTGGTGGCCCAGGAACAATTCGAGCAGGTACGCGAAGCGGCGATTGAAGATGTCGGTGGTTTGCTCGATCTGATCAGCCCGCTGGAAGAGCAGGGCATCCTGGTGCGTCGCTCGCGGGAAGTGCTGGAGCGTGAGATCGAACAATTCAGCGTGGTGGAGCGCGAAGGCATGATCATCGCCTGTGCGGCGCTGTATCAGATCGCGGATTCGGACGCGGGCGAGCTGGCGTGCCTGGCGGTCAACCCGGAGTACCGTCATGGTGCGCGGGGTGATGTGTTGCTGGAGCGCATCGAGACCCGGGCGCGGGCGCAGGGTTTGAAAACCTTGTTCGTTCTCACCACTCGTACCGCCCACTGGTTCCGTGAGCGTGGTTTTGAGCCGAGCAGCGTGGACCGCCTGCCGTCGGCGCGGGCGTCGCTGTACAACTACCAGCGTAACTCGAAGATTTTCGAAAAGGCTTTGTAACCCACAATTGTGTAGGAGCCGGCTTGCCGGCGATGGCATTTTCAAGGACGCCATCGCCGGCAAGCCGGCTCCTACAAAGTGTTGTGTCAGGGCTTGATGAATTTGTCAGTTACGTACGCCGAATAGTCCGGCAGTACCGTCTCAACCTTCCCCTGTTCCTTCAAGAACTTCGCTGTTTCCCCAATCGCCTTTGCCGTGCCGCCTTTAAGCAGGGCATCGGTTTGCTGCGCCTGGGCGTCCGGGAATGTGGTGCCGGCCAGCAACTCAGGAATGTCGGCGGCGTTGGAGCCTGTCAATTTAGCGATTTTCTGCACAGGCTCGGAACCGACCGTCCAGCTGTCTTTATGGGCGGCGTAGTCGGCGAATGAGTCGAGGGTGACCTTGGCAAACTTGGCCACTACGTCAGGATGTTTTTCGGCGAAATCCTTGCGAGCCACCCACACTTCAAAGGTGGGCGCACCCCACTGACCCACCTGGGCCGCGTCTGTCAGGGTTTTGCCGGTCTTGCGGATCTCGCCCAAGGCGGGCGACCACACGAACGCGCCGTCAATATCGCCACGTTTCCACGCGGCGGCGATTTCGGCCGGTTGCAGGTTCACCACTTTGACTTTTTTAGTGTCCAGGCCCCAGTGCTTCAGGGCGCCGAGCAGGCTGTAATGAGAGGTTGAGACAAAAGGCGTGGCGATGGTTTTGCCGACCAGGTCCTGAGGTGTGTCGATGCCGCTGCCGTTGCGCACTACCAAGGCTTCAGAAGCATTGATCTGCGCCGATACGATAAACGCCACGATCGGCAGATTGCGTGAAGCCGCCGCTGCGAGCGGGCTGGAACCCAGGTTGCCGATCTGTACATCGCCGGAGGCGATGGCCGTCACGACTTCAGGCCCACTGTTGAATCGGCGCCAGGCGATATTCTCGCCAATGGCCTTTTCATAGAGGCCGTCGGCCTGGGGGACTTTGCTGGGGTCAATACCGGTTTGGTAGCCGATGGTTAAATCGGCCGCTTTGACACCAAAAGAAAGTATTAGTGACACAAAAACTGTAACAAATTGACGGGAGGATGTGCGTTTGGCCATGATGGCGTCGCCTTTTTGATCGTGGGTGACGTATGCAACAGTACGGCCACACTAATCGATCTAAAAAAAGGCTGGTAAATACCCTTTAGGAATTAGCTTATGGAGCGGTTTGTCTATGCTGACTCGCTCGCTTCATGGAAAGCCTTATTCCTGGATCGTATGAAAAAGAATGAAACAATTCTTTTTGGGTGTATGAAAAACTCATTACCCTGCAGGGACCAAATTAACTGCGGTTAGACGAAGGTAGTAGACACACAAGGTTACGATTGACTTGGTAGTCACTATCTGGCGCTAATCGCGCATCTGTGGATCAAGGGCGTCAGACCCGAGACCTTAGAAATACAAAAATTAGAAATGAGAGGAGCGGTACATGAAGAAGTCAACATTGGCGCTGGCTGTGGCCGTCGCTGGCATTGCCCAGCAAGTGAGCGCTGCTGGTTTTATCGATGACAGCAAAGTAACACTGGGTCTGCGTAACTTTTACATCAACACTGATAACCGTGATGGACACCGCGGGACGACTGGTGGTGCTGCCAACACAGCTAGCAAAAACGCTGAATGGGGCCAAGGCTTCGACCTGCGCTTCATCTCCGGCTTCACCCAAGGCACCGTAGGCTTCGGTCTCGATGCTATCGGCCTGTACGGCGTGCGTCTGGACTCCAGCCGTGCCGAACACGGCAACTACACCGGCACTGCTTCTGGCGGTACTGTGTTCCCAAGCGATGGCAACAAAGCCGTCAACGATTTCGCCAGCCTGGGTGTGACCGGTAAGGTCAAGGTTTCCCAGACCGTGTTGAAAATCGGCACCCTGCAACCAAACAACCCGGTCATCAAGACCAACGACGGTCGTTTGCTGCCACAAACCTTCCAGGGCGGCGAGATCTCTTCGAACGAGATCAAGGACCTGACCCTGACTGCTGGTCAGATCGAGCACGCCAAGGGCCGTAACTCCAGCAACAACGAAGGCTTGTCGCTGGCTGGCGCCAACGGTAGCTCGAACTACGACGCAGGCAACTTCGTCAACAAGTTCTACTACGCCGGTGCTGACTACAAAATCACCAAAGACCTGACTGCTTCGTACTACTACGGCGAGCTGAAGGACTTCTACGCACAGAACTTCCTGGGCTTGGTCCACAACTGGGCTATCGGTCCAGGCGTGCTGAAAAGTGACCTGCGCTACTACCGTAGCCGTGACAACGGCGCCAACGGTAACGAAGCTGGCTACTACACTTCCGGTTACTACTCGGATCACCCGACCAACGCCACCAAGGTTAAAGGCAAGGTCGACAACGATCTGTACAGCTACTTGGCGTTGTACTCGGTTGCTGGTCACACCTTCGGTGCTGGCTACCAGTACACCAAAGGCGACAGCGACTTCCCTTGGTTGAACCAAGGTGACGGCTCGTCCAACAGCACCATCACCGACATGCAGATCCAGAAGTTTGCCCGCGCCGGCGAGCGTACCTGGCAAGCTCGCTACGCTTATGACTTCGCTAAAGTCGGCGTACCTGGCCTGACTGCTGGTGTCGTGTACCTCAAAGGCAGCAACATCGACACCGTCGTCGGTGAAAAAACCGAATGGGAACGCGACTTGACCCTGGCTTACGTTGTTCCAGAAGGCCCGCTGAAAAACCTCGGCGTAGCCTGGAAGAACGCTATGTGGCGTACCGACCTGGTGAACACCCGTTCCCAGGACGAAAACCGCGTAATCGTCAGCTACAGCTACGCGTTCAAGTAAGAGCGTAAAACCTTGCCCGGCGCAATGCCGGGCAAGGTGTCTTGCTTTCAAGTCGGGCTCAACCCCCGCAAGCCCTTCCCGAATCCCCTCTTGTACAGCGTCTCAAGGCCTTCTCGAACCTTGTGATGGATGTTGATCCTCGGCCTTTCCCGCGTCCAGTGAACAGATTTTTAATATTCCTTTATCGTCTAGATAAATCGATATTTATTCTTTTTAAATAATCCGCAATGCATGCACAGTGGGCTCCATAAGCACTCACCAGGAGCCACACCATGAGCCTAAGACTGGGCGACATCGCCCCCGACTTTGAACAGGATTCCAGCGCCGGCAAGATTCGTTTCCACGAATGGCTGGGCGATAGCTGGGGCGTGCTGTTCTCTCACCCGGCGGACTTCACTCCGGTGTGCACCACGGAGCTGGGCTTTACCGCCAAGCTCAAGGATGAATTTGCCAAGCGTGGCGTCAAGGCCATCGCCCTGTCGGTCGACCCGGTGGATTCACACCACAAGTGGATCGAAGACATCAACGAAACCCAGAACACCGTCGTCAACTTCCCGATCCTGGCCGATGCCGATCGCAAAGTGTCGGACCTGTACGACCTGATCCACCCGAATGCCAGTGACACCCTCACCGTGCGTTCTTTGTTCGTGATCGACCCGAACAAGAAGATCCGCCTGACCATCACCTACCCGGCCAGCACCGGCCGCAACTTCCACGAAATCCTGCGGGTCATCGACTCGCTGCAGCTGACCGACAACCACAAGGTCGCCACGCCCGCCAACTGGCAGGACGGTGATGAAGTGGTGATCGTGCCGTCGCTCAAGGATGAGGAAGAGATCAAGAAACGCTTTCCAAAGGGTTACCGCGCGGTGAAGCCGTACCTGCGGCTCACCCCTCAGCCTAATCGCTGAGATCGCTATCGCCGGCAAGCCGGCTCCTACAATGCGATCACCTGTAGGAGCCGGCTTGCCGGCGATAGCAATATTTCTGACGAATCACATAGCAGGGGTTTTCAGGCCGTTTCGACGGCCTTTTTTTTCGCCTGTAGATGCTTGAATCTCATATGCACTTTAAGAATAAACAAATGAAAAAATAAGATTTATAGATATATAAATGTGCTGATAAGGTCTGTTCCATCTTGGCGACATCGCCACACAGCGAACCGCCGACACTTGCTCAAGGAATACCTGCATGCTGGTCGTAACACTTGGAGGCAGTCCCAGCCAGCGTTCCCGCTCCGGGGTCTTGCTGGATAAAACCCGTCAGTGGCTACAGCAAAAAGGCGTGGAAGTGGTGAGTTATCAGATACGGGACTTCCCGGCCGAAGACTTGCTGCACGCACGCTTCGACAGCCCCAAAGTCATCGACCTGTTGCAGCAAGTCGCCAACGCCGATGGCCTGGTGATCGCCACGCCGGTGTACAAGGCCTCGTTCTCCGGGGCGCTGAAAACCGTGCTGGACCTGCTGCCCGAACGCGCCCTGGCCCACAAGATCGTCTTGCCGATGGCCACAGGCGGCAGCATCGCCCACATGCTGGCGGTGGACTACGCCCTGAAGCCGGTGTTGTCCGCGCTCAAAGCCCAGGAATTGCTCCACGGCATCTTTGCCGAAGACAGCCAGATCGCCTATGGCGAAGGCAGTGCCCAGGCGCAATTGGTGCCGGTGCTTGAGCACCGTTTGCACGAGGCCCTGGAAACCTTCTACAGCGCCATGGCCCGTCGCCCGAAACCGCTGGACCCCCATGTGTTGAATGAACGTTTGTTGAGTGCTCGCTGGAGCATCTAAGCCTTACCGGATTTTGTAGTACTCACCTTACTCAGCCGCCAACGGCCAAGCAGGTGCAGCCAACCCCCTAAACGCACTATTTGGAGAGAGCGCCATGCGCACTGTCATCTTGCGTCGTGGTCTGGTCGCACTGTTTGCTGCGGCTGTGTCCTTCGGCGCCATTGTTCAAGCCCACGCTGCCGAAACCCTGCGGATCGGTTATCAGAAATACGGCACCCTGGTGCTGCTCAAGGCCAAGGGCACGCTTGAAAAGCGCCTGGCTGCCCAAGGCGTGAACGTGCAGTGGACCGAGTTCCCTGGTGGCCCGCAACTGCTCGAAGGCCTGAACGTCGGCTCCATCGACTTCGGCGTCACCGGCGAAACACCGCCGGTATTCGCCCAGGCCGCCGGTGCCGACCTGCTCTACGTCGCCTACGAACCGCCAGCACCGACCAGCGAAGCGATCCTGGTGCCCAAAGACTCGCCGATCAAATCGGTGGCCGAGCTCAAGGGCAAGAAAGTCGTACTCAACAAAGGCTCAAACGTGCACTACCTACTGGTACGTGCGCTGGAAGACGCCGGCCTCAAATACACCGACGTGCAGACCGTATTCCTGCCGCCCGCCGATGCCCGTGCCGCGTTTGAGCGTGGCAGTGTGGACGCCTGGGTGATCTGGGACCCGTACCAGGCCGCTGCCGAGAAGCAGCTGCAAGCCCGCACCCTGCGTGACGGCACCGGCATTGCCGACAACCACCAGTTTTACCTGGCAACCAAACCCTACGCCGAAAAACACCCGGAAGTGATCAAGGCACTGGTGGAAGAAGTGCGCGCGGTGGGCGAATGGTCCAAAGCCAATCCACAGGAAGTCACCGAACAAGTTGCCCCGCTGCTCGGCCTGCCGGCTGACATCACCTTGACCTCGGTGAAACGCCAGGGCTACGGCGCGCTGTTCCTGACCCCGGAAGTGGTCGCCGCCCAGCAAAAAATCGCCGACAGCTTCTACCAACTCAAACTTATCCCCAAACCCTTGAATATCAAGGACGTCATCTGGACGCCACCCGCCGCCGTTGCCAAAGCGCCGTAATCCGACTTCTTCAGGAGACAACTCCATGAGCCTCAATATTTTCTGGTTCCTGCCTACCCACGGCGACGGCCATTACCTTGGCACCGCCGAAGGCGCTCGCGCCGTCGACCACGGTTACCTGCAGCAAGTGGCCCAGGCCGCTGACCGCCTGGGCTTCGGCGGGGTGCTGATCCCTACCGGCCGCTCCTGCGAGGACTCGTGGCTGGTAGCCGCTTCGCTGATCCCGGTGACCCAGCGTCTGAAATTCCTCGTTGCCCTGCGCCCCGGGATCATTTCCCCGACGGTAGCGGCGCGTCAGGCCGCAACCCTGGACCGCCTGTCTGGTGGCCGTGCGCTGTTCAACCTGGTGACCGGCGGTGATCCGGAAGAATTGGCCGGCGATGGCTTGTTCCTCAGCCACGAAGAGCGTTACCAGGCCTCGGTGGAGTTCACCCGTATCTGGCGCCGTGTGCTGGAAGGCGAAACTGTGGATTACGACGGCCAGCACATCAGCGTAAAAGGCGCGAAATTGCTCTACCCACCGATCCAGCAACCGCGTCCGCCGCTGTACTTCGGCGGCTCGTCCGAAGCCGCCCAGGACCTGGCGGCCGAGCAAGTGGAAATGGTGCTGACCTGGGGCGAGCCACCAGCAGCCGTCGCGGAAAAAATCGAGCAGGTACGCGCAAAAGCCGCGAAGTTGGGACGCACTGTGCGCTTTGGCATTCGCCTGCACGTGATCGTGCGTGAAACCAACGACGAGGCGTGGAAAGCCGCTGACAAACTGATCTCCCACTTGGACGACGACACCATCGCCCGTGCCCAGGCCTCCCTGGCGCGCTTCGATTCCGTCGGCCAGCAGCGCATGGCGGCCTTGCACGGCGGCAATCGCGACAACCTCGAAGTCAGCCCCAACCTGTGGGCAGGCGTCGGCCTGGTGCGCGGTGGTGCCGGCACGGCGCTGGTGGGCGATGGCCCAACCGTTGCGGCGCGGGTCAAGGAATACGCAGCGCTGGGCATCGACACCTTCATTTTCTCCGGTTATCCCCACCTGGAAGAATCGTATCGGGTGGCCGAACTGCTGTTCCCGCACCTGGACATCGAGCGTCCCGAGCTGCCGAAAAGCGCCGGTTACGTCAGCCCGTTCGGCGAGATGGTCGCCAACGACATCCTTCCCAAAGCTGCGTCACAGAGTTGAGGCGCCGCCATGAACTTTGAAAAATTAAGCCATCGCGTGGCCCCTTGGGTGCTGCCGATCCTGTTGTTGGCGATCTGGCAGTTGTCGGTGTCAGCCGGTTGGTTGTCGACGCGCATTCTGCCGGCCCCCAGTGCGGTGATCGAAGCCGGGATTAACCTGGTGCGCAGCGGCGAAATCTGGACGCACCTGGCGATCAGCGGCTGGCGTGCGGGCCTGGGGTTTGTGATCGGTGGCAGCATCGGTCTGGCCCTGGGCTTTATCACCGGCTTGTCGAAGTGGGGCGAACGCCTGCTGGACAGCTCGGTGCAGATGATTCGCAACGTGCCGCACCTGGCGCTGATCCCGCTGGTGATCCTGTGGTTCGGCATTGACGAGACGGCGAAGATTTTCCTGGTCGCCCTCGGCACGCTGTTTCCGATCTACCTGAACACCTACCACGGCATCCGCAACGTCGACCCGGCGCTGGTGGAAATGTCGCGCAGCTACGGCTTGTCCGGTTTCAGCTTGTTTCGCCAGGTGATCCTGCCGGGCGCGTTGCCGTCGATCCTGGTGGGCGTGCGCTTTGCCCTGGGCTTCATGTGGCTGACGCTGATCGTGGCGGAAACCATCTCGGCCAGCTCCGGCATCGGTTACCTGGCAATGAACGCCCGTGAATTCCTGCAGACCGACGTGGTGGTACTCGCCATCGTGATGTACGCCATCCTTGGCAAGCTGGCCGACCTGGCGGCACGCGGCCTGGAGCGTGTGTGGCTGCGCTGGCACCCGGCTTATCAAGTGAATAAAGGAGGTGCGGCATGACGGCTCAACAACCTCCACGCCTGTTGAAAGGTATCCCGCTGGCGGTGCGCAAGTTGCGCAAGGCGTTTGGCACGCGGGAAGTGCTCAAAGAGATTGACCTGCATATTCCTGCTGGCCAGTTCGTGGCCGTGGTTGGCCGCAGTGGTTGCGGCAAAAGTACCTTGCTGCGCCTGCTGGCCGGTTTGGACAAAGCCACCGGCGGCGAGCTGCTGGCCGGCTCCGCGCCCTTGAGCGAAGCGATTGAAGACACGCGGTTGATGTTCCAGGAAGCGCGCTTGCTGCCGTGGAAAAAGATCATCGACAACGTGGGCCTTGGCCTCAAGGGCAACTGGCGCCCCCAGGCGTTGGAAGCCTTGGAAGCTGTCGGCTTGGCCGAGCGCGCGAATGAATGGCCAGCGGCCTTGTCCGGTGGCCAGAAGCAGCGCGTGGCCCTGGCCCGCGCCCTGATCCACCAGCCGCGTCTGTTGCTGCTTGATGAGCCGTTGGGCGCGCTGGATGCCTTGACCCGCATCGAGATGCAGCAACTGATCGAAAACCTTTGGCAGAAGCATGGTTTCACCGTGTTGCTGGTGACCCACGACGTCAGCGAAGCCGTGGCGATTGCCGACCGGGTGATCCTGATCGAAGACGGCGAAATCGGCCTCGACCTGGTCGTCGACCTGCCGCGTCCACGTGCTCGGGGTTCACACCGCCTGGCTGCGCTAGAGGCCGAAGTGCTCAACCGCGTGCTGTCGTTGCCGGGCTCGCCGCCGGAACCCGAACCTGTTTCACCGCTGCCTACGCAACTGCGTTGGGCTCAATAACTCACTCGTCCCTGAAGGAAGAACACCATGACTATTAAAGCCATCAACGTGCGTAACCAGTTCAAAGGCACCATCAAGGAAATCGTCGAAGGCGACGTACTGTCGGAAATCGACGTGCAGACTGCGTCCGGCATCGTCACGTCGGTGATCACGACTCGCTCGGTCAAAGAGCTGGAACTGGTGATTGGCAGCGAAGTGATTGCCTTCGTTAAATCCACCGAGGTGTCGATCGCCAAGTTGTGATTGGCGGCGTTCCTGAGGCCCTCATCGCGGGCAAGCCCGCTCCCACATTTAAAGGCATTCCAAATTTGGAATTCGGTCAAATGTGGGAGCTGGCTTGCCTGCGATGAGGCCAGTCCAGGCTCAACGCTTGGGCAAATAGGCTGGCAAATACAGCCCCACATACGCATCAAACACCCGCATCCCTTCCTCCGCCATGCGCGGCGTGATCAGCCCATGCTGATGCACCGAGCGCGCGTACACGCGGTCGCTCAGTTCCAGCGCCAGTGCAAACACATCCACATCGGTTGGCAGTGTCGGCACGTTGAAATGGCGGTTGAACACCGCAAACATCAAGTCGCCCAATTCCAGATCATGCTGGCGGTCCGCCTGGGTCACTTCCGTCAGGCCGTGCTGCGCCAGGATCAACTGGCGGGCGGCGGCGTCCTGCTCGTAGATGGTGAGCATGCGGTGTTCGACGATATAGGACAGGTCCCGCCAGTGCTTGAGTGATTCATGGTCGATGGGTGCCTGGATGGCGGCCCGGAATGCCGCGTGCACATCGGCGGTCAGTGCTTCGAGAAGGGCCGGCACGCTGGCGAAGAAGTGGTACACCGACGACGGCGGAATCTGCGCCCGCTCGGCCACGCTGTAGATCGACAAACCGGCCACGCCTTCGGCGGCCAGCAAGGTGCGGGCGGCGTCGAGAATCGCGTCGATCCGGGCCTGGCTGCGGGCGCGGGGTTTGCGAGGAGCGGCGGGGCGGGTGGTCATGGAAGTCTCCTACAAGGCAGCGGGCATTGTATGAGCAGGAGGATGTGTTGTCTTCAAGGCCGCCATCGCAGGCAAGCCAGCTCCCACAGTGGACTGCATTTCAAAGTTGGAACTCGGTCAACTGTGGGAGCTGGCTTGCCTGCGATGAAGTCACCTCGGTCTACCTGGAAAAACCCATAAAAAAACGCCGCAGGCCAAAAGCCTGCGGCGTTCTTTCAATACAACCAACCCTTACACGGTGTGCAGGTACCAGTTGTACTCAAGGTCGGAGATGGAGTGTTCAAACTCTTCCAGCTCACTTTCCTTACAGGCGACGAAGATATCGATGTATTTAGGATCGATGTACTTGGCCATCACTTCGCTGTCGTCCAACTCGCGCAATGCATCGCGCAGGTTGTTCGGCAGGCTCTGCTCGTTCTGCTCGTAGCTGTTGCCTTCCACCGGTGCGTTGGGCTCGATCTTGTTGGTCAGGCCGTGGTGCACGCCTGCCAGGACCGAAGCCATCAGCAGGTAAGGGTTGGCGTCGGCACCGGCCACACGGTGTTCGATACGCACCGCGTCGGACGAACCGGTCGGTACGCGAATCGCCACGGTGCGGTTGTCCAGGCCCCAGCACGGCGAGTTCGGCACGTAGAACTGTGCGCCGAAACGACGGTAGGAGTTGACGTTGGGGCACAGGAACGCCATTTGGGCGGGTAGGGTCTCGAGCACACCGCCGATCGCGTGACGCAATGCGGCGTTCTGCTCGGGATCCTCGCTGGCAAAGATGTTCTTGCCTTCCTTGTCCAGGATCGAAATGTGCACGTGCAAACCGTTGCCTGCCTGGCCTGGGTAAGGCTTGGCCATGAAGGTGGTGTCCATCTCATGGTCGTAGGCGATGTTCTTGATCAGGCGCTTAAGCAGTACGGCGTAGTCGCAAGCCTTGATCGGGTCGGCCACGTGGTGCAGGTTCACTTCGAACTGCGCCGGGGCACTTTCCTTGACGATGGCGTCGGCCGGGATGCCTTGCTCTTTGGCACCTTCCAGGATGTCCTGGAGGCAGTCGACGTATTCGTCGAGGTCGTCGATCAGGTAGACCTGTGTCGAGTGCGGGCGTTTGCCGGAAATCGGCGAGCGGGGCGGTTGTGGGCGGCCGTTCACGTTCTCCTGGTCGATCAGGTAGAACTCAAGTTCGAAAGCGGCGCAGATGGTCAGACCGAGGTCGTCAAATTTGCTTACAACTTGGCGGAGCACTTCGCGCGGATCGGCGAAGAAAGGTTCACCTTCAAGTTCGTGCATGGTCATCAGCAGTTGCGCGGTAGGGCGCTTTTGCCAGGGTTCATTGCACAGGGTGTCAGGGATCGGATAACAGATTCGGTCAGCATCACCGATGTCCAGACCCAGGCCGGTGCTTTCCACCGTCGAGCCGTTGATATCCAGGGCAAATAAAGAGGCAGGCAGGTTAATGCCCTTCTCGTAAACCTTGTGGAGGCTGGTGCGTTCGATGCGCTTGCCGCGCACCACACCATTCATATCCGCAATTAGAAGGTCTACGTACAGAACCTCAGGATGATCCTTAAGGAACGCGTTCGCTTCGTTAAGCTGAACGGCACGCGGGGGTACCGACATGATGCAACACCTTTGTTGTTAAAAATATCAATCATTGATCTTTTCTGGTTTCAGTCAACCCGAACGGCATGCCGAAGTCAAGCGAGGCCTTTTTTGCCCTAAAAAAGCGCCTCGAAGGCTTTTTTGGGGCTTTTTGGGGCAGTTTTTTGGGTTTGGGCGGCTTGGGACTAGCAGGCTTGAGCGGGCCGTGTTGTATTTTTTACGGGGGTGTTGTGTAAAAAAATGAACAAGGCTAAGCTCGATTCAAACCCATAACAGCAATAATACCGGGGTGCTTCATGTCTCGCCTGCCGTTAATCGGCGTCACCGCCTGCTCCAAACAGGTCGGTCTGCATGCTTATCACATCAGTGGCGACAAATACGTCCGTGCAGTGGCCACCGCTGCCAAGGGCTTGCCATTGATCATTCCGTCCCTTGGGCATCTGCTCGACCCGGCCAATATTCTTGACGGTCTGGACGGCATCCTGTTTACCGGTTCTCCCTCCAATATCGAACCCTTTCACTACGACGGTCCGGCCAGCGCGCCCGGGAATGCTCATGATTCTGCACGCGACCAGACCACATTGCCGTTGCTGCGCGCCGCGATTGCGGCAGGCGTTCCCGTGCTGGGCATCTGCCGGGGCTTCCAGGAGATGAACGTGGCGTTTGGCGGCAGCCTGCACCAGAAGGTTCATGAAGTGCCGGGCATGATGGATCACCGCGAAGACGACACCCAGCCACTGGACGTCCAGTACGGCCCGGCGCACGCCGTGGCGATCTCCCCGAATGGGGTATTGGCAAGCCTGGGGTTGCCACAGACGATTGAGGTCAACTCGATCCACGGGCAGGGCGTTGACCGCCTGGCGCCCGGGCTTGTGGTCGAAGCGACGGCGCCGGACGGCCTGATCGAAGCTTTTTCGGTGAAACAGGGCAAGGCTTTTGCTTTAGGAGTGCAATGGCACCCCGAATGGCAGGTAAGCTCTAACCCGCACTACCTAGCGATCTTCCAGGCATTTGGCACCGCCTGTCGAAAGCGGGCGATGCAACGCGACGCGGATGCTGCGTCAACCAACGCCTGACCTTTAATGGATGTCAGGAAACCCAGCCCAGAGGCATTTATGAGTAACAACCTCGACCAGCTCACCGATTGGTTGAAAGACCACAAGATCACAGAAGTCGAATGCATGATTGGCGACCTCACGGGCATCACCCGGGGCAAGATCTCGCCGACCAACAAGTTCATCGCCGAGAAAGGCATGCGCCTGCCCGAGAGCGTTCTGTTGCAGACCGTGACCGGCGACTATGTCGAAGACGACATCTATTACGAACTGCTCGACCCGGCCGACATCGACATGATCTGCCGCCCCGACCAGAACGCCGTGTACCTGGTGCCTTGGGCCATCGAGCCGACCGCCCAGGTGATCCACGACACCTACGACAAGCAAGGCAATCCGATCGAGCTGTCGCCGCGCAACGTGCTCAAGAAAGTCCTCAAGCTCTACGCCGACAAAGGCTGGCAGCCCATCGTGGCGCCGGAGATGGAGTTCTACCTGACCAAGCGCTGCGAAGACCCGGACTTCCCGCTGCAACCGCCGATTGGCCGTTCCGGGCGCCCGGAGACTGGTCGCCAGTCCTTCTCTATAGAAGCGGCCAACGAATTCGACCCGCTGTTCGAAGACGTCTACGACTGGTGCGAACTCCAGGAGCTGGACCTCGACACCCTGATCCACGAGGACGGCACGGCGCAGATGGAAATCAACTTCCGTCACGGCGATGCGCTGTCCCTGGCCGACCAGATCCTGGTGTTCAAGCGCACCATGCGTGAAGCCGCGCTCAAGCACGACGTGGCCGCCACCTTCATGGCCAAGCCGATGACCGGCGAGCCCGGCAGCGCGATGCATCTGCACCAGAGCATCATCGACATCGCCACCGGCAAGAACGTCTTCTCCAATGAAGACGGGACCATGAGCCAGCTGTTCCTCAACCACATTGGTGGCCTGCAGAAATTCATCCCTGAATTGCTGCCGTTGTTTGCCCCCAACGTGAACTCGTTCCGCCGCTTCCTGCCGGACACCTCGGCGCCGGTAAACGTGGAGTGGGGCGAAGAAAACCGCACCGTGGGCCTGCGCGTACCGGATGCCGGCCCGCAGAACCGCCGCGTGGAAAACCGTCTGCCGGGCGCCGACGCCAACCCGTACCTGGCGATTGCCGCCAGTTTGCTGTGTGGCTACATCGGCATGGTCGAAGGCCATAACCCGAGCGCGCCGGTGGTCGGCCGTGGCTACGAGCGCCGCAACCTGCGCCTGCCGCTGACCATCGAAGACGCCCTGGAACGCATGGAAAACAGCAAGACCATCGAGAAATACCTGGGTCAGAAATTCATCACCGGCTACGTCGCGGTCAAGCGGGCCGAGCATGAAAACTTCAAGCGCGTGATCAGTTCATGGGAGCGGGAATTCCTGCTCTTCGCCGTCTGATGCGCCGGGCGGGCCGTGGGAACGGCTCGCCCTCACCTGAAACATCTAGGAGATTGGTATGTCCAGCAACAACCCGCAAACCCGTGAATGGCAAGCCTTGAGCAGCGATCATCACTTGGCGCCGTTCAGCGATTTCAAGCAATTGAAAGAGAAGGGCCCACGGATCATCACCAAAGCCCACGGCGTTTACCTGTGGGACAGCGAAGGCAACAAGATCCTCGAT
This sequence comes from Pseudomonas sp. GW821-FHT05H12, assembly GCF_059419385.1. Taxonomy (NCBI): domain Bacteria; kingdom Pseudomonadati; phylum Pseudomonadota; class Gammaproteobacteria; order Pseudomonadales; family Pseudomonadaceae; genus Pseudomonas; species Pseudomonas sp. GW821-FHT05H12. Next base: position 156,474 of record NZ_JBWKRS010000003.1, on the reverse strand, counting down.
GGCATGGCTGGCTTGTGGTGCGTGGCGATCGGTTACGGTCGCGATGAACTGGCTGACGCTGCCGCCAAGCAAATGAAAGAACTGCCGTACTACAACCTGTTCTTCCAGACCGCCCACCCGCCTGTGCTGGAACTGGCCAAGGTCATTTCCGACGTCGCACCGGCCGGCATGAACCACGTGTTCTTCACCGGTTCTGGCTCGGAAGGCAACGACACCATGCTGCGTATGGTCCGCCACTATTGGGCGATCAAGGGCCAGCCAAACAAGAAAACCATCATCAGCCGCAAGAATGGCTACCACGGCTCCACCGTGGCCGGCGCCAGCCTGGGCGGCATGACCTATATGCATGAACAGGGCGACTTGCCGATCCCGGGCATCACCCACATCGCCCAGCCGTACTGGTATGGCGAAGGCGGCGACATGAGCCCGGAAGAGTTCGGGATCTGGGCCGCCAACCAGCTGGAAGAGAAGATTCTGGAAGTCGGCGTGGACAATGTCGGTGCCTTCATTGCCGAGCCGATCCAGGGTGCCGGCGGTGTGATCGTGCCGCCAGACACCTACTGGCCGCGCATCAAGGAGATCCTCGCCAAGTACGACATCCTGTTTGTCGCCGACGAAGTGATCTGCGGTTTCGGCCGTACCGGTGAGTGGTTCGGTAGCGACTTCTACGACCTCAAGCCCCACATGATGACCATCGCCAAGGGCCTGACCTCGGGCTACATCCCCATGGGTGGCCTGATCGTGCGCGACGAAGTGGTTGCCGTGCTCAACGAAGGCGGTGATTTCAACCACGGCTTTACCTACTCCGGTCACCCGGTGGCGGCCGCGGTCGCCCTGGAAAACATCCGCATCATGCGCGATGAAAAAATCGTCAGCCGTGTCCACGAAGAAACGGCACCGTATTTGCAGAAACGTCTGAGGGAACTGGCTGATCACCCGTTGGTGGGTGAAGTGCGCGGTGTGGGCATGCTCGGTGCGATTGAGCTGGTGAAGGACAAAGCCACGCGCAAACGCTACGAAGGCAAAGGTGTGGGCATGATCTGCCGCACGTTCTGCTTCGAGAATGGCCTGATCATGCGCGCCGTGGGCGACACCATGATCATTTCGCCGTCGCTGGTGATCAGCAAGGCTGAAATCGACGAGCTGGTGACCAAGGCTCGCCACTGCCTGGACCTGACTTTGGCGGCATTGCAGGGCTAAGTGCTAGGCTCAGTGCGCAGCGGCTTTCGGGCGCTGTGTGCTGAGCGGTTTTAAATGAGGCTTTGGTTGAAAGCCGGCCTCGGAACTTGCCAGACTGTCGCCCTGTTTTGTTGCCCTTAGACGGGCCGCTTAACGATGAAGAACGTGGCCCAAAAAAGAAAAAATTGGAGCATCACCAAATGAAGGCATTAGGTTTGAAGAACGCTGGCAAGACCCTCCTCGCCTTGTCCCTGATGGGCGCAATGGCGGGCGCGGCCCAGGCAGACAATAAAGTGCTGCACGTGTACAACTGGTCCGACTACATTGCACCGGACACCATCGCCAACTTTGAAAAAGAGTCGGGCATCAAGGTGGTGTACGACGTTTTCGACAGCAACGAAACCCTGGAAGCCAAGTTGCTGGCAGGCAAGTCCGGTTATGACATCGTCGTACCGTCGAACAACTTCCTCGCCAAGCAGATCAAGGCCGGTGTCTACCAGGAGCTGGACAAGTCCAAACTGTCCAACTACGACAACCTGAACAAATCCCTGCTCAAAGCCGTGTCGGTCAGCGACCCGGACAACAAGCACGCCTTCCCGTACATGTGGGGCTCGATCGGCATCGGCTACAACCCGGAGAAGGTCAAGGCCGCACTGGGTATCGACAAGATCGATTCGTGGGACGTGATCCTCAAGCCGGAAAATCTCGCCAAGCTCAAAAGCTGCGGCGTGAGCTTCCTCGACTCGCCAACCGAAATGCTGCCAGTCGCGCTGCATTACCTGGGCCTGCCGACCGACACCCAGAAGAAGGCTGACCTCAAGCAAGCCGAGGACCTGTTCCTCAAGCTGCGCCCTTCGATCGGCTACTTCCACTCGTCCAAGTACATCTCGGACCTGGCCAACGGCAATATCTGCGTGGCCGTGGGTTACTCGGGTGACGTGCAACAAGCCAAGTCCCGCGCGGCTGAAGCCGGTGGCAAGGTCAAGGTTGCCTACGACATTCCGAAAGAAGGCGCTGGCAGCTTCTATGACATGGTCGCCATCCCTAAAGATGCCGAAAACGTCGACGCCGCCTACAAGTTCATGAACTACCTGCTCGAGCCTAAAGTGATGGCCGGGATCACCAACAGCGTACGTTTCCCGAACGGTAACGAAAAAGCCACTGCACTGGTGGACAAGGACATCACCAGCGACCCGGGCATCTACCCGCCAGCTGACGTGCAAGCCAAGCTCTACGCCATTGCTGACTTGCCGGCTGCAACCCAGCGTGAAATGACACGCAGCTGGACCAAGATCAAATCGGGCAAGTAAGCCTTAAAACAGTAGGAGGGGCAGGTTGACTGCCCTTCTTACACATTAAATGACAGAAAGTTTTGCCGGATCGGTTTATCGAGGGTAAGTTGCGCGCCGGTTTTGTTGCCGGGCAACAACTTTGGGCCCAACTATTTAAGAGGACCTCCACTTGCCAATTTCTTTATTTCGCAAAGCCTTGCTGGTGGGCGCAGGTATCACGCTGGCGTTGAGCGTGCAGGCCGCACCGACTGTGCATATTTATAACTGGTCGGACTACATTGGCCCCGACACCCTGGCCAACTTCGAAAAGGCCACCGGCATCAAGCCTGTGTATGACGTGTTTGATTCCAACGAAACCCTGGAAGGCAAGTTGTTGGCCGGTCGCACCGGTTACGACGTGGTCGTGCCGTCCAACCACTTCCTCGGCAAGCAGATCAAGGCCGGGGCGTTCCAGAAGCTGGACCGTTCATTGCTGACCAACTATTCCAACCTGGACCCGGTGCTGCTCAAGCGCCTGGAAAAAAACGACCCGGGTAATCAATACGCCGTGCCGTACCTGTGGGGCACCAATGGCATTGGTTACAACGTCGATAAAGTGAAGGAAGTGCTGGGCGTCGACCATATCGACTCCTGGGCCGTGCTGTTCGAACCGGAGAACATGAAGAAGCTGGCCAGTTGCGGCGTATCGTTCATGGACTCGGCCGATGAAATGCTGCCGGCGGTGCTCAACTACATGGGCCTGAACCCCAACAGCACCAACCCTGAAGACTACAAGAAGGCCGAAGAGAAGCTGCTCAAAGTGCGGCCCTACGTGACCTACTTCCATTCGTCCAAATACATCTCGGACCTGGCCAACGGCAACATTTGCGTGGCGGCAGGGTTCTCCGGTGATGTGTTCCAGGCCAAGGCCCGTGCGGCTGAGGCGGGCAAAGGCGTGAACATCGCCTACGTGATTCCCAAAGAGGGCGGCAACCTGTGGTTTGACGTGCTGGCGATCCCGGCGGACGCAGCCAACGTCAAAGAGGCCCACGCCTTCATCAACTATTTGCTGAAACCTGAGGTGATCGCTCAGGTCAGTGATCAAGTCGGTTACGCCAACCCTAACCCTGGGGCGGACAAACTGATGGAGCAATCGATACGCACCGACACAGCGGTTTACCCACCGCAGGCGGTTCTCGATCGGACATTCGTCAACTTCGAGTTACCCCCGAAAGTGCAACGTTTAATGACCCGTAGCTGGACCAAGGTCAAGACGGGCAAGTAAGGCTCAAACTATCCAAGGTTCGCCCGCCTCGGGCGCACAGAATTTTTTGTTGGGAGTTTCGTAAATGGCAGTTGCCTCCGGCGCCTATAAGAAAGCCCTCGAGGGCGACCAGACACCGAAAAAGGTGTTGGTCAAAATCGACCGGGTCACGAAGAAGTTCGACGAGACGATTGCCGTGGACGATGTGTCCCTGGAAATCAAGAAAGGCGAGATCTTCGCCTTGCTCGGCGGTTCGGGTTCGGGCAAATCCACCTTGCTGCGCATGCTCGCAGGCTTCGAGCGCCCAACGGAAGGTCGCATCTACCTCGACGGTGTGGACATCACCGACATGCCGCCCTACGAGCGGCCGATCAACATGATGTTCCAGTCCTACGCCCTGTTCCCGCACATGACCGTGGCGCAGAACATCGCCTTCGGCCTGCAACAGGACAAGATCCCCAAGGCCGAGATCGACGCCCGCGTGGCCGAGATGCTCAAGCTGGTGCAGATGAGCCAGTTCGCCAAGCGCAAGCCGCACCAGTTGTCCGGTGGCCAGCGCCAGCGTGTGGCCCTGGCGCGCTCCCTGGCCAAGCGCCCGAAACTGCTGCTGCTCGATGAGCCCATGGGCGCCCTCGACAAGAAGCTGCGTTCGCAGATGCAGCTGGAGCTGGTCGAGATCATCGAGCGCGTGGGCGTGACCTGCGTGATGGTGACCCACGACCAGGAAGAGGCCATGACCATGGCCGAGCGCATCGCGATCATGCACCTGGGCTGGATCGCCCAGATCGGCAGCCCGATCGACATCTACGAAACCCCCACCAGCCGCCTGGTGTGCGAGTTCATCGGCAACGTCAACATCTTCGACACCCAGGTGGTGGACGACGCCGAAGGCCACGCGGTACTCAAGTGCCCGGACCTGGACCGCGACATCTACGTGGGCTACGGCATTGCCACTGCCGTGGAAGACAAGTCGGTGACCTACGCCATCCGCCCTGAAAAGCTGCTGGTGACCACCGAAATGCCGACCTGCGAGCACAACTGGTCCAGCGGCAAGGTGCACGACATCGCCTACCTGGGTGGCCACTCGGTGTTCTACGTGGAACTGCCCAGCGGCAAGCTGGTGCAGTCGTTCGTGGCCAACGCCGAGCGCCGTGGCCAACGCCCAACCTGGGGTGACCAGGTGTACGTGTGGTGGGAAGACGACAGTGGCGTGGTACTTCGCTCATGAACATGAAGAAGCTCAAGCGCCAGCTGCAACGAATAACACCCGGTGGCCGGCATGTGGTCATCGGGATCCCTTTCCTCTGGCTGTTCCTGTTCTTCATGCTGCCGTTCTTCATCGTCTTGAAGATCAGCTTTGCCGAAGCCGACGTCGCGATCCCGCCTTACACCGAGATCTACACCTTCGTTGAGCAGAAACTGCAGTTGGTGCTCAACCTGGCCAACTACGCGATGCTGGGCGACGACGAGTTGTACATCGCCGCCTACCTGGGCTCGCTGAAGATGGCGTTTTTCAGCACGCTGCTGTGCCTGCTGATCGGCTATCCGATGGCCTACGCCATTGCCAGTGCGCGCAAAGAGATGCAGACCGTGCTGGTGCTGCTGATCATGATGCCGACCTGGACCGCGATCCTGATCCGCGTGTATGCGTGGATGGGTATCCTCAGCAACAACGGCTTGCTCAACGGCTTCCTGATGTCCATGGGGTTGATCAACGAGCCGCTGCAGATCCTCAACACCAACATCGCGGTGTATATCGGCGTGGTCTACTCGTACCTGCCGTTCATGATCCTGCCGCTGTACGCCAACCTGGTGAAACACGACCAGAGCCTGCTGGAAGCCGCGTCCGACCTGGGTTCGAGCACCTTCAACAGCTTCTGGAAAATCACCGTGCCGCTGTCCAAGAACGGCATCATCGCCGGCTGCATGCTGGTGTTTATCCCGGTGGTGGGTGAGTTCGTGATTCCTGAGCTGCTCGGCGGCCCGGAAACCCTGATGATCGGTAAAGTGTTGTGGCAAGAATTCTTCAACAACCGTGACTGGCCGGTGGCGTCTGCCCTGGCGGTGGTGATGCTGGCGATCCTGATCGTGCCGATCATCCTGTTCAACCGCAGCCAAGCCAAAGAGATGGAGGGCAAGATATGAAGCGCGTCAGTTTCTCAAGCTTCATGCTGGTGGCGGGGTTGTTGTTTATCTACCTGCCGATGCTGATCCTGGTGATCTACTCGTTCAACGAATCCAAGCTGGTGACCGTGTGGGGCGGTTGGTCGGTGAAGTGGTACGTGGGCCTGCTGGACAACACCCAGTTGATGGGCTCGGTGGCCCGCTCCCTGGAAATCGCCTGCTACACGGCGGTGGCCGCGGTGGCGCTGGGTACGTTGGCGGCCTTCGTGCTGACGCGCATCAGCCACTTCAAGGGCCGCACGCTGTTCGGCGGCCTGGTGACGGCGCCGCTGGTCATGCCAGAAGTGATCACCGGTCTGTCGCTGTTGCTGTTGTTCGTGGCCATGGCGCAGATGATCGGTTGGCCCCAGGAACGTGGCATCGTCACCATCTGGATCGCTCACACCACCTTCTGTGCGGCGTATGTGGCGGTGGTGGTGTCGGCGCGCTTGCGTGAACTGGACCTGTCGATCGAAGAAGCGGCCATGGACCTGGGTGCGCGGCCGTGGAAGGTGTTCTTCCTGATCACCATCCCGATGATCGCGCCATCCTTGGCGGCGGGCGGCATGATGTCGTTCGCGCTGTCCCTCGATGACCTGGTACTGGCCAGCTTCGTCTCGGGCCCGGGCTCGACCACCTTGCCGATGGAAGTGTTCTCGGCGGTGCGCCTGGGGGTTAAACCCGAGATCAACGCCGTGGCCAGCCTGATCCTGCTGGCGGTGTCGCTGGTGACCTTCCTGGTGTGGTTCTTCAGCCGTCGTGCCGAAGAGATGCGCAAGAAGGCGATCCAGCAAGCCATCGAAGAAGCGGCGGCAGACGGCTGGCAACAGCCCGACAAGCGCCGCGCGCCTGCACCGGTCTAACTGGCGCAACGTGGTAAAAAAATGTGGGAGCTGGCTTGCCTGCGATAGCGGTGTATCAGTCGACAGATGAGTCGACTGGCACGGCCTCATCGCAGGCAAGCCAGCTCCCACAGTGGTTTTGTGGTGTTTATGGGGTTGTGTTTCAGGCAGCCCAAGGCGATTTGCGAATCACCTCCACAAAGTTCATCGGCTTGAACCCTGGCTTCTGATCCACCAGCACATCCGTCTTCACGTTGCCAAACGTGGTCTGCGGGCGATGGCGCAAGCCGTCGGCGAACGCGCAGATGATGCACTCTTTGAACCCTTCACCCCGTGGATGCGCATGCACCACCGCTTCGCGCTGCACGCTGGAAAACGCGGCGTAGTCCATGCCCAGCACGTCCATTTCCACGCCCGCCGTCACCAGTGCCACGGTGGGGCGCAAATGTTGTGGCACACCCGGCGTGGTGTGCAGGGCGATGGACAGCCACACCTGTTCGATATCGTCATCGCTCAGCCCGTAAGGCTTGAGGAATGCTGCCGCCGCATTGGCGCCGTCCACTTCGAAGCGTTCGTTGTCACTGCGATGACCTTCGACCAGGCCCAGGTCATGGAACATTGCGCCGACGTACAGCAGCTCCGGGTTGTAGGCCAGTTGCTTGCGCTCACCGCTCAAGGCACCGAACAGGAACACCCGACGGGAGTGGTGGTACAGCAGGTCCGATTCGACGTCGCGGATGTATTCGGTAGTGGCCCTGGCCAGGGCGCTGTCCGGGATCTGGATGCCGGCGATGGTGGTGCTCATGGTCGTTCTCCTCAAGAAGCGCCGGGGGTGGCGCCGATGAGTCCAGTCTGGTCGCGCGCCCGCGAAGGGGCTATCGCCGCGAGGGCGCGATCCCGGCCAACCTGCCTTCATATCGCGCCATGGGCGTACACGATCAAATGTGGGAGCTGGCTTGCCTGCGATAGCATCACCTCGGTATACCTGATACACCGAGGTGTCTGCATCGCAGGCAAGCCAGCTCCCACAGGGTTTCGTGTCCGCCAGTCATAAGGTTTCGCCATGCATAGAACCGTCGCCATCCTGATCTTCCCCGGCGTCCAGTCACTGGACGTGACCGGCCCCCTGGATGTGTTCTGCGAAGCCAACCGCTTTTTGCCGCCTCAGGATCACTACCGGCTGGAAGTGATCGGCTTCGGCCACGGCAGCCTGGCGGCGTCCAACGGTTTGTCGTTGCAGGCCCACCGGCATTACAGCGAAGCCCTGCAGGCCTACGACCTGCTGCTGGTGGCGGGCGGCCCGCAATTGCCGTTCGAAGATTTCGGTGCCGAGTTCGATGACTGGTTGCGCGGCGCCACCGCCCGAGCGCAGCGTTTTGGCTCGATCTGCAACGGCGCCTTCATGCTCGCCCGCGCTGGGCTGCTCGACGGCAAAACTGTCACCACCCACTGGAACGACGCCGCTGACCTGGCGCGCCTGTGTCCTACGGCCCAGGTCGAGGCCGATCGCCTCTACGTGCAGGACGGCAACCTCTACACCTCGGCGGGCGTCACGGCAGGTATCGACTTGTCGCTGTATTTGCTGGCCCAGGACCACGGCCCGGAAGTCGCGCTGAGCGTGGCCAAGCGCCTGGTGGTGTTCACCCAGCGTTCGGGCGGGCAGTCGCAGTTCAGCCCGTTCCTCACGCCCCACGCCGAAACCACCTCGGCGGTGGCCTTGGTGCAGTTGTACGTGCTGGCGAACCTGACGGGGGACCTGACCATTGCGGACTTGGCCAAGGCGGCCAATATGAGTGCGCGCAACTTCTCCCGGGTGTTCGCCCGGGAAGCGCGGATAACGCCCGCCGAGTTCGTCGAGCGGGCGAGGGTGGATGCGGCGCGGGTGATGCTCGAAAGCAGCCCCGCACCGCTCAAGACCGTGGCCTATCAGTGCGGCTTTCGCGACGCCCAGCACATGCGCAGTGTGTTCAACCGCCGGCTGGGCGTGACGCCGCAACAGTTTCGGCTCAACTTTGCGGCGCCGGTTTGAGGGTGTCGTAGGCTTCCAGGGCGCGCAGCGAGTAGATGTACGCAGCACCGGCGTTCAGCGAGATGGCGGTTGCCAGGGTCGCAGCGACTTCTTCACGGGTGGCGCCGGCCTTGATTGCCGCATCCGCATGCACACCGATGCAGCCGTCGCAGCGGGTGGTGATGGCCACGGCGATGGAGATCAGCTCACGGGTCTTGGCGTCGAGGACGTTGTTTTCCTCGGCAGCTTCGCCCAGCGCCATGTAGGCTTTGACCATCTTCGGGTTGCTCTTGCCCAGCGCGCCAAAGGCTTTCTTCACGGTAGGCAGCAAGTCGGACCAGTTATTGAACATTGCGGTAACTCCTGAACGGGTTGGGTGTGAAGCCAGTGTGTGCCGTGCGGGGTTGGCGTTATTGTTCAATCCGCTCATCTTTTTGACCGATGTTCGCAAATGAATTCGATCGACACCCTCATCGCGCTGGCCAACCTGCGCGGCAGCCTGGACCTGCGGTGCCAGTTCCAGGGCGACTGGGCCATGGACCACGCGCCGGAAGCGTTGGGCGTGGCGCCTTACCACATCGTGCTCAGCGGCACCTGCCGGGCCGAGTTGTCTGGCGGCCAGCAGGTGACCCTGGAACCCGGCGATATCCTGCTGATGCCCGGTGGCGCCACTCACTTGCTGCGCAGCCAGGGCGCGCGGCGTGCGCCGAGCCAGCCGCAGGTGATCGACGGCGGGCTGCTCAAGGTGCATCGCCTGGGGGGCAACCAGCCGGATATCGATATGCTGTGTGGCTCCTTTCACTACAACCGCCAATCGTTGCTGTTCGGTGCGTTGCCGGAATACCTGGTGGTATCCAGCCGCGAGTGGCAGGGCGATGGGCAACTGGCGGCGCTGATCGCCCTGATGCGCAGTGAAGCGGACGGGCAGCAGCTGGGCGCACGAACCTTTATCGATGCGCTGTCATCGGCGCTCTTCACCCTCATCCTGCGCACCTGGCTGAACCGCCAGGCGCCGGTCGCCGGTACGTTTGCGCTGTTGGCTGATAAGCGACTGAGCAAGGCCTGGCAAGCGATGCTGGCCGAGCCTGGGCATGAATGGACCATCGACAATCTGGCAGCCGTGGCAACGATGTCGCGGGCGACCTTCATGCGGGCTTTTGTGAAAGTCGCGGGTGTCTCGCCGTGGCTGCTGTTGACGCAGTTGCGCATGGAGCTGGCGTACAACCTGCTGCGCCAATCGCGCCTGAGCCTGCTGGATATCGCCGCCCAGGTGGGTTACCAGTCCCAGGCGGCGTTCAGCAAGAAATTCAAGGAGACCTACGGCGAGGCGCCGGGGCGACTGCGTTCAAACGCCGATCACCTGTAGGAGCCGGCTTGCCGGCGATAGCGGTGTGACTGAAATACCGCCATCGCCTGCAAGCCGGCTCCTACAGTGTTTACGGTTATCGGGCAGGCAGCAATTTCAGGGTGCCGCGCGTATTCGCCGTCACTTCCTCATCACTGAAATGCGCTTGCTCATACCCCCCTTCGATGTACGTCTCCGCCTGATCCCCATAATGCGCATCAAACGGCACGCCGCTTTGCCCCACCGGGTTGATGGTGAGGGCGTGGGCCGGGTCGGCGAAGTCGATCAGGCGGCGGGTCGACGGACCGTAGGTCACGGGCCACGGCGCCGGGCCGATCATGGCGGATTGGTTGTTGGGCACTTCGTGGGTGCCCGGCGCAGGGAACGGGCCAACGTTGAACACCTTGTCCAACGGCTTCTGCATGCCCAGCGGGTGGCCGTGGGTCAGGGTGTGCGCCTTGCCCCATTGCCACTGGGTTGGGTCATCGCCAAAGGTGGCTTTGAGGTGTGCCAGGCTGTTGTCCCAGGCGAGCTTGACGGTGTCGGCGCGCTTGCCATCCCACCACGGCGAATCCGGCGTGGCCGCCAGGCGCGGCAGGGCGGCGTCGATTACGCGGGTGCCGAGCAGGGTCTTGAACAGGGCGTCGCCCAGCTTGGGATGGAAGGCGGCGTCGGTGAGGTTGAACAGGAACTGGTTGAACAGCGTGGCACTGGTGGAGTCCAGCGGGTAGTCACCTTTCCAGGCGGCCAGTTGCTCCACCAGCTTGAGCTGTGCCGGGTCCTTGACCACGTCGCGCAATACCGGCAACAGCGGCGCCAGCAAGCGAGGGCCGTAGGCGGTGGTGGTGCCCAGCTGCAATGCCTGGCTGTTGTTCACGTCCCACTTCACGCTCTTGTCGCTCAACTGCGCATTCAACTGCTGACCACGATCAGGCAGGTTGTAATAGCCGGGAATCTCCATGCCCGTGGGCGAGACCGGCTGGGCATTGGCCGACACCACATAACCGCGCGCCGGGTTTTCTTCCTGGGGGTTGGCGCTGAAGGGGTAGAAGCCCAGCTTGTCGGCCTGGGCGGTGCTGCCGTCGAGGATAAACCCTGCATTGGCGCCCGCCGGGCGAATCGGCAACTGCGCCGCCGCCCACCAGCCGATATCGCCCTTGGCGTTTGCCCAGACGATGTTCAGGCCCGGCGCAGACACTTTGGCCGCTGCCGCCCGAGCCTTGGCCAGGGTGTCGGCACGGTTGAGCTGGTAGAACCCTTCGAGGATCGGGTTCTGCGTGTCGAGGAAGGCCCACCACATGGCAATCGGCGTCTTGCCGGCGTTCTCACCCAGCACGTCGTTGACGATCGGGCCGTGGGGCGACTGGCGCAGGGTGATGGTCACCGGTGCCTGGCCTTTCACGGCGATCTGCTGCTCGCTGGTGGTCATGTTCACCCATTGGTCGTGGTACCAGACCTGGTTGGGGTTGTCCGGGTTGACCTTCTCGGCGATCAGGTCGAGGTCGTCGTTCTGGAACATGGTCAGGCTCCAACCGAAGTCCAGGTTGTGCCCCAGGAACGCCACCGGCACCAGCGCGTTGTGATAGCCGTACAACTCAAACCCCGGCGCCGACAGTTGCGCCTCGTACCACACCGACGGCACCGAGAAGCGAATGTGCGGGTCACCCGCCAGCAACGGCTTGCCGCTCTTGGTGCGGCTGCCGCTGATGGCCCAGGCGTTGCTGCCTTCGAACTGCGGCAAGCCATTTTCGGCCAGGGCCTGCTCGCTGAGGGAGGCCAGGGCGCCGAGGTTTTGCCAGTCGCTGGCAGCCAGGTTCAGGGCGCCCTTGGGTTGCCAGTCCAGGTCGAAGACTTTCAGGTAGTCGCTGCCCAGCTGGTCGCGTACGTAAGTCAGCAGGGGTTCGGTGCGAAAGGCGGCGGCAAAGCTGTAGGCCATGTAGCCGGCGACGCTGATGGTGTCTTCAGCGGTAAACGGCCGCTTGGGGATGCCCAGCACGTCGAATTCCATGGGGCTGGCGTGGCTGTCCTGATACTGGTTGATGCCGTCCAGGTAGGCTTGCAGCGCTTTCCACGCAGGCGAGTCGTGGTCCAGCTGTTCCACGTAACTCAAGGCGCGTTCGCGAATGCGCAGGCTGCGGAACAGCTTGTCGGTGTCCAGCAGTTTGGGCCCGAGCACTTCGGCCAGTTCGCCACGGGCCAGGCGCCGCATGATTTCCATCTGGAACAGGCGGTCCTGGGCGTGCACATAACCCAAAGCGCGGTACAGGTCGGTCTCGTTCTCGGCGCGGATATGCGGCACGCCACGGTCGTCGTAGCGCACCGTGACCGAGCCTTGCAGGCCGGCCAGCGTGACCGTGCCCTGGCGGGTGGGTTGCTTGCTGTAGACGTACCAGCCGCCCGCGAGGGCGAGCAGCACCACCAGAACCGCGAAAACCTGCAAGACGCGCTTCATGAACATTCCTTACCAAGAGTGGGGGTAACAGGCTACAGATCCTTAGGCCACGAACAATAGCAGCCCACCGCCAGGGTGTGCGTGGCATTCACCTCGCGTCCGGCTTCAAGGGCCTTGAGGATCGGCTCGATAAAACTGTTACTGGAATTGCACGTCAGCCCTTCGCTGTAGGGCCCGAAATACGCGAGCTTGCCGCTGCGGTCCCAGATGCCCACGGCGGGGCTGGCGGGCACTTGGTCGGCGCCGGACAGGGCGGTGAGGGTTTTCATCTGGCGCAGGTTGTCGGGCAGCTTGCCGTGGCTGCCGGCTTTTTGCAGGGCGTAGAACTCGACGCCGTGGGGCGCGTATTGCTCGATCAGCTCGCCCAGGTGTTGCTGGTTGCCAACATTGCACGGGCAGGCCGGGTCCCAGAAGTGCACCAGGCGGATCGGGCCCGGGCCGCTCAGCTCGGCGGGCAGGCGCAGGGCGTCACCGGAAAACACCGCCGTGTGCTCGCTGAAGGCCCGCAGGTAGCGGCCCTGGAACCAGTCGTAGGCTGCCCACAGCACGCCGGCGCAGATGATCAGGATCAGGCTGGCGAACAAGGCGGTACGGTAAGGCTGTCGCATTCAGATCAATCCTCGAAGGTCGCGTAGCTTGCCATGCTTGTCCTGACAGATGAATATCGCAGCTCGATATTCATCTTCGCCGTCAGTCTGGAACCCTTTATGCCCGTCACCTTTGACCCCGATCATCTGCGCGACAGCTTGCGCCCCCTGGTGGATGCGCAACCGCTGAGTGCCGAGGCGCGGGTCTACCAGCGTTTCTACGGGCTGGACCTGGCCAAGCGCACGGTGCCTGCGGTGAGCCGCCTGGGGCGCTTCGAGGTCGACGGTTTTGAGGTGGTGGCGCAGGTCTGGTGGCCAAAGGCGCCGGTGGCGACGATGTTCCTGTTCCACGGTTTCTATGACCACATGGGGCTGTACCGCAACGTGGTGGACTGGGCGCTGGACCAGGGCTTCGTGGTGATCGCCTGCGACCTGCCGGGCCATGGCCTGTCCAGTGGCGCGCGGGCCAGCATCGAGGATTTCTCGGTGTATCAGGACGTGGTCCAGGCGCTGTTCGCCCAGGCATCAGCACTGCGATTGCCCCAGCCCTGGCACCTGTTCGGGCAAAGCACCGGCGGGGCGGTGGTGGTGGATCACCTGCTCAACCACGGCGCCGACAGCCCGGCCCAGGGCAAGACCTTCCTGCTGTCGCCGCTGGTGCGGCCGCGTGCGTGGGGCTGGTCGCAGGTCAGCTACTACCTGCTGCGCCCGTTTGTAAAAGGCATTGCGCGGCGGTTCAGCGAGAACACCAACGACCCCGCGTTCAAGCCGTTCCTGGAAGCCGACCCGTTGCAGCCGCGCCAACTGCCCACCGCCTGGGTGGGCGCGCTCGCCCGCTGGATCAAACGCATCGAAGCCGCACCGCGCAGTTCGCGGCGGCCGGTGATTATCCAGGGGGAGGAAGACATGACGGTGGACTGGCAGCACAACCTGTTGGTGCTGCGGGGCAAGTTTGACCAGCCTGAGGTGCTGATGCTGCCGCGTGGCAGGCACCACCTGGCCAATGAAATTCCGGAAATTCGAGAAGAGTACTTCCGGTATCTAACAGCCCATCTGAAATAACACCGCCCCTGTGTAGGAGCCGGCTTGCCGGCGATGGCGGCATCAGATGTGTCGCACGTCTTGAGGCCGCCATCGCTGGCAAGCCAGCTCCTACAAGGAAGGTTATTGCGACAGGCTTGAGGTGCTTTGGCCGACCGCCAACCCTGCGCGGATGGCCGCCAACGCCGCCTGGTAATACGCCTTGCCGTCCGGTGACTCGGCAAACGTGGCGAATTCTTCCAGCTCCGGGTCAGACAAATCCCGATAGACGTACAGCAGCGTGTTGTTCAGATCCTTGTCGATCTGCTGCATCAACCGCTCGCGCTGACCATTCAACATGCCTTGGGCCTGACCGCCCCCCAGCAGGCCAGGGATCATCTGGCTCAGGCTGTCGGCCGCCACCCCGGCAATCGCCAGGCTGACTTCTGCGCCCGCTTCGCGAGCTGGCAGCGCCTGGGCCAGGTGACCGATGATCAGGCTGCGGGTGGCGTCGGTTTCGATTTTCGGCAGGCCTTGGGCGTTCTTTGCCAGTTGGTCGCGGCGGGTGGCGAGCAGCTCGGCGGCGACAATCTTGCGGCCCAGGGGCGACTGGAAAAACGCCAGGGCGGGCTTGGGGTCCGCCAGGTTCTTGCGCAGCTGCGCCTCGGCACGCTGGTCTACGGCCTGGGCGGCGAAGCGTTTATTGCTGTTGTCCACCAACGCTTGGTATACCGCTGGCGGCAGGCTATTGCGGTAGCGTTGCTGGGCGGCACTCAGGGCGTCATTGAAATGCGCACGTTGTTCGGCCCAGCCGGCGACCTTGTACAACTGGTCATGGCCGTCTGCCCAAGCGGGCAAAACGCAGAACATCAGCACGGAAAAAAACAAACGACGCATATGGACTCCTGTCAGTCGGCCACTATTGTCCGTGTCGGGCGTAGGATTTGTCGAGAAATCCTATCGGTCACCTGACTAAAGTGTATTCAGACGCTCGGCGGCTCTGTCGGATTCACAGGCGTATGGATACTATGCGCGCCATGCAAATTCCCCTCGATCACTCGCTGTTGCAACGTATTGTCGACGACCTCGCCGAAAAAGGCTGGTCCCGGCAGGACGGCTTCCTGCCCCAGGCTCTGACCCTGGAATTGGCGGCTGAGTGCCGTAAACGTAAAGCCGAAGGTGAGCTGGCGCCGGCAGCGGTCGGGCGCGGGCCTGCGCAGGAGATCCGCGAGGGGATTCGCGGTGACCATATCCAATGGCTCGAAGAGGGCGATGCTGCCGTTTGCGGCACCTACATGGGGTTGATGGACGGCCTGCGCCAGGCGATGAATCGCGATCTGTTCCTGGGCCTTGAGGATTTCGAAAGCCACTTTGCGATGTACCCGCCCGGGGCGTTTTACCTAAAGCATGTGGACCGCTTTCGCGACGATGACCGGCGCATGGTCTCGGCAGTGGTCTACTTGAATGACGCCTGGCTGCCCGAACACGGCGGCCAGTTGCGCATGTACCTCAAGGACGGCGCAGAGTACGACGTAGAGCCCAACGGCGGTTGCCTGGTGGTGTTCCTGTCGGGCGAAGTGCCCCACGAAGTTTTGCCGGCGACGCGTGAGCGGCTGTCCCTCACGGGCTGGTTTCGCCGGCGCGGCAACGAGCCGTTTTAACCATGGAAAAGATCCTAGTCAGCCGTTGCCTGCTCGGGCACAAGGTGCGTTACGACGGCGCCGGCAGCGGGCCGTTCGATCAGTTGGCCGCATGGCAGGCTGAGGGGCGGGTGGTGGCGATCTGTCCGGAAGTGTCCGGCGGGTTGCCCACCCCCAGGCCTGCGGCTGAAATTCCGGGCGGGCAGGGGGTGGACGTATGGGAAGGCCGTGCCCGGGTGCTGACCGCCGACGGCGAGGATTTCAGCGAGGCGTTTCTCGACGGCGCCCGCCAAGCCCTGGCGTTGGTGCAGCAGCACAACATCCGTATCGCCATTCTCAAGGCCAATAGCCCGTCGTGCGGCAACCTGCTGACCTATGACGGCACGTTCTCGGGTGTGAAGGTGAGCGGTGAGGGTGTGACGGCGGCGCTGCTCAAGCGCCATGGCGTGCACGTCTTCAGCGAGCTGGAGCTCCCCCAGGCCGCCCAGGCACTCAACAACCTGTAGGAGCCGGCTTGCCGGCGATGAGGCCCTTAAGGTTTGCGAACAACCTGAGGCCGCCATCGCCGGCAAG